>JAGAJY010000052.1 GCA_017848125.1 Oscillospiraceae bacterium
TGAATCTTAAAAAATATGCAATCCACAGGTGGAAGGAGCTTTGGACTTACTTGTATTTTATGATTTTTGAGCCTGTTTTTGCTTGAATATATATTTTGCCCCTAATCAGTTACCTGATTAGGGGCTTTTTGGACAGACTGAGAGAGCTAAGAAACAAATCCGCAGATTTGCTCTTAGCTCTCTTTCGCTGTTCCACCCCTCTTATTCGGGACGCCGTTATTAAATTTTTCAAAAAAATAGTTTTAAGAAATCACTAAGCTTAAATGATTAATTGTATTATACTATACAAATTTGCTTTTGTCAATACTTTCAAGAAAAAATGTTTAACTTTTTTGATTAGGATGTTGAGAGGAATGAAAAAATATGGTATAATCAATTCAGAATTTTTTTCAGGAGGACATTATGACGATAGGAGAAAAAATCAAATACGCAAGAAATCTTCGTGGGTTTACTCAAAAAGAGCTTGGATTAAAACTCGGCTTTGATGAAAAATCCGCCGATGTGAGAATCGCACAATATGAAAGCGGCACAAGAACACCGAAAGCAGATTTATTATCCGAGATAGCAAACTTACTTGATGTAAATATTTCATTTTTGAAAAATCCGTCTTTGGAAAATACAGAAACTTTTATACATCTGCTTTTTGATCTGGAGCAGGAATCGAAAAAACATCATACAAATAATTTTTCAATCATATCTGTTTCCGATGAGTTGGGAAATCCTCAACCTGCAATTCAGTTTCATAATCATCTGCTTAATGAATTTCTTTCGGAATGGCAGATTCGCCGAAAAGAACTTAATGAAAAAATTATCACCGAGGAAGAATACGCAGAATGGATGATGAACTTTCCTGCCACTTCCGATAATTGCGGAAACATTGATCCGATTAAAAAGTGGAGAAAGTGATTTTCAGCATTGTTTGACAAGAATTATATGCAGATACTCGCAAGAATTATATGCAGATACTCGCAAGCGTAGAAAAGGTATATACCTTTTCGGAAATACCCGCAAGCGTAGAAAAAGTACGTACTTTTTCGATTTTCGTACAATTACATGCATAATCAGGGTATATGCACCGAAACTTAATTTGGAGAAAATATCCGAACATTATGAACGGTCAGTATATTGTAATGGCACCTTTATATAATATCACGGATTATATAAAGGTGCCATTATGTTTCAATAAAAAGCTATTGCTGTAAAAATCAAATTCCGTCAAAATAATTCTTGAATGTTAAGAGTTCTTCAGGAAGAATAGGTGGATTGTTACAATGGCAAGGAAAATATGCATCTTTATTTCTAAAGTCACCATATCTTTGTTTAATGTGAAGCAGTATATCTTCAATATAATGATTTTCACCATTTATCTTTTTATAATTTTTATAAACTGTTTCGAGTTTAATAAATTGTTCTTTAGCAATATCAGCAATATCATAATTCCAAGCTTCTATTTGCTCCTGGCTGGTGCCATTTACAAAATTAAAATTAATCAACCATCCTAGTAACTGCAAATAAACATTGTATATAGAACATTCATTAAATCTTGATTGTGCTGCCTTGAACACTATTCCTAAATCTTCAAATAAGCACGCTGAACGCATATTATTTATTAGATATACCATCGTTTGCATGAAATCAAAAACTTTTTTTCCAGTATCACATTTTTCGATAATGTATTTCTTTATTAGATTAATGATTTTGCACTTTGTTTCATCATCAGGCTTTATACTACCATTGCAATATGCAAGCTTTAATAATTCCACATATCTGGGAACGGCTTCAAGATTAGAATCAACAGGTGCATCTTCAAGTTCACCGTTCTCATCGTCTATATATTCGAGAATACTGTAAGGATCTGAATTCATAATCAGGCATTCCAAACTTTTAATGACATCCGCCATTTCTTTTCTGTCCTCAGGCCATATCGCCAAAGTCATATCAAAGAATTTCTTAAGCTTCTTGGCAAAAGCAGGGTGGTAGTCGGTATAAAGCATTGTATTACACTCAATACCAACGTCATTGATCTTGTCAAGGCAGTCGTAATGCTTACCAAACAACACATAATAAAGCATAGCGCCTAACGCATAAACATCTGTTTTCTTTGAAATATTGTCTTTATCTCCAGTTAACTGCTCGGGTGCAGCAAAGCCATTTGAAAAAGAGACATATTCCAGAGAATTCTGCCCCTCATGAATTGTAGCAACTGAATCAAAATCAAATAGCTTGACTATCTCAGGCTTGGTATCTAAAATAAAAATGTTCTGAGGTTTTATGTCTAGGCAAAGAGCATTTGCTTTATGGAACTGTAATACAACATTTGCGATTTTGTTGAATCTTACCATTGCATCTTTTAATGTGCAGTTCCCCTTATTTGCAAAGCTCTCCTCAAGCAATTGACCGTAATTTTTTCCTACATCAACAGGAAATACAGAATACATGGTATTATTAGCTTCAAACAATCTAATTGGTACAACAATATAATTAGTGATATTTTTATTATTGTTCCGCAAGTCCACTAATCTTTCGTAGGAAGCCTTAAAGCGAGTTTTGGCTTTTTCCAGTCCATCTTTGTCACCAATAATATTACCGTCAGCCCGACGTGATAATGCATAATTTATGGGGAAGCATTCCTTGATTCTGACCTTGTATATTATGCCTTGATCATCAACAAAGTCAGCATCATAAACCAGGCAGCTTGCTCCTTCACCTATCATCTTTTTGATAGTATAGATATTATCTCTATCACGTATAATTGTACCCTCTTTTAATGGTTCTCTGATAATCATAACCAAATCCTCCTATAATTATATATTACTCTCTTACCGATGTAATGTCAACTGTTATTTTGCTGATACCATGGGAAGCAGAAAAGTTTGCTTCCCATGGTTTTGGGCTAATCAATCCCAGATTGCGTCCCAAATACTTTTGATAGCAGTTCCTACTGCTATAGCAGCCCCGATACCAACAGCTGCAGGAATCCACACCGGAGCGGACGTGCCTAACAGGGTAGCAGTTCCCGCAGAAGCTAATGTTGCTACTGCACTCCCTCCGGCTGCTGACAGTCCTCCGCCGACAGTCTCTTTTGCTACTCTGCCAACGAACTCTTCTTCGTCTATCTCGCCGTTAGCAAGCTCACTGCCAGCGGTTATGGCCTCGATTCCTCCGGAAATTACTGCTCCTGCCAAAGCAGAACTTTTCGCTACCTTAGTTACAGCTTTTGCCGTAATACCTCCGCTTGCAGATTTGCCTATAGTTTCGGCTGCTATTCTGCCTGTATCGGTCGAGGATATCCCTGATGAAGTCATAGACTGTGTAACGTTCTTTCCTCGTTTTGCGGCATTTGCAGCTGCTTTGCTGTAAGCAGCTACTGTTTCCTCGGTTCCAACCAAGGTTGTTCCTCGGTACTGACCGTTTGAAACACGCTTAATTGTATCGCCAATTGATTTAGGCGTATCTTTAAGCTGTGCTCTGCCCAGAACCTTGCCCCCATTCATGCACAATACATCGTCTCTTACAGCAGTTGTAGATTTAGCAAGCACTGCCTTAGTGCCGCTCATTAAATTTGAAGGCTGAAGATTAAGAGAATCTGCATAACCGATCTCGTGGATCGTTCCTTTAAGATTGATGTTATATCCTGATCGCTCCACAGCTCTGATACCGAGTGACGATTCATAGGCCTTCCTGATGGCAGCACATTCTGTTCCGTGATTTTTTCTGTTATCGTTTGACATAATCATTCCTCCTAAAAAATAGTATTTTTAATTGCTTTTAGTATCGGCGTTTTCACCTTTGGATTTTTTACGAAGAAGGCTGTTAAAATCGGTAAAACCTTCTTCGCAAACATCAAAACTGTCGTAATCTGAAAAGCGTTTCTTCTCAGCGCTGTGAATTTTGCACATGATAGCCGTAGTTGCGGCTGTTCCAAGAAATACTGTAAGAGCAGAAACTGCTGCTGAAAGTGACTTCTTTTCAACAGTTTCTGCCAGCAGAATCAATGCAGCTGATGAACCGCCCGTTACCGCACCTCGGACACAAGCCCATGCGATTTTGTCAGCAAATTCATCGTCATCATTGAAATTACTGTCAAACCCGCAATTTTGAGTGATCGCCTCGGAAACTCCGCTTGCCACAGCTCCTATGATGCCTCCTGTTGAAATTAGTGCTGCTTTGTTAAAAATTGACTTTTTCATAATAACTCCTCCTTTTTTGTTGCAATTCCTTATTGCTTGTTTTGATTATACAGCATCGCACATCATTAATCAACGACCTAAGCGGACAATGACAAGCCAAATAAAAAAAAAGATGTGCTGCAAAAACAACACATCTTAAATCATCCATACTATGGCAATTTGAATCCATAAATTACAGTCAACACGAAATTTAAGTTAATATCAGGGGTGGTTTTTGTTAGTAAAAGGCTGTCTTTCCCTGTTTGAACTCCAAACATGTCGGAAACACACCCTCTGAGCATTTCCAATGGGTCTTCTGCACGAGCACAACACATAAACAAATACTCATAGGGATTACGAATAAACAATTCCGAAAACCCACACCGTGCCAGTAATACATTTGCTTCAAAATAATACTTTTCAAAGCATTTTTTAGCACATAGAGATTTGTTTTTACTGTTAGACATGAATACAAAAAAATGCAAAAGAATTAATGTTTTTCTTATTGAATCATACGAACCTCGGTTGTGACGTATTCTCCCTAAAGATTTGCATGTTGGAAAATTCCTCTTAATAGTTTCACAATAAACGATTTGTTCACTTTTCTCATGTTTGTATTTATTTCCGAAAATGACATCATATTCTTCGATGGCATTATCAGCTTTAATTTTTTTAGCTATTTCCGTTGATTTTTTTAGCAGAACCTCAATCTCTTGCCGCGCTGCTTTCATATGATCACTATTAATGGTTTCCGTGTTTTGAGAAATAAACCTCTTTAATTCATCTTCCTCGGAAATACAACTCAATTGCTCGTACAAAATGCTTGTTAAAACAGAATCGTCAGTATTATCTGCATTTTTTCCTGTTTTTTCGGATTCGGAAAGTTCAGCATTGCAAAACTTGAATACTCTATCCCAATCAGCACATGGAATTTTATTCTTAATGCAGTAATACGCTGCTATATCATCGACATCATTATAAAAAGCTCTTTCAAAGAACACTTTGGATACAAAACTCTTTGTTTCATCGATACTCATATCAAAAACGCCACAGATTTTCAATATAAACATATGAGATTTTTTATTATATACTCCTTGAGGCAATTGCTGATTTGCCAACCATGGTTGTAATTTATTCTTTATATCACTAGGAGCATATTTCATTTTTTTAGCTTTAAATCGTTCTTTAAACTTTGTGATATAATCTATATCACACGAGTCCTCTTCTACACGTATCAATTCTTTAAGCATATCAGAAACAAGTGCAACATTAGTTTTTTTGGGGGTGCGTATAGCAGACTTAGATTTTGTTTTGAGATCAAATGGTTCGCTTAAATTTGAATTCACCCTCAACATTATTTCTGCAATATCATTAGATGCGAATAAATCATTTATTTCCTTAATAGCATTGGATTTTTCACTATAGTTGTTATTTTTCAAATTGTTCACGTCATATCCCCCTATATTTAGCCACTCCATTTTATTGACTATAGTCCAACATATACTGTAATGTAGTATCAATCGTATCTATCAAAATTACTCACGTCCTAACAACACCAATGTCGTATAACGCACTAAGAAATTCTGATTAATCAGCTTCATGAAGCGTTCAATAGCGGATTTTCAAGCATCGTAAGCGATGACTGCGACTTTAATTATCGATTTCCTATTACCAAAATACGCTCGGCTATAAAAATGAACTAGTTCTACAGTTTTTACGTAATCATCTTAAAAACCTTCAAAGCCTCAACAATAGCCTCTTCCTTCTCCTTAGTACACTTCGGCTGTCTGGAGTCCTTAGACTTCGCCTTGTTGTAATTCTCCCTCTCAATAATACCGCATTTCTGCTTCACCTGTGCGATATTCAGCGAGGATACCGTCAAGCCTGTATGCTCCTTGACATAAGCCTTGATTTCATCGTAAGTAGCCTTGCTTTCCGCAGAGGTCAGATCAAGCTCGTCAGTTTTCAGTTCAACCTCTATATGCTGTGTTGATTTTAGTTTGGACAATAAGCATACCGTCTCCACATGCCCTGCCGCAGGGAACATATCCACAGCGCAGACTTTTTCAAGGCGGTAGCCGTTATCCGCAAGATAACGGCAGTCCCTTGCGGCGGTGGAGGGGTTGCAGGAAACCATCACCACACGCTTGGGCGACATTTTCACTATGGACGACAGGGTAACTTCGTCACAGCCCTTTCTTGGGGGGTCTGTTATGATAACATCGGGCTTTCTGCCCTCATCGGAGAAATGCTTTGCGGCTTGTCCTGCGTCGGCGCAGATAAAGTCCGCATTGGCTATGCCGTTGTCTGCGGCGTTCTTTTTTGCCGATTCCACCGCCTCGGGAACTATTTCCGCTCCCGTTATCCGCTTCGCCTTTGATGCAAGGGATAAACCGATGGTGCCTGCGCCGCAGTAAAGGTCCAGCACATCTTCATTTCCTGTGAGAGCCGCAAAATCCGCCGCAACTGCATAAAGCCGCTCTGCCTGACGGGTGTTTACCTGATAGAAGGAATGTGGGTGAAGGGTTATCTTGTTGCCGCACATTATGTCGGATATGACCTCAGAGCCTGCCAGCACCTCTATCCCCTTGCCCATGATAACATTGGTGTTATGGGGATTTATGTTCATTGTAACAGACTTTATATCGGGGAATCTATCGCACAATTCACGGGCAAGGGGCTTAAGCTCTCTTGCACAGTTTTTTCTTACCACAAGGCATACCGCCGTTTCTCCGCTGTGATAGCCTCTGCGTATGAATATGTGACGGATAAGCCCTGTGCCGCTTTTTTCGTTATAGGGCGCAATGTGACGTTTGTTTATGTATTCCGTAACAGCTTTTAGAATGTCGGAAAACACGGGCGGCTGGAGCTTGCAGTCATCACAGGGAATGACTCTGTGGCTTCTCCTTGCGTAAAAGCCGCAGACCGCTCTGCCGTCCTTATCTGCGGCAACGGGATACTGAGCCTTGTTTCTGTAGCCGTCAGTTTCGTCACAGCCGCAGACGGGCAGAAGCTCAAAGCTGTCTTCGGGGAAACCGCCCAGACGGGTAAAGGCATTTTTTACTATGTCACCCTTTATTTTCAGCTCTGCTTCATAGCTTATATGACGAAAAACACAGCCGCCGCAGGTGTTTTTTATATCACACCCTCTGTCCGCCCTGTCGGCGGAGGGGGTTATCATTTCCTCGATTATGCCGAAGCAGTAGCTTTTCAGCACCTTGACTATCCTGCATTTTATCACGTCCCCTGTTACCGCACCCGAAACGAACACGGCTATACTGCCGCCGTTATCTGCGGCAATATGACCGACACCGTTTCCCTCGGCGGTAACATCGGTTATTTCAAGGCTTTCTATTATCACGTTCTTTGAAATCTCTATTTTAAACACTTCTCTCTTTTATCTGAGTTTTTCTCCGCACTTGGAGCAGTAGATGTTTTCCGAAATATTTCTTGCGCCGCAGAATTTACATTCCTTGGGCTTGCCGCTGGCTTCCTCTGCATATTCAAGCTCTGCTTCGAGGATCTTTATTTCCTTTATAAGCTTTTTCATATTGCCTGTTTCGTCACTGCCGTTCTGATGCATATCATAGCAGGTCTTTCCCAGCTTATAATACATATCCCTGAGCTTTACACGAAGCTGTGCCTTTTCAATATATGCCTTTGATACGCTTACAGCCCCGCTTGCCTTGTCTGAAAGCTTGTCGAGAATGTCCTTGGAATCGCTGATAAGATTATCCACATTGTATTTCATAAAATACCGCCTTTCATATAAACGCATTATTGCTCGGACAGAAATTTTTCGACCTCGGTTTTGTACGCTGTCATCTTTTCATAGCGTGATATGTACTCGTAGGGGAATTTATAATTGAAATGTCTGGTGATTTTTCCCGTTTCCCTGTCTATGAGCTTGGTTGAGCCCGAAGCTCCGCAGGCAAGGATATTCTGTGCTTCTTCCATAATATAGACGTTGTACAGGCTTTCCTTTCCCTTTTTCGCATAGCCTACGTTTTCCAAATTGCCTACAGTGTTCTTCTGACGGTAAAGGTAATAGGGCATATACTCATTTTCCGTCAGAGCACCGAAGGCATAGTCTACCATTCGGGAAACGGTATTGTCCGTAAGGTAGCCCTCACGGAAGCTTTCCGCCGATTTGAACAGCTCTGCGGAGCGTTTTACGGTAAGGGTATGGACGGTTATGCTTTCGGGATCCATTGAGATAAGCCTGTCGATAGTGTCCTTAAAGCCCTCGAGGGTATCTGTGGGAAGTCCTGCAATGGTGTCGGTGTTGATATTATCAAAGCCAAGCCTTCTTGCAAGAGCGAAGCACTCCTCGAACTGTGCGGCGGTGTGCTGTCTGCCGATGGCGGTGAGCACGCTGTCCTGCATAGTCTGGGGGTTTATGGAAATTCGTGTTGCACCGTTGTCACGGATAGCTTTGAGCTTATCTTCGGTTATGGTGTCCGCACGCCCCGCTTCTACAGTATATTCACGGATTCGGGAAATGTCAATGGATTTTTTAATGGTTTTCATAATTTTATCAAGCTGTACTGCGGAAAGTGATGTGGGAGTGCCGCCGCCGATATAGACCGTATCGCAGAAAGCGTTCTTGCCTTTCAGTATCTCTCCCAGCTGCGAAAGCTCGCTGCACAGCATATCCACATACTGCGGAATAAGCTCCCTTGCTCCCTTTGAACGAATGGAATGGGATACAAATGAGCAGTAGGAGCAGCGTGTGGGGCAGAAGGGTATTGCCACATAGAGAGAAAAGCTTTTGGGGTCAAGGCTGTCAAGGACAGGCTTCTGAGTAACAGCAGTCAGATAGGAAAGGTCGGACTTGTTTCTGCCGATGCAGTATTTTTCGTGAAGCCTTTCATATACCATATCTCTGTCACAGCCCTGCGAGATAAGGGCATTGACCTTTTTGACCGGGCGTATTCCCGTAAGACAGCCCCATTCGGGGGTCACTCCTGTTATCTCGGACATTGCCGAATAGAGCATACGGCAGAGGGTAAGCTCCCTGTCTGCTTCTGCACAGAGGACTGCTTCCCGTGTGACCTTTTTGCCGTGAAGCTCCGCTGTTACCGAAAGCTTATCGGCAACGCTTACGAGGACAGTGCCCTCGCCCCCTGTGTAAGCTCCGTCAAAGACAAATTCAAAGCTTTCCAAGGGGCAGAAAAGCTTCATCACCGCTTCTATTTCGTATTTATATGAATTATTGCAAAAAAAGACAGTCATTTTTTTAACCTTCCGTATTACAGCATATTTTCTATACTGATCACCATCAGAATTATGGAGAAGAAATCGCCGCAAAAAGCTTGGATATATGGTTTTTTGCAGCGAGAGATTCCCATAATTCAATGAGTGAGCAGTATAAGCTCCGACAGCCACGTTGGCGGCACATCGGCAGTAACCGTCAGCTCACCGCTTCGGTAAACCGCTACCTCCTCAAAGCCGTTTTCATTATCATAAAAATGAACCTCATTGCAGTAGGGAAGCACCGCAAGCAGAGAATCAAATCGATTTGAAAAACGTCTTTGAACGTCCTCCTCGGGTATATGATGACCGCCCTTTCGGACACGGTTTTCGATTCGTCTTACACTTTCTTCTGCAGAGGATACGGCAACGTAATACAGACGGATATAGTAATCCCTGTCCTTTGCGGCGATTATCGTTTTAAGAGTCCGCCTGCCCGAAAGAGTGGTTTCCTGAGTGAAGTCAACGCCTTTTTCTATACACTCGGAAATCAGCCTTACGGCTTCTTTGCCGCCTTTTATCCTATCACCATTATATTTGGTATTCAATACGTCTGTATCAATAATCCTTCCCATATCCGAACGGAGTTTTTTCAGCACACCTGTCAGGCTGCTTTTGCCTGTACCGTTCACACCGCCGATAATTGTGTATATTTTCAAAGCTTTTTTCTCCTTTTACCTCGTTCTCAGTCCTGCGGCGTATCTGAGATATGCGTTGTGACTGCGTTCCTCTACCATTGTGCTTGAGGGTCCGTGACCTGCATATACGGTATAATTGGTATTCCTGTCGAAGCTGTAGAGCATATTCAGCGTTTCGGTCATTACCTCGTCATTGCCGTCGGGCATATCTGTTCTGCCCATGCTGCCGCAGAAAAGGGTATCTCCGCTGAACATATTGTCACCGAGAAGATAGCACACCGAGCCGCTTGTATGCCCGGGAGTGTGGAGGACTTCAAATTCAAGCCCGTCAAGCTCGATAACATCACCGTCGCTGACAGTTACGGCATTTGTTACGGGGGTGATGGGAGGGAGGGAGAAAAACGATGTGAGATTTGTGCGGTCATTTGTAAGCTTATCCTCGTCAAATTTGTGGATATAGACCTGTGCACCTGTCTCCCTCGAAAGATATGCCGCCGATGCGATATGGTCACAGTGGCCGTGGGTCAGAAGTATCATTTTTAGCTCTATCCCTTTTTCCATAAGGGTCTTGATAATACTCTCGCCGCCGTAGGGTGCGTCTATAAGCACACCGTTCATATTGTCGGAAACGATTATATAGGAATTTACTCCGAAATTGCTCATTGGTGGAAGCTTGATAATCTCCATTTTACTTACCTCTTTTCTGAAAAAAAGGGTGACAGAGGCATATTGCCTGAGCCACCCGAATATATTATCATTCCTCGTCGTCGTAATCGGTAGCCTGCATAAGCTTATCCCATGTGCTGTTTACGCTCTGGACGCACTCACAGTATTTCTCGGAAATAAGCTCCTTGGGAATACCCAGCTGCGACGCAAGCTCGCCCATTTTCTTCCACTCGGCATTCTCATAGGCAAGAACTGCATCAAAGAGCATACCCGGTCTGCCCTCGTGGTCTGTAAGAGCTTTCTTTACATCATCGCTGATAGGGAGCTGCGCAAGTATATCCCTGATAGGCATCTGCATAAGCTTGCCAAGAGTGGAGAACATACCCATAAGGTACGCTTCTGAACGGGAAATCGGCATATTGTCCGCAAATTCTACAAGCTCTGCGCAGAAATTTCCTCTCAGGAAGGAAAGCTTGATAAGCTCGTCAGGCATACTGCCGTCGTCGGTCTTGAAGGAAAGCAGATATATCCACTGCTTAAGCTGACCAAGACCCAGTATAACAAGCGCCTGCTTTACGGACTTTGCTCGGTTTCTGAGAGCAAAGTATGCGGAGTTTACAAGCTTTAAGAGGGCATATGTAAGGGAAACGTCCCTCGATACGATCTCCTCTATCTCGTCAATATCAGGCTCGTCACGGTTTACTGCCACCATAAGCATCATAAAGTTGCCCTGCATTACCTTGGATTTCTGGAGGGCAGAGGGCATTTTTTCGGAAACGTATGAGCCCTGAAAGCCTGTGCAGCCGTAGAGCTTTGCTTTCTCATAGGCTTCTGCACAATCCACATTATAGGCTATCATATTCTTTCCGAAGGACTTGCCTATACGGATAACATTTTCAAGAGAGGGGGATTCATGCTCCTTGAAATTCACCTTGATATAGTCAACAATATCAAGCACGCCGAAATATCTGGGAGCAAATTCAAAGTCAACCACCGCTATCTTATAGCCCATCTGCTTGAACTTGGTAACAAGGGAATGGGACATAGGATTGGTGATAAGTCTGTCCTCTATCTGAATGACAAGCTTGTCGGTATCGAACATTTTCGGGATATTCTTCACAAGGAGATTTCTTGTGAAGGTAATGTATGCGGTCTTTCCGCTGATGAAATTATCACTGTCTATTGATGACAGAAAGTTTTCGATAGCGTTTGCGGCGGTTGTATCATCAGCCTGCCACATCTCTACCTGATCGTCAGCGTATAATATTTCATAGCCGACAGCCTTCTGATCCTTATTCATAATTGTCTGTTTAACGATATACGGCTCCATAATGCTATCCGCTCTCCTTTTTTGTGGCAATTATGTATCTCAAATTCCCGAAGCATTGCCGCTGTCAGGTAAATATTGTTATTGTATTGCCATAATACATATTTATATTATACCACATTATTTTATAAATTTCAACTGTAATCAGATAATTTTTTCGTCCTGTTTTTTGTGCATTTTGCAAAGCCGATTTAATTGCAATGCGTAATGTGTAAGGTGCAATTGATAAGATCTGTTTTGGAGGCTGTGGATATGCACAAATATCAGAACAAAAGTTTTGGCGTTATGTCAATTGATTTTCCGAAACATTTGTGTTATAATAAATATACTCTCACCGATTCCGTCAGCTGTCAGAATATGAAAACCGCCGCAGAACAGACCTGCGGCGGAAAACATCAGATATTACGAATTAAAGATTACCAATTTATAATTACGCATTAAGCATTACGAATTGCGCATTATTTATGTTACCGAGCCGCAAAGCACAGCGGTTGGGATAACAAACAGAACGGGCGGGTGCAGGGCTCAGCCCTGCTTAGAGCATATGCGCTCTGAGCTCCTCTGCGCTCTGTCTGCACAGATATGCGGGGGGAATGTCGAAAATGGTCTTGCAGCCCGATGCACCGTCACAGCTGAGACGGTATGCGGCTCTTGCGTATGCCACAAGGACGCTTGATGTAAATTCGGGGTTGGAATCAAGCTTTAAGCTGAACTCCATAACGTGGCTGTTTGAAGCGTTCTCCCCTGTCTTGCCCGAACGGATAACAAAGCCGCCGTGAGGAATACCGCCGTGTTCTCTGAGAAGCTCTTCCTCGGAAATAAAGTTAACGGTGGTGTCGTAATCGGCAAAATAGTTGGGCATGGTCTTTATCTCGTTTTCTATCCTTGCCTTGTCAGCACCCTCCTCGGCAACTACAAAGCACTCTCTTGTGTGCTTCTCTCTTGTGGTAAGCTCGGGTTTTCGCCGCTTCTTACTCTTGCCAGAGCGCTCTCGACAGGAATTGTGTATTGCTTTGCATTCTTTACGCCCTCAACACGTCTTACAGCGTCCGAATGTCCCTGACTTACGCCCTTGCCCCAGAAGGTATAGTCAGCACCCTGAGGAAGAACGGCATTGCCCAGCAGACGCATAAGGGAGAAAAGTCCGGGGTCCCAGCCGATGGATATAATGCCCACCTTGCCCGACTCCTTTGCGGACTTATCCACATTGGCAAAATGCTCGGGTATCCTTGCATGGGTATCAAAGCTGTCAATAACGTTAAAGAGCTTTACAAATTCGGGAGTCTGCACAGGCAGGTCGTTGGCGCTTCCGCCGCAGATAATGAGGACGTCAATTTCCGAAGCATGAGCGGCGGCGTCCTTCACGTTGTAAACAGGAACATTTTCCGTAACTATCTTAAGGGAGGAGGGGTCACGGCGTGTGAAAACTGCCGCAAGGCACATATCCTCATTCTGTGAAACTGCGTATTCAACGCCTCTGCCAAGATTGCCGTAGCCTAAAATTCCGATTCTTATCATAAAAAATCAAAGCTCCCTTCAAAATTATATAATTTGCTTTACGCTTTCAAATTGCAAGTTGAGTTTCCGAAACTTGCAAACTTTATAATTATAATATCAGATATTTATCAGTTTGTCAATACGGGAGGAAGGATTTTTTTATCCTGCTGCGTCTCATATGCATAATCCGACATATATGCGGAAAAATAACAGGGAATTTTTCTGAAAAAGGACGTGAGCGCTTGACGGTCGTATTCATAAGAGCCGTGATACTTTACTGCGTTATAATCTTTTCCGTAAGGCTTATGGGAAAGCGCCAGATCGGAGAGCTGCAGCCCTCTGAGCTTGCTGTTACCATACTTATATCAAACATTGCCACGCTTCCTGTGGAGGATACAGGTATTCCCCTTATCACAGGGCTGCTGCCTGTGCTGACCCTTGTTTGCCTTGATGTGCTTATGTCATGGCTTTCGGTGAAGTCAAAGAAGATACGGGGGATAGTTTCGGGCGAGCCTGTTATAATAATCAGCAACGGCAAGGTTGACCAGAAAAAGCTGTATGAGCTTCGTTTTACCACAGACGACCTGATGGAGGCTGTCCGTGCGGAAGGCATCTTCGACCTTGCGGAAGTTCAGTTTGCGGTGGTGGAAACTACGGGAAAGGTCAGCGTATATCCTAAATTCTCAGCCCGTCCCGTTACCAACGGGGATATGGAGATAAAGCAGCCCTCCTTTGACCCTCCCTCCGTAGTGGTGCAGGACGGAAAAATTATGGATTCATCTCTGGAAAGGCTGGGTCTGGGTGAGGGCTGGCTTGCAAAGACCCTGACCGCCAACGGACTGAATCAGACAGATGTTTTTCTTATGACAGCCCAAAGTGCGGGAAAATACCGCATTATCCGAAAGGCGCTTACGGATTCCGACGAGGGAGGGGATATTATTGAAAAGGGTTAAGGCGGCGGCTGTGCTTATTGTTATTATAATACTACTGTCTGTAGGCTCTCT
The DNA here is from genome assembly GCA_017848125.1 of Oscillospiraceae bacterium. Taxonomy (GTDB): domain Bacteria; phylum Bacillota; class Clostridia; order Oscillospirales; family Ruminococcaceae; genus Huintestinicola. The sequence continues at coordinate 14,555 of JAGAJY010000052.1, forward strand.
GTTTATTCTGTCACATCTTAACAGAGATTTCAAGGGCAGGCTTTACGAAATACGCAGTGCCTATGAATCGGGAGACACTGCCAAGGCTCAGAGCCTTGCAGACGAGCTTGAAGCCCAATGGCACAGCTATGAAAAAAAAGTCACCATGCTGGTGCATGATGACGAATTGAAGGAAATTGCCCTTTCTGTTTCAAAAATATCGCCCTTTATAGCAGATGACAGCGACGAGGTAACGGCTGAGATAGATTCAGCCTGCAATCAGATAGACAGGCTTTATGAGGAGGAATTTCCCCACCTGCATAATATTCTGTGAATCAGATGAAAAAGCCTGCAAGCAGTGCCGTTCCTGCGGCGGCAAGGGCTACTACTATAAGAGGAAGCCCGAAAAATGCGGTTATCAGGGCGGCTATCGTTCCTATTGCCGCTGTGATCGTGTTTCCCGTGGAATAGAAAATTGCGGGAAAGGTCATTGCGCTGAGCACCGTATAGGGAATATAGTGGAGAAAGCTCCGCAGAAAGCGTGACTTTATCTTTGAGCGGAAAAGGGTCAGGGGCAGCATTCTTATAAGGTATGTGACTCCTGCCATTACCGCAACATATACAGCTATGCTCATTTCTCTCCCTCCTCGTCGGGCACGGGTGATATTATCGCCATAAGTGCGGCGGCGGCAGAGGCGCTTATGATTATGGCAAAACCTACGCTTACCTCTGTCAGCACATATTCAAACAGCAGGCTGATAAGTGCGGCGGCAAGCACCGCTCCGAATATGCTTATGTTTTTCCGTGAGGGGGGAATGATTATGGCGATAAACATTCCGTAAAGAAGGATACCCATTGCGCTTGTGAAGGCAGGAGGCAATGCCTGTCCCGCAGCCGCTCCAAGAAAAGTGCCCGATGTCCAGCCGATGAAGGAAATAAGGATAAGCCCGTACATATAAAAGGGGCTGACCTTATGAGGCTGAGCATAGGCTACGGCGAATATCTCGTCGGTTATGCCGAAGGACGCAAGCATACGGTGGGGAACTGTAAAGGAATCGTCAAGCTTCTGGGTAAGGGACAGCCCCATAAGAGAATACCGCAGATTTATTATCAGCTGAGTCAGCGCCATTTCGATAAGCGTACCTCCTGCGGCGATTATCTCAACTCCTGCCGCCTGACCTGCCGAGGTGAGATTTGAGGCTGAAATGCCTACAGCGGCAAGGACAGAAAGACCTGCCCTTACCGCCGTGATACCAAAGCCGAAGGAAACCGAAAGATAGCCTAAAGCAATGGGTATTCCGTGAATAATGCCTTTGAGAAAATTATTTTTCATTGCTTATTTTCCGAGATATTTCAGATTATTTCTGATAAGCTCACAGCGCTGCTTTACACAGTCAACCGAGCGCAGAGGGTCAGAGGGGGTGTTGAAGGTGTAATCCATAAGCTTGTCAAGAGTGGTTGCGGCAACGTGAACTCTTGTATCGGAAGAAGCGTAGTAGATGTAAACATCACCGTTTTCCCTTACAACAGCACCGTTTGTAAAGCACACGTTTGAAACGTCGCCTACTCTTTCGCCGCCGTGGGGAGCAATGAACAGTCCCGAGGGAGAAGCGATAAGCTTTGAGGGGTCGTTAAGGTCGGTTGCGAATACATAGATAACGTAACGCAGTCCTGCGGCGGTGTTTCTTACGCCGTGAGCAATATGTATCCAGCCCTTGGGGGTCTTGATGGGAACTGCGCCTGCACCGTTCTTGACCTCGGTAATGGTGTGGTACTGTCTGGGAGATACAACGACCTCCTCGGTGCAGATAACGGGGTTTGTTATATCCTCGCAAAGACCGAAGCACACGCCTCCGCCTGAGCCTGTCTGAATGAAATCGTCCTGGGGACGGGTATAGAAGGCATACTTTCCGTCAACAAATTCGGGGTGAAGGACAACATTTCTCTGCTGGGGAGATCTTGATTTCAGGTTGGGAAGTCTCTCCCATGTTTTAAGGTCCTTGGTGCGGACAATGCCTGCCTGTGCGGTTGCGGCAGAAAGGTCGGGATTTGAGGTATCCTTGCTTTCGGAGCAGAAAACGCCGTATATCCAGCCGTCCTCGTGCTGAGTAAGACGCATATCATACACGTTTGTTTCCTCGGGCTGTGTATCGGGCAGCTCTACGGGGAAATCCCAGAAGCGGAAGCCGTCAACGGGGCTGTCGCTTTCGGCAACGGCAAAGAAGGATTTTCTGTCATTGCCCTCAACTCTTGCCACAAGGTAATACTTGCCGTTAAGGAATATTGCACCCGAATTGAGAACGGCATTTATTCCCAGTCTTTCCATAAAATAGGGATTTGTTTCGGGGTTAAGGTCATATTTCCAGATTATGGGTGCGTGGTCTGCGGTAAGCACAGGGTATTCATAGCGGTCGTAAATTCCGTTATAGCACTCGGAAACACGGTTTTTTCTTGTAATGAGAGCCTCATAGCGTGCTTCTGCACGGGCTTTATTTTCTGTAAAATTGCTCATTTTCAAACAGCTCCTTTTTGCCGTATGGCAAACAAAATTGATATTATGATTATAGCATATTATTAAAGGGATTTCAAGGGGTGATGAAAATCTCTTTCCGTTAATCAGTTTTTGTCGCAGCAGCGATTTCTGTAGTATTCTGTCTTTTCGGCATACATTTTTTTATCCGCTTCACTGAAAAGCATAGCCATATCCATTTCAGGGAACTGCTCTGAGGAAGCCCAGCCTGCGGAAAAGCAAAGATGCTCCGAGTATTTTCCCTGCCACTGCTGAGCAGCTTCTTTAAGCAGCTTCAGAGAGCTGTTTATTTCTGCCGCAGAGTCGTTCAGTATAAGCACAAATTCGTCTCCGCCTATCCTGCATACCTTTACCTTGTCACCGAACACCTTTCCGCAGCATTCGGGAACCGCACAGATAAGCTCGTCCCCCGCTTCGTGACCTATTGTGTCATTGACTTTTTTCAGTCCGTTTACGTCTATTACCATTATACAAACATTCTCTTTTGACAGCATATCCGAACCGATAATATACTCCATAAAATAACGTCGGTTATATGCGCCTGTAAGACCGTCAATATGCGACTGAAAATGAACCTTTCTGTTATAATACTCCTTTTGCAGAGAAAGAATCACAGATACAACGGTATCGCATATAAACAGTATGGGATATTTTGAGATAAACGAATGAGTGTATTTTTCTGCAACTATATAATTAAACGGCGACCAGAACAGCACTGCGGTAAACACAATAAAATACATGGATACCCAAAGCCCTGTTTTTACTCCGAGAAGATTTATTGCAAACATAGGTATCAGAAGCATCCACAGTATTGCAAAGCCTTCATTTCCTCCGCTGAGTGCAAAGAAAGTCATTACAAAAGAAACAAGGACAGCCATAACCGCCGCCGATAGCTTTGCCATTTTCAGCTTTCCTGCAATAAATGCACTTATCATGAATCCTGCAACAAGAATAACAGAGGTCATAGCCATTGCTTCAGAGCCTTCCCTGATATTAAGCATAAGCATTATGAATGCAACCACCGCAAAAAGCAGCGAGATCGCAGTTCTTGTTATACAAAGGCTGATATTGTTTATCCACCATGGTTTAAGCTTCAGGACGTTATAATACTCTGTCAGCTTCTTTAACA
>JAGAJY010000004.1 GCA_017848125.1 Oscillospiraceae bacterium
AAAAAGGACTATGACATTTTGACCGAAAAGACCTATTCAAAGGAAAACAGCGAAGCATACAAGGCGGCAAAGGACAAGCTGGAGCAGAGAAAACAGGAAGCAGGGATAAAGCCGAAGCCTGTTGAATATTATGCTGTTCGTCAGACCTCTGACCGTAAATTTGCAGTAGCAACAATAAGTGCAGACGGACTTGTGACAGTTGCAAAGTCAGGTATTGCTACTATTGCGGAAGCTAAAAAGGCTCTGCTTGATATTTATAAAAGCAAGCAGAGTACCGTTAAGTGTGAATTTGTTCACCCGCAGACCCTTGATGAGAAATCGGCGGAGATTTACAGAAGTCAGACAAAGGAGCTTCCTGCCATAACATATCGCATTACCACTAACCCTGACAAGAAATCGCCTGATTCACATATCTTGCAGGAGTATGTGAAAAACAGCGATGATACCTATGCGGTAGGAAGGGTTATAGCAAAGGGAGATTACGAGAAATGCAACATCAGGCTTGCAAGTCTAATAAATCCTCCGAAGATTGAAGCACCTGCCAAGACCTTTGAAATTTATCAGATAAGACGAGTTGACGAAACTCGTGACGTAAGGTTTGAACCTTATGAAAGGCTCTTAAAGGCTGGCTTAAAGCCTGATTTCAAGACCTATGACAAAATGTATGAAGCTGACGTTTCAATGTTAAGCGGCAAAAGTACGGGCGAAAAGCTGGAGTCAGCGTTCTATATTTTCAATCAGGAACGTCCCGAAGATTTCAAAGGACACTCGTTAAGCGTTTCCGACGTGGTAGTGCTTGACGATACAGCATATTACGTTGATAGCGTGGGATTTAAGCCGTTGAAAGACTTTATACCGCTTGAAATTCAGCAGAGTCGTTTTCTCGATACGCTCCCGCAGACCTTGCAGGGTATATCTGATAATGTGGCGGAGCTTGAAGCCGTTTCAGATAAGGCTCTGAAGCTGAATATACCGCCTGAAATTATCCGAGAAGCCTGTGATATGGTAAATGGCGGTGAAAGCCTTGATAATATGGCAAATGCTTACGAAGAAAAATTCACAGAGAAAAATGCTCCTGCGGAAGATACTCCTGAATTTGAGAAGCCGAAGCCGCAAAAGAAACCGAAATTATGATTGGAGGATTGATAATATGATTATGATGAACAGCGTACTTACATCCGAGGAAAGATGTATGTTACAGTCCCTCGGCTGCAAGGATAAGGCGCAGGCACTCTCGGTGCTTGGCGAAATGAAGATGATACTCCCTATTCGTTCAGACCTGTTCGCACAGGTTGTACGGCTCTCTGAAAAGCTGGAGAAAGAGAAGATTGACTACGCTTATGAGATGTCTGAGATTGGGTTATCAGATGAGGAAATTGCATAAATAGTTACGGCGGTATCGTTTTTGGCGATACCGCTATACTTTTGTTGAAATATGAAGGATTATGTGGTATAATTATAATCATCTAATTTATTTAAGGAGAATTGTTATGTCTGTTGAAAAGGAAGTCAAATATTTATTGGAAACATTGTCCGCAGTTAAGTATGATGAATATAGGTTTACATTATTTTGCGGAGATGAAAAATTTATATTTGGTGTATCCTCGTCAAAAGAGGGGGATTCTCCCATTGCCAAGTTGCTGCAGTATAAGACGATATATGATACATTGATAGACATAAATCGGAAGATACATTACTCTTTTCAAAAAGCTATTGAATATTCGTATTCCGATAACTTGCAAAACAATTTTAACATAATTAGTAATGCAATATCTGAAGAAGAAATGCTGGCTTTTTATTATCTTGAAAATGCTATGTTCAGAACATCAAGTTCTTGGGATATGCTTGCTCAATTATATCGTCTATATTTTGATATTAACATTCCGGCGGACAAAGTGTATTATAAAAAGATATTTAATCCACAAAAGGATTTCTGCAAAGGTTTTGAGGATAAGGCAAGGATAATATACGCATACATTGAAGAAGTTGACGATACGGAATGCGATGGTATGTGGAAAGGAAATCATTCATTTGTAAATGGTATGCGAAATAAAATGACACATAGAAATTCTCCGAATGTTTCGGTTGCAAGTGACTTTGATATGAATTTTAAATCGCACCCGTGCTTTGTATTAAAACGAACCATTGAAGATTATGTTGTTTCTTTTAAATACATAAGTGAAATATTAAATGATGTTGAAGCGGAATGTAAAAAAGATATAGTGGAAGAATTATCGTAGTATATTAGGAGTTTATTATGGCTGTAAATATTCGTTATTTTCTTGAACAGAAATTTCAAACATATCAATTATCCGAAGTGGTTAGAACTGAGGACTTGTATCAGAATTTAGGCAATAAGAATTTTGAAAAACTTCTTGCAATACTTCATCAAGAATTTAATAGACTTTTTAAATTTATGTATTCCAAGACAAATGGGCATTATAATGCAGGCGAAAGTCGAGCACTTATAGAATATATAAAGTTGTATGAAGATATGAAATACGTATTAAAAGAGTCGCCATACTCTTTTGAAATAACAAATGATTATGCAAAATTAATTGAAAAGTGTAAAGATTTCTTACAAGAAAGCAACGGAAGTCCGATTCCTGATGATTTACCTACTATTACATTAGTGGAGTATGAGCCTATTTTTGAGTTACAACAATTAGTGAAAGTTCCAGAGGTTTTCGCTGAACGTAAATATCCTATAAAACTGATTGGGGAAGGTTCTTATGCAAAAGTCTTTAAATATAAAGATGAATTTTATAATAAATATTTTGTTATAAAAAGAGCGGATAAAGACCTTACACCTAAAGAATTGTTGAGGTTTAAAAAAGAATATGATGTAATGAAAGAATTACATTCTCCGTATGTATTAGAAGTTTATAGATATGACTCTGAAAAAAACGAATATTATGCTGAATATGCTGATGATTCCTTGTATGACTATATAAAAAAGAATAACACTACTCTTAGTAAAGAAAAACGCAGAAATATAGCAAATCAGATATTCAGGTGCTTTTCGTATATTCACAGTAAGGGGTATCTTCACCGTGACATAAGTTTTACTAATGTGTTACTTATTCATTATGATGATGTAAGTGTTGTAAAATTATCAGATTTCGGTTTGGTTAAGGATAAGACCAGCATATTGACCAGTATTGAAAGTGAATTAAAAGGCTCGTTAAATGATAGAAATTTAGAGGTTATTGGTTTCGGAAATTATTCGATGGTGCACGAAACTTTTGCATTAACACGATTAATTCTATTTATTATGACAGGGAAATATAATCTTGAGAATATAAAAGATGAAAAAATAAAAGGTTTTGTAATGAAAGGAATTGACCCTGATACTAATAAAAGATATCAATCAGTCGAAGAATTACGTGTAGCTTTTATTAATGCGTTCTGTTCATAAGAAGGAGGATATTGTGGCTGTTGAAGTATTATTAAAGTTTGGCGAAAGAAAATATATACAATATTTGATAAATGGAGATTTTTATTTTTCTAACGCAAAGAAATTCAGAGATATTGAAGTTGGACAGAAAAACAAAGGTCAGGGGGATATTCTTGAGGGTGGCAGTTATGTATATGCTGTCGATGGACAGGTTTACAATAATAATGACACGGCTCTTTTAAAAACCATTGAAAACCAGGATATATTAATTCATTATGCTCCAGCTAATAATATACCTGTGTATTGTATGTTTGCTTGTGATTACGACCACATTTGTCGAATCGATGAGAATCACATAAGGGTTATTTTGTCAGATGATGAAAAAGAAGATATGAGAAAACACTTTGCAAAGGCTGATGCGGTAGTGGTGTTCGCTAACCCTCAATGTTTGATGAATGATTTTTATAAATCATTAGGCGAAACTGTAAAAAGTGATTTAGTTCATTATTTTCAAGTATCGGGAATAAAAGAAGATGGAAAAGTTCCTCATCTTGATTTATCGTATTATGAATATCTTACGCAAGATGTGCCTCCTGAAGAAATTGATGGAGCAAAAAAATATGTTTTTCTTGAGGAATATGTATATCGTTCTTTGTTTTGTAAAGATATGTTTTTTAAAAATCAGCAGGAGTATAGAATCGTATTATCAGATAATAGGATTGAAGAACCACAAGTGTTTCATATTGATTTAAGCGTTAAGCCAAAGATTTTTGATTTGGATATGATTTTAAATGGTGATATCTTAGAGATATGATTAACATCACGAAAATGAAAAACAGCAGATATGCCCCAAAGCATACCTGCTGTTCCCCTATTTGTAAAGCTTACAGAGATTTCCTCTTTTTCTTATCCTCCTCCCGTTCCAGCCTGCGTTTTTCCTCCTCAACGAGCTTGGAAATATAATCCCCATTAGAAATCTGATAATAGGTGCTGGCAATATCGGCATACACCTCATAAAGCTGTTTGCAGTTCTCAAAGCTATATTTGAGAGCTGCAATTTTTTTGTCCGTTTCTTGCTTGACAGATTTTATGCGTTCAAGGTCAGTACGGTTTTGAATGCTACTGCCGTTTATAGCCTGTTTGCAAATATTCAGTTTCAACTTTTCTGATAGGGTAAGCTGCGGCTTGTACGCAAGCTCAAAGTAGCGTTCAGCCTGTTCTATGAGGCTGTCCATACTGTCTTGCTTGGCTGTAAGTTGGTTCAGTTCTTTCCTCGTTGTTTCATATTCCGCTTTCAATTTTTCAATCTTGCCCTCCAACTCCCCGATAGAATGGATATTGTCACGATTTATAATTGTAAGCTGGGCGGACAGCTTGTAAATATCCATATCATTATCAGGGGAGTATGGGACATTGAGGTCACGTTTCCTTTGAACTTTTTTGCCCATAGCGGCAAGCTGCGTCACTTCATCAATAGTATTGATATAATCTGAACGAAGCGGAGCAGGTTCTCCGTTCAGGGTAACACCTGCCCCTACGTCACGCCAACGAATACGGGAAATAAGACTTTCTGCTGTGTAATCTTCTCCGAGTGTTTTGGTTCTGACAAATCGTTGTTGTCCCTCTGCTTTTATTGAAATATATTTCCCTCGTTTTATTGAGTATCCCATAAGTTCAAGTTCGCACAACAGTTCATCAATATTTTTTACAGAACCTATAAGACTGTCAATGTCAAGACGGATTTTCTGTTTCCACGATGTGCCACGCTTTTTATGCTCCCATTCATTGTAAGCGATATTTTTGCTTTGCCCTCTATTTTCCTTTATAGGCTGAATGTCAAAAGCAAGACATACTCTGTCGGAATATTCCCGTACCTTTTTTAACGTTGTCTGGTTATCATAAAATTTCTTTCCCGATACAGAGTAGCTGTTCAGTATGAAGTGATTATGCAGATGTCCTTTGTCGAGATGTGTGGCAATTACTATCTGACAATCATCTCCGAAAGTCTTTCTTGCAAAAGCCTTTGCAATTCGGTGAGCCTGTTCGGGAGTGATATTTTCGTTTGGGTCAAAAGACTGGATATAATGAATAGCCTTAACGCTGCCTTTGCCGTCTATCGGCGGAGGGGCGTTATATTTTTTGCCCGAAAAATATTCGTATACCATTTTCATATCATTATATGCGTCTTTAGCATTTGCCATACAGTTCAGGGCGGTGGTATATACCAAATTATCCGTCTTTTCGGGATTTAATATGTAGGCTATGCTGCGGTTGACGGTAGAGTGGATAGGAATAGATTTAACGTATGGCATATATCTTCGTAGTTCTCCTTTAAATTTTCAATATCACTTGCATAAATGCTGTTGATTTCATTTGCTTTTTTAGCAATCTGATTGATGTTGTTGCCGATAATACGCAAAGCGTTCATAACGGGAGTGACTTCATTCAGGTCAATGACGTTGATTTTTCCGTTGAGGGATATTCGCTTTATATATGTACCTGTTTTGAGTGAAGCAGTTTCGGCAAGCCTTTTTATTTCTTCCCATTCTTCAATGCTGTATATTACTTCCTTGCGTTTAATCTGTTTTGTTTTTCTCAAAAATACACCTCCACTATTGTTTTCGGTCTTAGGCAGAGCCTAAAAATATGAGAGAGCCACATTCAGGGTAAGGGTTCCCTGAATGTGCATTTTTGAGGGGTAATCCTCGAAAATGCGGCGATTTGTGAAAGAATACGTATTCTTTCTGTGCTTGCTACGCATACACAAAACAAAAAAATCCGTATTCCTCATTTTCAGAGGATTTTGCCCGTATGGGCGGCACCTATAAATTCATTTCGCTGTGGCGAGTAGCGAAAAGATTTATCCCCTCTAATAGTTAAGGTCAGTTACACCGTTAAAATATAACCTGTTCCTGCAACTTTGTATAAAGCTACAATCAGAGTAAGCTGAATATATGTTTTTGTTGTGCAAATAGCGGAAATTGTAGATTAGGGTTATAAAACAGGGGGCTGAGTGACCGGAATATATGAAAGGGATAATTCCGCAGACAATCACTCGCCGCATTGTTCTGTACCTCGCCAAAATATTACCCCTTTCAGATTCAGAGAAAATGAAAGGGGATGTGTTATTGAATAATGTCTTTGGTGAAATAAGGGACAGGGTATCAATGCAGGACGTTGCAAAGTTCTATGGATTGCAGATGAACCGTTCGGGTATGGCTTGCTGTCCTTTTCACGAGGACGGTACACCAAGCCTGAAAGTCTATGACGACCATTTCTATTGCTTTGGCTGTGGGGAAACTGGAGATTGCACAGGTTTTACCGCAAAGCTCTTTGGGCTTACACAGATTGAAGCCGCAAAAAAAATCAGCTATGATTTTGGTCTGCACCTTTTCGACGGGGAAATCGCCGTTCCTGTGAACAAGGTAATGCAGACAGAAAATGAGTACAAGGCGTGGCTTAAAAATGCAACTGCCATTGTAGATGAATATCTTAATAAGCTGATTGAATGGAGAAAAACATACGCTCCTAAAAATCCTGCTGAAAGTCTGCACCCGCTTTTTGTGGAGAGCCTGAAGAAGCAGGGTTACATAGAATACCTTTCAGATTATCTCAGGTTTGGTACTGATAAAGAAAAGCGAGAGCTTTTTAACGAGGATAGAAAAAGCATTTCGGATATACGGGAACGTCTTGACAAACTCGCCGCAGATGGACGAACCGTAAAACGCAAAGCAATTTAACGGAGGAATACCTTTATGATACATTTTATATTAGGTGCTGTTTTCGGTGGTACCGTCGGAATACTGACGATGGCATTGCTTGTTGCAGAAAAGAGAGGTGGCAAGTATGAAGATGAATAAAGAGGTTTGCAGCTTTATGAACACCATTAGTTACATTATGAGAAGCGATGGATATTATCTTCTGCACGTCAGTAAAAAAGATGATGTAAATCGTCATAAAA
>JAGAJY010000053.1 GCA_017848125.1 Oscillospiraceae bacterium
ACAGGGAATGAAAGGTAGTAATCAAGGAATATGCCGTTTCGCATATTGTTGATATACAGACCGATATAATATGCATAAAGCTCGATAGGGTCAAATTCCGCAGGGTCACCGCTCATATAGGCAGGCAGCAGATATTCTCCTCCCGAACGGTCGCAGATACGCAGAGGATAGTTGCCCTCGCCTGCCCATTGCTTTAAGTCGCAGAAGAAGGAATAATAATCCTTGCTGGCGGAATTTTTCATATCCGAATAAGCTGTATGGGAAACAGGCAGGTCTGCCCAGAGGGTTTCGGGTCTGCCTATGCGGGAGTTATATCTTTTCAGAAATTCCTCCAGATTTGCAAACTCCATAACCGTAGGATTCTCGTAATGCTCGGGCTTTCCTGCGTCGGCAAGCCGTCCCGTGCCTATAGCCATAGGGAGAGTGTGCTCGGTGGATTTCTGATAAACAACCACTGTGCTCTTTGTTCCGAAGTCAATAGCAATAATGCCGTCACGGTCTGCATCCGCAAGAGGATTTCTTGCAATGAGAGGCTCGGGTATCTCTATAGCATAATCGGGAGTGCCAAAATCGCCGTTCCATAATTCCCAGTGACCACGGTTGGGGTCGGTAAGGAGCTTGTCATCGTATGCATCAATATCCGCACGGCGTTTTTCGCAGTTCAGCAGACTGATCTTAAGGGCAGCGGAGAAATCCTCGTCTGCCTTTATCTTGGTAACTGCAAGCAGCGTTTCCATAGAAAAATCAAGCCCGTTCACGCTGCCTGTAAAGCTGCCTGCGGTAATATCCTCGGAAAGCTTTGCGCAGTCAAAGGAAATACGCCCGTCTGAAGCAAGACCCATATATCTGCGGTCGGATTTGCTCAGTCCGATAAGATCTCTGAAGCTGTCCTCCTCGGCAGAAGTAAGCCCCTGAGGGATAAGCTCCTTGTCAAGGAGCACCATAATAAGCTCATCGCCCGAAAGAGGAAGTCCGTTCTTTCTTGTGAAACGGAGGGAGGGGATACAAACTGCCTCACGGTGATTTGCCGTGTTAAAGCCGTAGGTAACAGCCTCGTGAGGGTCATAAGCCTTTATCAGACCGCCTTCTCTGCATGCAAAAAGGCACTCTGAGAACTTTCGGAGCAGCATTGTTTCGGAAGCACGAAGCTCAGGGAGAGTCATAAGCGTTCCCTCAAATCCGTCAAAGCTCTTTATAAATTTTGACTCAGCAAAGGAGAAGAACACATTCTGCTTTGAAGGCTCAAAAACATCAAGATTGGGGAAAATACCGCTGACTGCGGTGTTGAACCACACATTGCGGTTCGATATGGGAACCCACACTTCCTTTAAGATACCTCGTATCTTTTGCAGAAGCGGGTCAAAAAGCTTTACCTGGGACTCAACAGTCTGAGGAATACGGCTGATAACCGCATTTGTGATATAATCCCGCTCTGTGGGGATAAAGCTTATCTTCTTTGTATCCACGGTCGTCACGCCTTTCTTTCGGGAATAAAGCGGCAGATCATAAGGTGACTATCGCCTTTCTGATTATCTTGCCGTTAGCTGCGGCAACACAGCCCTGAAGAAGAACGGCGGATATCCTGCCTTGTCTTGCAGTGCCTGTGTTGCGGTGAAGCTCATCTGTGTATTCGTCGCCTGCCTTGACCTCGGTAAGCCTGTAAACAGGCTTGCTGAATGTTGAGTTATAGCAGGAAAGCAGGTATGCATAAAGCTCGCTGAGCACAGCTATATCCTGCTTTGATTCCTCATAGCTGTTGAGAACAAGACGCTCTGTGTAATCTCTCAGGCTGTCAAGATTCTCGGGGAGAATACCGCAGAGAAAAATGCCGCCCAGAGTATTATTCTTGAAAATTCCGCTCATGACCTTTGCGGAGCTTTCGGAAAGAGTCTTGTACTTTTCGTATATTGATATCTGCATTGCATATGCACTGCAGTAGGTGTTAAGAGTGTCCTTGCAGCGTTTGAGCTGAGTTGTAAGCTCTGCGTTTGCGCTTTCAAGACGGCCTGCCTCAAGCTCAAGCAGAGCGATTTTTCTTGAAAGGGACGCATTTTCCGCAGCAAGAGCGGAGGTATCGTTCTGGGGGAAAAGCTCGGTCTGTCCGTCAAGCTTGTCCTCCTCCGCCTTGCCTGCTATTATGTCGATAAGCTCTGCCTTTATGCGTTCATCGTTCAGAGCCTCGGTAAATATTTCGTAAAGCTTCTGAGGTTTCATAATATGTTGTCTCCTGTTTTTTCGGGGAAATACCCTTTTTATCTGAATCTGTTCTGTTCCTTGTCGTATTCAAAGCCTGCCGCCGACAGCTTTTCGGCTATTTCATCGGCAGAAATATCCATATCCTCGCATAAATTTTCAAGAGAGGAATAGCTATCCCTCAGCTTCATATTGATAAAGCTGAGAAGCATTATAGGGTCATTGGGAATGTTGTTCATAAAAAACGCTTCTCCTTATTTATATATTATTTTACGTCGAAGCATAGTTAACCTATTCTATTATACTCCTTTTTTGGCATTTGTGCAAGGGGGAAAACGAATTTCATTATATTTTCTGCAATTAGCATAGATTATGTCGGATTTTATCATTATATTTTGCCGAAAATTGTATAGATTACCATAATAAATATATTTTTACCAACAGCAAAAAATCCGACAATGACGGGCCTGCCGCCATTGTCGGATCATAATATGATTAAGATTTACCGATAGATGAAACACCGTCACGGATACCCTGCATTATAATATCCCTTGCCTTTACAGCCTCCTCCTTTGGAAGCGGCTCTGTATCGGTGAGAGGATAATCAATGCCCAGATTCTTGTACTTCGCCTTGCCCATATCGTGATAAGGCAGAACATCAAGAGCCTTGACAGATCTCAGCTCGGAAATGAAAACACCCAGCCTGTGCAGATATTCCTCATTCTGCGTGATTCCGGGGACTACAACGTGACGGATCCAAAGCTCCTTTTTCTTTGCGCTTGCATACCGTGCAAAAGCAAGGATATTCTTGTTGCTGTGACCCGTCAGCTTTTTGTGCTCCTCGTCGTCAATATGCTTGATGTCAAGCATAATAACGTCTGTCACGTCCATAAGGCGGTCAACTGCGGCAGTATTTTCGGGATTAAAGGTAACGCCCGAGGTGTCAAGACAGGTGTGTATCCCCTGCGCCTTCGCCTTTTCAAATAGCTCTGTAAGAAATGGCAACTGCGCCATTGGCTCGCCGCCTGTGCAGGTGATTCCACCGTCCTTCAGAAACTCCTTTACGCCCTCATACATACGGATAATCTCCTCCGCACTCATCATCTGACCAACACTGTTTGAATCCGAATGAAATTCCCATGTGTCAGGATTGTGGCAGTAAAGGCATCTCATAGGACACCCCTGGAAAAAGACGACGAACCTGATACCGGGTCCGTCGACTGTTCCGAACGATTCAGTTGAATGGATAAAACCGTTCATACGCTTATGAACTTACAGTGCAGCGTGGAAGGTTCTTGCGATAACGTCGTCCTGCTGCTCCTTGGTGAGCTTGATGAAGTTTACAGCATAGCCCGATACACGGATAGTAAGCTGAGGATACTTCTCAGGATGCTGCTGAGCGTCGAGAAGTGTATCCTTTGTGAACACGTTAACGTTAAGGTGGTGACCGCCCTTGACTGCATAACCGTCAAGAAGACCCACGAGATTCTTTATCTGCTGTGCATTTGCTGCCATAATAAAAACTCCTTTCAATACCTGTTAAATTATACTCATTTGGTGTACTTTCTATACGCTAAATATAACACAAAAATGTTACCTTGTTATGCCGACAGTCTTAATTTTTCGTTAAAACTGTCGGCACAATTATTCGATTTTTCAATCTGACAGATTTATCTGTTGATAGATTTATCTATAGACAGATTTATCTGTCATTGTCGCTTGTGTTAGGGATATTAGCGCAGGAGGGGCAGAGAGCGTCAATATCGAGATCGCCCACGAATACGCCGCCGTCCTTACCGAGAGCGTCAGGAATGATGGAGAAGGTATTGGAGATACCGTCCTGAGCGTTGGAGAACTGGAGCTTGGAAACGGAAGAAAGTGAAGCGGAAGCACCGTGTGTATCTCTGCCGTGCATGGGGTTAGCACCGGGAGCGAGAGGCACGCCCTGCTTACGTCCGTCAGGAGTAGAGCCTGTCTTCTTACCGTAAACAACGTTAGAAGTAATTGTGAGGATAGATGTGGTAGGCAGACCGTTTCTGTAAGTGTGCTGCTGACGGATCTTGTTCATAAATCTTGTAAGAATATCGTTAGCGATAGAGTCAACACGGTCATCATCGTTGCCGTACTTGGGGAAGTCGCCCTCGATCTCATAGTCAACAACAATACCCTGATCGTTTCTTACAGTCTTAACCTTTGCATACTTGATAGCGGAAAGGGAGTCTGCAACAACGGAGATACCTGCGATACCTGTAGCGAAGTATCTGAGAACCTCTCTGTCGTGGAGAGCCATCTGGAGGCTTTCGTAGCAGTACTTGTCGTGCATATAGTGAATGATGTTAAGAGTATTTACATAAAGCTCAGCGAGCCATGTCATCATATCATCATACTTCTCCATAACCTCATCGTAATCAAGGTACTCGGAGGTGATAGGTCTGAACTTTGTAGCAACCTGAACGCCGCTGATCTCGTCAACACCGCCGTTGATAGCGTAGAGGAGAGCCTTAGCAAGGTTAGCTCTTGCGCCGAAGAACTGCATTTCCTTACCAACTCTCATGGAGGATACACAGCAAGCGATAGCATAGTCATCGCCGTGAGTTACTCTCATCATATCATCGTTCTCATACTGAATGGAAGATGTGTTGATGGAGATCTTTGCGCAGTATGCCTTCCAAGCGTCGGGAAGTCTTGTGGACCAGAGAACTGTCATATTGGGCTCGGGAGATGTGCCGAGAGTCTCGAGAGTGTGGAGGTAACGGAAGCTGGTCTTTGTAACCATGTGTCTGCCGTCAATGCCCATACCGCCGAGGGACTCTGTTACCCACTGGGGGTCGCCGGAGAAGAGGGAGTTGTACTCGGGAGTTCTTGCAAATCTTACAAGACGGAGCTTCATAATGAAGTGGTCGATGATCTCCTGAGCCTCAACCTCTGTGAGTCTGCCGAGCTTGAAATCTCTCTCAAAGTAGATGTCAAGGAAGGTAGATGTACGTCCGAGGGACATAGCGGCACCGTTCTGATCCTTAACAGCACCGAGGTAGCCGAAGTAAACAGCCTGAACAGCTTCCTTAGCTGTTGTTGCGGGCTTGGAAATATCGCAGCCGTAGATCTCAGCCATCTTCTTGAGGTTCTCAAGAGCTCTGATCTGCTCGGAGATCTCCTCTCTTGCACGGATCTTTTCCTCAGTCATGGGGCAGATGTAGAAAGCCTTCTGCTCCTTCTTGTCCTCGATAAGTCTGTCAACGCCGTAGAGGGCAACTCTTCTGTAGTCACCGATGATTCTTCCTCTGCCGTAAGCGTCGGGAAGACCTGTGAGGATATGAGCCGATCTTGCAGCTCTCATTTCAGGTGTATAAACATCGAATACGCCTGCATTGTGAGTCTTGCGGTATTCGGTGAAAATGTGCTTGATCTCGGGGTCAATGGTGTAGCCGTTGTCAGAGCAAGCCTTCTCAGCCATTCTCAGGCCGCCGTAGGGCATAAGAGCTCTCTTGAAGGGCTTGTCTGTCTGAAGACCAACGATCTGCTCCAGATCCTTTTCAATATAGCCTGCACCGTGAGATACGAGGGAGGATACAACCTTTGTATCCATATCGAGAACGCCGCCTGCTTCTCTTTCCTGCTTAGCAAGCTCCATAACGTCTGCCCAGAGCTTGTTGGTAGCGTCTGTAGCGTCAGCGAGGAAGCTCTCGTCTCCGTCGTAGGGAGTGTAGTTCTTCTGGATAAAGTCACGGACATTGATTTCACGAGTCCAGTGACCGCCCTTGAAGCCTTCCCATTCCTGTGGCATCTGATTCATAATTTATTTCCTCCTTCAATCTTTCGCACCTCCCTTATGAGGAAATGCGAAGTTTCTTACGCACCGTCCTTATGGGACGAAGCGAAGCTGTCTTGATTTTAATAGTGGGGTATGGTATGTACGCCTGCACGCAAGCTTAAAGCCTTTTTGAGCCATAACGCTCCGCCAAACTATACTTGACAGGTATTATTTACAATACCCAAAAAAAGCAGAACATTTGCCTTACGGCGGTCTATTCTGCATTTCTATTCACCTTAATACTATGATACAACATTTGCACACAATTGTCAAGTAGTTTTTCCGCTAATTTGGCGTTTTTTATAAAAATGCAGGTGATAATCAGCCGAAAACAACAAGCCGTCGGCAGTTTAACCGACGGCTTGAAAATTATTCAGTCTTAATCCCGATCAATGAGCCAGCTTGTTTCCGCATTCTGCACAGAACTTAGCTGTTTCGCTTGCGATCTTCGCTCCGCACTGGTCGCAGAACTTGATCTTAGGCTTAGGCGCTTCCGCAGACTTTGCAGGAGCCGCAGGAGCAGGCTTGGGCGCTTCGGGAGCCTTCACGGGAGCCGCAGGTGCAGGCTTGGGCGCTTCGGGTGCCTTCACAGGCGCTGCAGGTGCAGGCTTGGGCGCGTCGGGTGCCTTCACAGGCGCTGCAGGAGCTGGCGTCGGCGCTTCGGGTGCCGTTGCAGGCGCC
>JAGAJY010000054.1 GCA_017848125.1 Oscillospiraceae bacterium
AATAAGGAGATTTCGCCCTCTGCGGAGGGCGACGGGGGCTCTGCCCCTCGACCCCGCAAGCCTTTGAAAAGGCTTGACCGAAACTTTTACCTTGTGGTTATTTGTGCAACTTTTTTCGTTAGTGAACTTTATCGACAGTCCCAGCCATTCGATATATTTACCGAATGGCTTTATCTCTATGCATATCAATGGCTTATGCCTTTTTCTTAGCCTTCTGATTCTTTTCTCTGATAATTTCGGGTGCAGCATTTTCCGTAAGGCAGTTTTCCTTAACCACAACAGCCGAAATTTCCTCATCGGTAGGAGCGTTGAACATTGTATCCTGCAATACGCCCTCAACAATGGCTCTCAGACCTCTTGCGCCTGTCTTCTGCTTGATAGCCTCTGCCGCAATGGCAGTAAGTGCCTTATCCTCAAAATCAAGTGTGATTCCGTCAAGCTCGAAAAGACGCTTGTACTGCTTTACAAGAGCATTCTTAGGCTCGGTAAGAATACGGACAAGTGCGTCCTCGTCAAGCTCATCAAGAACAGTGATAACAGGAAGTCTGCCCACAAGCTCGGGAACCATACCGAATTTAACAAGGTCCTGAGGAGTAACGTCCTTGAAAATGTTCTTCTCCTTTTCAGCCTTGCTCTTAATATCAGCACCGAAACCAAGTGTGGTAGAATCCTTACGCTTCTTAATGGTCTGTTCAAGTCCGTCAAAGGCACCGCCACAGATAAAGAGAATATTCTTTGTATTGACGGCAATACACTCCTGATTGGGGTGCTTTCTTCCGCCGTTGGGAGGAACGTTTGATACAGTACCCTCAACGATTTTCAGAAGTGCCTGCTGAACGCCCTCACCGCTTACATCACGGGTGATGGACGTATTCTCGGACTTTCTTGCGATCTTATCAATCTCGTCAATATAGATGATTCCACGCTGAGCCGCTTCCACATCATAATCGGCAGCCTGAAGGAGTCTTACGAGAACATTCTCAACATCATCGCCCACATAGCCTGCTTCTGTAAGTGTGGTGGCATCGGCAATGGCAAAGGGCACATCAAGAGTCTTAGCAAGGGTTGAAGCAATAAGAGTCTTACCTACGCCTGTAGGTCCGAGAAGGATAACATTTGACTTCTGGAGCTCTACGTCATCGCCCTCTGTCTCTGCATTGCTGATCCTCTTGTAATGGTTATATACAGCAACGGAAAGGGCGATTTTTGCCATATCCTGACCGATGATATATTCATCAAGAACCTTTTTTATCTCAGCAGGCTTTTTCAGCTTGAACTCCTTTGTACCCTTCATTTTGTTCATTCGTTCAAAATGCTCAGGGTCGGGAACATAACCAAGCTGGTCGTTGTTCATAAGCATTTCGTAGCAATATACAACGCAGTTGTCGCAGATATTTGCTCCGTTGCCTGCCGAAAAAACATTCTGAGCGGCTGTTTCGGGTCTGCCGCAGAAGCTGCAGCGCTTTGGACCTCTCTCTGACGGCATAATCAACCATTCCTTTCCATTTATATAAATATGCTCTGCCACCGAACGGCGACAGAGCAGGAAAATTATCTGTGCTCGATAACCTTGTCGATAAGACCGTACTCCATTGCCTGAGCGGCAGTAAGGTAGTTATCTCTCTCGGTGTCACGCTCAATAACGTCAATGGGCTTGCCTGTGTTTGCGGCAAGTATTTCATTGAGCTTCTGACGTGTACGAACCATATGGTCAGAGTGGATCTTGATATCGGTACACTGACCTGAAATTCCACCGCCCGAAATAAGGGGCTGATGGATCATTATCTCCGCATTGGGGAGGGCAAATCTCTTGCCCTTTGTACCTGCGGAAAGGAGAAATGCTCCCATTGAAGCCGCCATACCCATACAGATAGTGGAAACATCGCACTTGATGTACTGCATAGTATCGTAAATAGCCATACCTGCGGTTATCACGCCGCCGGGACTGTTGATGTAGAAGGATATGTCCTTTTCGGGGTCCTGCCCTTCAAGGAAAAGCATCTGGGCAATAACAAGGCTTGCGGTGGTATTATTCACGTCCTCAGACAGAATGATAATTCTGTCGTTGAGCAGCCTTGAATAAATATCCATACTGCGTTCGCCTCTGCCTGTCTGTTCTACAACGTATGGCACTAAGCTCATCAGAAACACCTCCGGAATGTACTTGGGATTAAAATTACTTGATAACAGCGCTGTCCTTTACAAGCTTGGAAGCCTCAGTAACAACGAGGTCAGTTCTGAGTGTAACAGGGCTTACGATGCTCATAAGCTGGTTAACGGGGATCTTGTATGCCTCAGACATCTTCTTGAGCTCCTCCATAACCTGCTCGTCAGTAACCTCGATATTCTCGAGCTTAGCGATCTTCTCAAGAGCAAGTCTGAGCTTAACAGTCTTTTCAGCCTGATCCTTGAAGGTATCTCTGAATGCAGCCTCGTCCATACCTGTGAAGGAGAGGTACATGGGAAGGTCAAGACCCTGCTGGGAAAGTCTGATCTCAAAATCCTTAACCATATCGTCGATCTTGTTCTCGAACATAACCTGAGGGATCTCAGCGCTCATCTTCTCGATAAGAGCGTCGTAAACTGCGTTCTCGGCAGCAGCCTCAGCATTCTTCTCTGCGCTCTCCTCAAGCTTCTTTCTTACGTCAGCCTTGAGCTCGTCGAGAGTGTCGAACTCAGAGGTATCCTTAGCGAAATCATCATCAAGCTCAGGAAGCTCTGTAGCCTTGATCTCGTGAAGCTTGATCCTGAACTCTGCAGGCTTGCCTGCGAGCTCCTCCATCTGGTAGTTCTCGGGGAAGGTCACGTTGATGGTGAACTCCTCGCCTGTGCTCTTGCCGATGATCTGCTCCTCGAAGCCGGGAATGAACTGACCGGAGCCGATCTTTAGGCTGAAGCCGTCCTCCTTGCCGCCGTCGAATGCCTTGCCGTCCATAAAGCCCTCGAAGTCGATAACAACAGTATCACCGTTTTCAACAGCTCTGTCCTCAACTGTGATGAGTCTGCCGTTTCTCTCCTGCATGGACTTGAGACGGTTATCAACGTCCTCGTCAGTAACAGTCTTGACGGATTTTTCTACTTCTATACCCTTATAATCGGAAATTTCTACCTCGGGCTTAGCTGTGCACTTAACCTTGAAGGAAACGCCTGCCTCCTTGGAAAGAGAGGTAACGTCGATCTCGGGACGGTCAACAAGCTCAATGCCTGCCTCGTCGATAGCAGCGCCAACGACCTCGGGAACCATAGCGTTAACAGCGTCATCATAGAAGCAAGCCTCGCCGTAAAGCTTCTCGATCATCTTTCTGGGAGCCTTGCCCTTTCTGAAGCCGGGAACATTGATCTTGTTCTTAGCCTTCTGATAAGCAGTCTGGACAGCAGCCTCAAACTCCTCGGCTGTAGCCTCTACCTCAAGCTCATAGATATTTGTTTCGATTTTATTTGCAGATTTTAAGCTCATTTATAACATCCTCCATTTTAATAAAAGCATATAAAAAGATTATAGCATACTTTTACCAATATTGCTATACCTATTCAATGATTTCTGCATTTTGCACAAATCACATTATCTTAACAGGGCAAAATTGCACATAGTCAGCGGAAACCAGGCAGAAATCTATCCCGTCACGCTCACCGTTCACAGCATATCTGTGTCCTTTTCCGTGAACGTGTCCGTAAAAGCACTTTTTTATGCCGTGCCTGTACATGACATCAAGCAGGTCGGCATTGTACTCATTGCCGTAAAGGGGCGGATAATGCAGGAATACTATAGGTTCAAGCTCTTCCTTTTCCGCAGAAGAAAGGGACATTTCCAGCCTCATCGCCTCACGGGCAAGCACCTTTGCGTCCGCAGGCTCGCTGTCGTCGTTTATCCAGCCTCTTGTGCCGCATATTCCATACTGACCGTATGCGAAATGATTGTTATGGAGGATACTTATTGAATCAAAGCCCTTTTCCTCCAGAAACCTGTTCATCTTTGCGGCAGTAGTCCACCAATAGTCGTGATTGCCCTTAAGTATTATCTTTTTTCCTTTGAGATTATGTATAAAGCGGAAATCAGGCTCGGACTGCGCAAGGCTCATAGCCCAGCTAATATCCCCGGGGATAACAACTGTATCGCCCTCGGATATCTCTCTTTCCCAGTTCTCGCTGATACGCTCCATATAATTGTCCCAGCCGCCGAAAATATCCATCGGCTTGTTGACAGCTATAGACAGATGAAGATCGCCTATTGTAAAAAGCGCCATATCATTATATTAAAGAGACAGGGATCTCAGAACAAAATCCTTCATTTCGTCCCTTCCGATAACGCCTGTGAAGCGGATCTCCTTATCCTTCAGCTCAGCAAGGGAAGCGGGAATATCGTAGCCAGAAACCTTGTTGAGTCTGTCAACCTTGTCAAACTCGTCTGCATCGGCATTGCAGCCCTCGATAGCTTCAAGCACCGCTGTGCTGAACTTGTAGGGGCTTGCGGTAGAAGCAATGACAGTCTTTGTCATATCTCCCGTAGCCTTCTTGTAGTCCTCGTAAACCTTGACAGCAACCGCTGTGTGAGTATCGAGAGTGTAGGAATATTTGTCATAGATCTCCTTGATGCAAGCCTTTGTCTGCTCGTCATCGCAGCAGCCTGCGGCAAAATCAGCCTTAAGCTTTGCCTTCACATCATCGGAAACCTCATATTTGCCCTCGCTTGCAAGCTTGCCGAACCACTCTCTTATCTGAGCGTCATTTTCGCCGCACATAAGGTAAAGAAGTCTTTCAAGATTTGAGGAAATAAGAATATCCATTGAGGGAGAAACAGTTGTGATGAACTTTCTGTTTCTGTCGTAAACGCCTGTGTTGAGGAAATCTGTGAGAACGTTGTTTGCATTTGACGCACAGATAAGCTTATTAACGGGCATACCCATATTCTTTGCATAGTAAGCCGCAAGGATATTTCCGAAGTTGCCTGTGGGAACAACGATATTTATCTTATCGCCTGCATTTATCTGACCGTCCTTAACAAGCTCTGCATAGGTGGAGATGTAGTAGATTATCTGAGGTGCAAGTCTGCCCCAGTTGATAGAGTTTGCGGAGGAGAACATCATGCCGCCGTCAGCAAGCTTCTGCTTTATCTCCTCATTTGTAAATACAGCCTTTACACCGTTCTGGCAGTCATCAAAATTGCCGTTCAGAGCGCATACGGTAACATTCTTGCCCTCCTGTGTAGCCATCTGACGCTTCTGCATAGCGGATACGCCGTCCTGAGGATAGAATACCATAATGGAAGTGCCCTCAACGTCTGCAAAGCCTTCCAGAGCAGCCTTTCCTGTGTCGCCCGAGGTCGCAACGAGGATAACCACCTTCTTGTCAGCACCTGTCTTTTTAAGAGAAGTTGTGAGAAGGTAAGGCAGTATCTGGAGAGCCATATCCTTGAATGCGCAGGTAGGACCGTGCCAGAGTTCAAGCACATATGTACCGTCAAAAAGATGGGAAATCTCGGTAATGTTTGCAGTTGCAAAGCTCTTGTCATTATATGCGCTTTCTGTGCAGTATTTCAGCTCAGCGTCGGTAAAATCCGTAAGGAACTTCTTGAAAACGAAAGCCGCTCTTTCAGCATAGCTCATATCCCCAAGGCTTACAATCTCGTCCATGGAAACAGAGGGTATCTCAGAGGGAACGAACAGACCGCCGTCTGTGGAAATCCCCTGAACTATAGCCTCTGCGGAGCTTATATTCACCTGGCTGTTTCTTGTACTTTTGTAGAACATCTATAATCTTTCCTTTCTGAAAATAAATCCGAATTTATATATTTAAAGAGTCATATCCTCATTGCTGACAAAGGCATTGTCGATATACGAGAACTTCGTTATCCTGCCGTTTTTCACAGTCACCGAGGATATATCGAATCTCGGCTGACAGTCGTGGGGATATCTGTACGAATATTCCTGCGCCGCCCTTATGACAAGACTGCGTTTTCGCTTATCTACAGCCATAACACCGCTTTCAAGAGCGTTTATGTCACGGGTCTTGACCTCCACGAAGGCTATAACGCCGTCCTTTCGGGCGATAATATCTATCTCGCCGCCCTTCACACGGAAATTTCTCCGCAATATCTCATATCCGCTTTTTTGCAGATAATAGGCGGTAAGCTCCTCGCCCAGCCGTCCTGTTTCACTTCTGCTTAGCTGCATAGTATTTTTTCAGGAACGACATTCGGTGGACAGGTGACGGACCGAATTTGTCAAGCATTTCGTAATGAAGCTTTGTGCCGTAGCCCTTGTGACGTTCAAACTGCCAATCGGGATACTTTTCGGCAATTTCCTTCATATATCTGTCACGGCTGACCTTTGCAAGCACCGAAGCGGCGGCAATTGAAGCTGATGTGGCGTCCCCCTTTACAACAGGCTCGCCAATTATGCTCATATCGGGGAACTTGTTTCCGTCCGCAAGAGCGTATGAAGGGGTAATGTCAAGCCCCTCTGCGGCACGCTTCATAGCAAGCATAGCCGCCTGCAGAATGTTCAGCTGCTCTATTTCCTCAACGCTTGCTGTGGCAATGCAGAAAGCCTTTGCCTTATCAACTATCTCATCAAAGAGAGCCTCCCGCTTCTTTTCGCTGAGCTTCTTGCTGTCGTTAAGCCCCTCGATAACGGTATCATTATCGAAAATAACAGCGGCGGCGTAAACATCTCCCGCAAGAGGGCCACGCCCTGCCTCGTCAAGTCCGCAGAATACCGAATAGCGAGTCCGCACATTTTTATCATATTCAAATAAATCCGAAAGCATAGCAGTACCTCTTTCTCTCTGCGATCAGAATTCATCGGGGCTTTCCAGAGTTATCCTGCCCAGCTTGCCGCTTCTGAACTCGTCCAGCACGGCAATTGCGGCTCTCTCCGTATTTATTTCGCCCCCCGAAATAAGCATACCTCTTGCCTTGCCCACACGGTTCAGAAGCTCATAGCCCAAAAGACAGCCCATAACCTCGCCGCTTTCGGTCATTTCGTCCTCCTCGGGTGTTTCAAGACGTATCTTGTATCTTTCCGTAAGCCCCTTGGGATAAATCTCCCTCAGCTTTACAAGAAGCCTGCAGGCAAGAAGCTCCGTATCTACCACATCGTCCTTTACAGCGCCTGTGAACGCAAGCTTTTCGCCTACGGACATATCCTCGAATTTGGGCCACAGCACACCGGGCATATCAAGCAGCTCAATGTCATTATCAACCATTACCCACTGCTTGTCTCTTGTAACGCCGGGTCTGTCCTCAACCTTTGCCTTTTTCTGCCCTGCCATACGGTTGATGAATGAGGATTTTCCCACATTTGGAATACCCACCACCATCAGATGCAGAACACGGCCGCTCATACCCTTTGCGGCATATTTTTCAATAAGAGGGGCAAGAACCTCTCTTACCGCAGGCACAAACCTGTTAAGACCTCTCCCTGTGCGGCAGTCGGCAGGAACAGCGCAAACGCCCTCACGCCTGAAATATTCCACCCAGCTGTTTGTCAGCCTTTCGTCCGCCGCATCGCATTTGTTGAGAATAACGATTCTCGGTTTTCCGTCAACAAGTGTGCTGATATCGGGATTTCTGCTGGACATAGGCACTCGTGCGTCAATGACCTCCACCACAGCGTCAACAAGAGGGAGGCATTTCTCCATCATACGCCGAGTTTTTGTCATATGACCGGGAAACCATTGTATAGAAGGTATCTCGTTCATTAAAAAAGCTCCTTAAATTCAAAAGAGGAAAGCAGAGGAATACTCTCCCGTCTGTCTTTCCTCAAAATCGGCAGCTGCACACAAGCCCGTACAGCCGCCTGTATTTACCGAATTATTCAACAGCGCCGATACGCTCCATAGGCCATATTCTGAAAACGACCTTTCCCACGATCTCCTCTGCGGGAATAAAGCCTATCCTTGAGCTTCTGCTGTCTGCGGAATGCATTCTGTTGTCACCCATTACAAAGTAATTTCCCTCGGGAACTGTAACAGGGTATTCAAAAGCACCCTCGTCAAGCTGTGTAAGGTCGTTGATGTAGCTCTCCTGGAGAACCTCGCCGTTGACCTTGACTGCGCCTGTTTCAAAGTTTATATCCACCTCGTCGCCGCCCTGAGCGATAACACGCTTTACAATGGGCTTGCCGAGGCTCTGACTGTCAACTATGACAATATCGCCCTTTTCGGGAGTATAGAAAAGATGATGAACAATAAGCTTTTCCCCGTCCTTAAGAGTAGGGAGCATAGATTCCCCGTCAACATTTGCCTGTCTGAGAAGGAATGTGAACACAAGGATAACCGCAAAGAAAGCAAAGATGATAGTTTCCGACCACTCAAGAAATTCTTCATAGGGAGTGCCGTTTTTCTTGTTTTCATCTACATCGAGCGCTTCGTAGTTGATCTGATACTTAGCCATTATGCTCATCCTTTCGTAAACCGCTTTATGCGGCAGAATATGTTATTACAAAAAACGGGACCTTTCACAGTCCCCGTACAGCCGAAAAAGCAGTTAAGGTACACAGCGGATGTTTCCGCCGTGTACAATAATAAGCTTTTCGGTCAGGCTGAAAGGAGATCTCCTTTTTCCGAAAGTCGGATTACTGAATCTGCTCCTTAACCTTTGCTGCCTTACCAACTCTGTCTCTGAGGTAGTAAAGCTTGCTTCTTCTTACCTTACCGAATCTTACAACCTCAACCTTGTCCACAACGGGAGAATGTACAGGGAATACTCTCTCGATACCGCAGCCGTGAGCTACACGTCTAACGGTGAAGGTCTCCTGAATGCCGCCGTGTCTCTTAGCGATAACGGTGCCCTCGAAAACCTGGATTCTGTACTTCTGACCCTCCTTGATTCTAACGTGAACCTTAACGGTATCACCCACGTTGAAAGAGGGAACCTCGGTCTTTAAGCTGGATTCGCTGATAAGCTTGAGTGCGTCCATTTTTTATTCCTCCTAAATATTAAGACATTCTTACCCCGCATAGTTCCTCCCAAAAGACGCATGAGAGGGCGGTGCAGCGGACTGTCCCTTTAATGTTGCGAATGATTTTTCATTCACAGCACTAATCTCGTCTTTTCCGCAAAATGGCATACTTCGACGGATTTTAAATGCGTATTTATTTTACCATATTTCCGATGTAATTTCAAGACTTTTTTCGCACATTTGCAAATTCTGCAAATCACTCAAAATCTGCACCATCT
>JAGAJY010000055.1 GCA_017848125.1 Oscillospiraceae bacterium
CTCCTTACAGCCTGACGCACTCAGAAATATTGTACCCATAACAACGCTGTTAAACGCAGAGATATGCACATATTTCTTTAATTTCGCAAATTTTTTTCTTACAAAAATAAATGCGCACAGCAGAGTGAACAGATATATTCCCCCCGAAAGCAGCGCATAAACTGCCGCAAGAAAGCTCTTGTCTCCGCCGTAGCCCCCTGTCAGCGAGGTGATAGCCCACATTGCAAGGGAGGAAAGCAGAGTAAAATATGTAACTCCCAGACAAACCCCGGGAAGTATTCGCTTGTTTTTTGCCGCTGATATCATCGGTGAGATACCGAAGGCTCTTGCAAACACGAAATTTTCCGCAATGACGGCTGTAAGCACCGAAGCAAGAAGTCCCTGAAAAACGCCTGTATCATTCATAGCAGTTTTATTCCTTTCCCGAAGCCGCAGTTCTCTTTTTTCTGAAAAGCCTGATAAATGCACCTGTGAAGCCTATCAGAATAAAGCCTCCGCAGGGTGCGCCCAGAACGGGAACAGTAAAGCCTACTCCGTAAAGCTCGCCGTTTATTCCTCCCGTTGAAAACAGCTCCCTTACAAAGCCCAGAAGGAGCATTGCAATGCATACGCCTGCAATGTGCGAGATAACATCGATTATCATTCTGCCCTTTTCCAATCTGAAAAATCTGAGCTCTGCCGCACTTGTGATAAACTCTCCCGAAACTATCATAGGAAGAAGAACACCAAGCTTTGACAGGTCATAGTCAAACTGTCCGTCGAAAAAAATACGGAAGGGTACATACACAGCGGCGGCGGTAATTGTATATAATACTATACGCAGAGCATAGGGCAGCTTTCTCGGAAGAAACGAGCATATCATAAGAGCGGTCAGGGTAACTGCGGAAAACACCGCACAATAAACCGCCGCACCGTATATCGTCGTGGTGGCGATTATTGCAGGTGCAAGGCACATTCCTGCCGCAAATACGGGATTGTGGGAAAACAGTCCGTCTGCAGCAGACCATTTCTTTGCCTTTTTGCTCATTTACCGCTCATCTCCCGTCATACGAATGGTTTCGTTGATATCAGAGGCATATTTGCCGAAAATCTTTTTCACTCTTTTTCTGCGGCGCACAAGCTCGCCGAATTTTCCTGTGAGCCTTGCGAAAGGTGCTGAAAGCACAGCCGCATATACAACAGGGTTTTCAAGCCTTGAAAGCTCATCTGCGAATATAAGCAGAGCGGCGGATACAAGTCCGAAAAGAAATCTTTCCGGTATCGTTTTGGGCAATAAGGAGCTTTCAGCAAAAAGCACAGAAAGTCCGAAAAGCACCATTCCGCCTGCGAGAGCATATTTTACTCTGAACACTCCCCCGAAAGCCATATTCCAGCCCACTATAACCGCAAACTGAGTAAAGAATACCGTTCCCGATATGGTGCGGCTGAAAACAAGATACAGGGCACATACTGCCGCAAGAACGGTGAATGTACAGCCCATAGGTCCTGTGAAATTACCGATAAGCAGTTCTATATCGGATATTGAAACAGAGGTTGCCTGTGAAGCGGCATAGGTAAAGGACGGATAAAGCGTCTGCGGCACGATGTTATCAAACGCAAGCTCCGTCATAGGCTTAGGATATGAAAGCACCGCCGACGGAAAGCACAGCTCCGCAAAAATATATCCTGCGGCTGCACAGTTGAATATCTCATTTCTGTGACAGCCCAGAGGGTGCTTTGCAACGCATATGGCAAATACACAAGCCGAAGCCGCCACGGTATATGGCACGGAGGCAGGCAGCATAAGCGCTATGGTCAGTCCTGTGATTATAGGTGAAATATCGTGGATATGCAGTGTTTTCTTTTTGAGTATAAGGCAGAAAACATCAAGCCCCCAGCATATGCCTACGCAGAGAAGCACGCATATAAGCGCTCTCAGCCCGTAATAATACACGGAAACCGCCGCTGTTACCGAAAGCACCAGAAGCATATTCACCATAGCTCCGAAATCATCGGGTCGGCGGTCACGGGGCGATGTGTCCTCTCTGACAAAGGTAGTCAGCATAGGGGTCTGCTTTTTACTCACGTTTATTTCACTTCCTGACTTATAAATCTATAATTTCGTAATTTCCGAGAAGGACGGTGATGATTATGTCCCACAGACCTGCACAAAAGCCCTCTTTGCCTGTGATAATCACCGCAGAATCCGTTTCGTCGCTCATAAGGATATGCAGGGAAATATCCGCAAGGGGATATTTATGCTCCGAAAGCACCGTAACGGGAGGAGCAGGCTATCTGAGGCTTATTGCCCGTCTGCCCGAGGATTTTCTGCTGTATGAAGCAATACTGCCTTTCGGACGGCTTTTTACCGCTGACGAAGCCGCTCTTGCCGCCGTATCGGAGCACGACAGGGCTGTTATTTCAAAAAACGCCGTATCGTTACTGTCAGGCTTATCTCATTGACTGTGCGGCGGCTGACATATCATCAGCCTTGAAAAGATATGACCCTGCCACAAGAATATCCGCTCCTGCCGCTCTTACAAGTGCGGCTGTTTCTGCGTTTATTCCGCCGTCAACCTGAATGTGAAGCTCAGGCTTTACCTTATGGGCATAGGCTCTTATTTCCTTTATCTTGTCCTGCATTTCATAGATAAAGCCCTGTCCGCCGAAGCCCGGCTCAACGGTCATCACGAGTACCATATCCGCAAGCTCTATGTAAGGAAAGACCTTTTCTGCAGGAGTTGCGGGCTTTAAAGCTATACCCGCTTTCTTTCCCCTTGACTTTATTTCACGGAGAACTGCTTCGGGGTCGGATTCGGATTCAAGATGAAAGCTTATCATATCTGCACCGTTATCCGCAAACACGCCTATGTATTTGAGAGGGTCTGTTATCATAAGATGGACGTCGATAAACATATCGGTGCGCTTTCTCACACCTGCAAGAACGGGTATTCCGTAGCTGATATTGGGAACGAAAACACCGTCCATAACATCAAAATGAACGTGGTCGCAGCCGCTTGACTTTATTCTGTCAAGCTCTTCGCCGAGGCGGCATACATCTGCGCTGAGGATAGACGCTGAAACTATAGTATTCAAAGCAGGGTTCTCCTTTATTTGTGAAATTATTCTGCCCACTGACGAAAAACGTCAGCTTCCGACAGCTATACATAATAAGTATAAACCATTACAGCCCTTACGTCAATAATATTTCGGGGGTTTTTTTCATTTCGGAGATTCGACTATTTTCGGAGATTTGCCTGCGTATCTGCTTGTGCAAATTTCTGCGGACAGACGTTTCATAAGGAAATACACAGATAAAAATATTACAAAAATATTAAAATTATATTCAACCTCTTTACTTTTATATTTTAGAGTGCTAAAATAGAAGTATAATTGTATTACTATGTGATTTTAACCGAAAGGACTGTAATAATATGGAAGAAAACAGAGCAGAGACAAAAAGCCTTGAATTTCTCTACGACGCTATTCTCAGCCTTGAAACAAGAGATGAATGTGCAAAATTTATGGAAGATCTGTGCACATCGCTGGAGCTGAAATCCCTTTCACAGAGAATGTTAGTGGCAAAGATGCTCTCTGAAAAGAAGATCTACAACAACATCGTTGCCAGCACAGGCGCAAGCACAGCGACCATCAGCCGTGTAAACCGCACCCTCAACAGCAAGTACAGCGGCGAGGGCTACCGCATTGTGTTTGAACGCCTCAAGGATATTACCACCGACGATATTGCAGGCATTAACACAGGCGCAGAGGGAGATAAGTAAATTGAGCGGCTACAGCGCATTTGCATATTTCTACGACAGGCTCACGGAAAATATCTCTTACAAGGAGAGAGCAGAATATTTTGACAGGCTCATTTCCCTTCACGGCGGCAGAAAAGGCATACTTCTTGACCTTGCCTGCGGAACGGGCAGCCTTTCCGAAGAAATGGCAAGGCTTGGGTATGACGTTATCGGCGTTGACGGCTCTGAGGAAATGCTTGGCTGTGCTATGGACAAGAAGTTTGACAGCGGACTGCCTATACAGTATCTCTGCCAGGATATGACAAGGCTTGATATGTTCGGAACTATAGACGTTACCCTGTGTGCACTGGACAGCCTGAATCATCTGCCCGACCTTGATTCTGTACGCAGGACTATCGGCAGGGTTTCCCTTTTCTGCGAGCCGGGAGGGCTGTTCATATTCGATGTGAACACACCTCACAAGCACAGGAATATTCTTGGAAACAGCACCTATGTCTATGACCTTGACGATGTTTACTGCGTATGGCAGAACAGCTTTTCGGAGGATTCTCCTCACTGCCGTGTAGATATTTCTCTGGATATTTTTGAAAAGAACGAAAACGGAAGCTATTCAAAATATACAGACGAGCTTTCGGAAACAGCATATGAAAGAAGCATTCTGGAAAAGGCTCTGACCGATTCGGGTATGACTGTTGAAGCGGTTTATGATTACGACACCGTAAATCCCCCTTCGGCTGACAGCCAGAAGCTTGTGTTTGTGGCAAAAAAGCCATCTATATAACTGAAAAAGGAGTACCCCTGCAATGGCAAAAATAGTAAGAACCATTTCGGAGGACGCTTCGGTTGTTGCTACCGCAATTGACGCAACCGACATCGTATCCGAAATTGAAAAGATACATCAGACCTCGGCAGTTGTAACAGCGGCGCTGGGCCGTCTGACCATAGCCGCCTCTCTTATGGGTATCGGTCTGAAAGGTGAAAAGGACTCTCTTACCCTGAGAATGAACGGAAACGGTCCTTCGGGAGCGCTCATCGCTGTTGCGGACAGTTTCGGCAATGTTAAATCCTACGTCTGCAACCCTGTTGTTGAGATACCTCTCAACAAGTTCGGCAAGCTTGATGTTTCGGGCGCTGTGGGCAAGGAGGGAACTCTCTCAGTTGTCAAGGACCTTGGAATGAAAGAGCCCTACTGCGGACAAGTACCTATCGTTTCGGGAGAGATCGCCGAGGATATTGCAAGCTACTTTGCCGTATCCGAGCAGATACCCACAGTCTGCGGACTGGGCGTTCTTGTCAATCCCGACCTTACCGTAAAGGCGGCAGGCGGATACCTTGTACAGCTTCTCCCCTTTGCGGACGAAAGCGTTATTGATATTCTGGAAAAGAATGTAAATTCCCTGCCCTCCGTTACACAGATGCTCTCCTCGGGCGTTACCGCAGAGGAAATGGCTATGAAGGTGCTTGACGGGCTTAAACCGAATGTTATGGACGATCTCACCGCCGCCTACAAATGCGACTGCTCCAGAGAAAGAGTCGAACGTGCCCTCATCTCCATAGGCAGAGAGGAGCTTGACGCAATGGCTGAGGAGGAAGAGGTTTCCGAGGTATGCTGTCATTTCTGCGGCAAAAAATACACCTTCACCTCAGAGCAGGTCAGAGAGCTTTCCGCTCAGGCAAAGGCATAAAAACGCTTATCACCGAATAAGCTTAGATAACCCCAAAATCGAAAGGAATGAGCCGTATGGCAAAAACAAGAGTAGCCGTTATTTTCGGCGGAAAGTCAAATGAGCACGACATTTCGCTTATATCGGCATCAAACGTTATATCCCACCTTGACCCCGACAAATACGAGATAATCCCTATCGGAATAACACGAAAGGGCAGATGGTTCTTCTATCCCGGCGACATATCCCTTATCAAGGAGGACAGATGGGAAAGCGACCCTGACAACGTTCCTGCGGCTATCCTTCCCGACCCTCTTTACAGAGGTATCGCAAAGATAACCGACAACCGCATAAACATTGTAAAGATCGACGTTGTTTTCCCCGTGCTTCACGGCAAATACGGCGAGGACGGCACTATTCAGGGGCTTCTCGATATGTCGGGAATACCCTATGTAGGCTGCGGCTGCTTTGCCTCCGCCGCTTGTATGGACAAGGAATACACTCACACGGTACTTGAAAAGAACGGCGTAAATATGGCTCGCTACAGAACTGTAAGGCAGAGCGATCTGAGCAGCCTTGACGAAATATGCGAAAGCATAGGCGCAGAGCTTTCATATCCACTGTTTGTAAAGCCTGCCTCCAGCGGTTCGTCTGTGGGAGTAAACAAGGCTTCCTGCTTCGAGGATCTGAAAAATGCAATAAAGCTTGCATTTACTCACGACAAAAAGGTCATAGTAGAGGAATTTATCAAGGGCAGAGAGCTTGAATGTGCAGTTCTGGGCACGGACAATCCATTTGCCTCAGATGTGGGAGAAATACTGTCCTGCAACGATTTCTACGATTACGACGCAAAATACATAATGGGAACATCGGGGCTTAACATTCCTGCGGATATACCCTCCGAGGCTTCCAGAGAGATCCGTGAGACTGCTGTGAACGCATTCAAGGCTATCGGCTGCTTCGGTCTTTCAAGAGTGGATTTCTTCCTGACCGATAACGGCAAGGTATATCTCAACGAGATAAACACAATGCCCGGCTTTACCTCTATCAGTATGTACCCCAAGCTTATGGAAAAGCTTGGAATATCCTACGGCGAACTGCTTGACAGGCTCATTAAGCTTGCATCTGAAAGGAACTGATGAACGCATATGGCAGACCTTACGGCTGAAAACAGCGAAAAGGCAATAGGCGTATTTGATTCGGGACTGGGGGGACTTACCTGCGTTGCCGAGCTTATAAAGCTTATGCCCTCGGAAAATATCATCTATTTCGGAGACATAGCCCGTGTCCCCTACGGAACAAGAAGCAGAGAAACCATTCTTGAATACGCCCGTCAGGACGTGAATTTCATAAAAAGCCACGATGTAAAAATGATAATCGCCGCCTGCGGAACAGTTTCCTCCATTGCAGGCACAAGCAAGGACTTTGCGGGGGATATTCCCTTTACGGGAGTTGTTATCCCTGCCGTGCAAGCCGCCTGTGCCGCAACAAAATCGGGCAGGATAGGAGTTATCGGAACATCTGCAACTATCCGCTCGGGAGCATACGGCAAGGCGATAAGAAACATCCGGCAGGACGCTGTTATTATCGGAAATTCCTGCACAATGTTCGTGCCTATGGTGGAAAACGGCATTACCGCTGCCGATGATATTGTTGTAAAGGAAATGGTACGCAGATACCTAAAGCCTATCAAGGACGAAAATGTTGATGTGCTTATTCTCGGCTGTACCCATTACCCCATTTTAAGGGACGCAATCGCCGAATATATGGGAGAGGGCGTTACCCTCATATCCTCGGGAGCAGAGGCGGCAAAGCACACAATGAATATGCTTGCAAGCCGAAATCTCCTGTCGGACAGAACCGAAGCGGGAACAGTTTCCTATTACACCAGCGACAGCAGCGAGCTTTTTGAAGCAAATGCCCGTTCATTCATCGGGGACAGCTTAAAAGGCAGCGTAACTCAGATATCCATTGATGAATTATCCCGAATATAAAAAAGGAATGACTTTAAAATGCCCCCTAAAGCTAAAAAAGCAACAATTACAATGAAAAGCATATCAGATTCAAAAACAGGTGTTCCCGATATGATGGAGATCATCACACAGGGAACTTTCAGACCTGTTACCCTCGGCAATGCAAAGGGCTGGGAATTATCCTATGAGGACACCGAAGCAACAGGCTATCCCGGGTGCGTTACCTCTGTTTCCTGCATCGGCGAAGCCCTTGCCTCCATTGACAGAAGCGGTGCGGTAAGCTCCCATCTGGTGATTGAAATGAACAGACGCCACCATTGCCATTACGGAACGGAATACGGTGATATGCTGCTGGGAATATCCGCCTCGAAGATAATAAACCGCCTTACCGAAAACGGCGGCGACCTTTATTTCAAATACACCATTGACGCTAACTCCGCATTTTTAAGCGAAAACGAGATATATTTCAATGTCTCCGTTGACTGATAGACAAAATGCACCCGTCCCTTTTCATACAGAATGAATCAAAGGGAACGGGTGCGATTTATATAAAACGGCGTCCGATACCGAATAAGCGGGTTTTTCAAGGGCTGATAATACCATTACCGCCGCCCGTCTCCCAGACTGGCAAACGCCGTAATATAATTTATGCCGAAATGCCCTCCGATGTTAAAAGAGAGCTTTCGGCAAAAAACAGCTATATCTGCAATAATAAGTATTTTCGGAGAAATTATGCCCTGTAAGCTAAGGCATAAGACCCCATAAGGAAAGGAAAAATTTTTTATGAAGCTGATGTTCGCCTCGGATATCCACGGCTCTGTGACCTGCCTTGAAGCGCTTCTTGAACGTTACAGAGAGGAAGCCCCCAAAAAGCTTATTCTGCTGGGAGACCTGCTTTATCACGGACCGAGAAACGACCTGCCCGAGGGCTATGCTCCGAAAAAGGTCATTGAAGCGCTCAACGGAATGAAAACACAGCTTCTCTGCGTAAGAGGAAACTGCGAGGCAGAGGTTGACCAGATGGTGCTGGAATTTCCCGTTATGGCTGACTATATGACTTTATGGACAGAGGACAGAATGTTTTTCTGCACTCACGGGCATCTTTTTGACCCCGACAATATGACTCAGCTGAATAAGGGCGACGCTGTTATAAGCGGTCACACCCACCTTTACCGCTGTGAAGAAAAGGACGGGATATACATAGTAAACACAGGCTCGGTTTCTCTGCCCAAGGGCGGAAATCC
>JAGAJY010000056.1 GCA_017848125.1 Oscillospiraceae bacterium
AGGTATGCCTGCATTTCAGAACGCCGAAAGAGGTTTTGAATGATTACCTTGCGGTAATGTGAGTCGATTGCAAATTTTCATTTTTTCGTCGCTTTCGGCTCCTACAAAATGAAAATTTGCAATATATCACTTAACACTATATTTTTTGAGGGTATGTGTCAACTATCATTGACAACTGAACATTACATAATCAAAAAATTTTCTTTTACTATTGAATATATCTTGAAAATATGATATAATTACCTTTGTAAAAATATTGGGATATGAGTCTCACTAATAATATCGGAATACAGGTGCACTTGTGCATAAAAGGAATCGGGTGGGAATCCCGAGCAAGGCCGTTGCCGTATTTCGCTGTGATACGCACATGATAAGCTCAGTCACTGAAATTTATTTCGGGAAGGCGTGCGTATGCTGTTTTTACAGCAAGCGATAAGTCGGAATACTTGCCTGTATTCTTCTCGTAATTTATACGGGTGTTGTTTAAAATCTGCGGAGCTCCGGAGTTTGGACGATGATACGAAATCAGGTAAGCCATGGGCTTATCCTGTCTTTTTGTCGTGTCATGAATTTTTAAAAGCACTGTTAAGTTACAAGCTTACAGTGCTTTTTTGTTTTGGAAAGTGAAATATTATGCTTGAAAATTATGTTTATCACGGAAAGAAACGGCTGAGATGCGGCTATACAACAGGCTCTTGTGCAGCAGCTGCGGCAAAAGCAGCTGCAACTATGCTTATAACAGGAGAATTACTTTATAATATATCAATAAGTACTCCGAAAGGGATTGATCTGCACCTTGAGGTGCTTGAGCCTTTTATAAATGAAAATTATGCTGAATGTGCAATCAAAAAGGACAGCGGTGACGATCCCGATATAACAAACGGCATACTTGTTTTTGCAAAAGTAAGCTGTATTTCATCGGGCGTTCAGATCAATGGCGGAAAGGGTATCGGTATTGTAACTAAGGCAGGTCTTGATCAACCCGTGGGCGAGAGCGCAATAAACTCTGTGCCGAGAAAAATGATTGCTGATGCAGTAAATGAAATTGCAGAAAAATATGATTATCATTATGGCTTTTGTGTGGAAATTTCCGTTCCCGACGGTGAAAAAATAGCAAGTAAAACATATAATCCACGAATGGGAATAGAAGGCGGAATTTCAATCATCGGCACAAGCGGAATCGTTGAACCTATGAGCAGTAAGGCGCTTGTTGATACTATTCGTGTTGAGTCTAAAATGCGTTATGCCGAGGGCTGTAGAAATCTGTTGCTGACACTGGGAAATTACAGCGAGAATTTCATTCAGAGATCAATGCCTTTTCCACTTGAAAAGAGTGTTAAATGCAGTAATTTTATTGGAGAAGCTATTGATATAGCTCTTGAAACAGGTTTTGAAAGAGTGCTTGTAATAGGTCACATAGGAAAGCTTGTAAAGCTTGGTGCAGGTATTATGAACACTCACTCCGCACAGGCTGACGGACGGATGGATGTGCTGGTTACTTGCGGCGTGCTTGCGGAAGCTGCTTGCGAGGATCTGAAAAAAATTACCGAATGTGTAACTGTTGATGCTGCACTTGATATACTCAAAGCTTCGGGTTATATGGAAAGGACTCTCGAAATCCTTTCCCAGAGGGCTGAATATTATCTTAATGCAAAGGTTAAAAACGATATTGAAATAGGTGCGGTAATGTTTTCTGATAAGCATAATATTACGGTGAAAACGTCACTTGCAGATAAGCTTATTGATTTGATTTCGGAGGAATACAATGGTTAATTTTGTAGGTGCAGGCTGCGGTGCGGCGGATCTTATCACCATCAGAGGAAAGGCTCTTATCGAAACGGCTGATGTGATTATCTATGCAGGCTCGCTTGTGAATCCTCAGCTGCTCAGTTATGCAAAGGCTGGTTGCGAGATCCACAACAGCGCATATATGACTCTTGATGAAGTGATTGCGGTTATGGAGCAGTCAGAGAAAAATGGAAGAAATACTGTTCGTCTGCATACGGGCGATCCGTCACTGTACGGTGCGATCCGTGAGCAGATGGACAGGCTTGATGAGCTTGATATAGCTTACGATATATGCCCGGGGGTAAGTTCTTTCTGCGGTGCGGCGGCGGCTCTAAAAGCTGAATACACGCTTCCTGATATCTCACAGACTGTAATAATTACAAGAATGGCAGGACGGACTTCCGTTCCCGAAAAGGAAAGCATTGAGGCGCTTGCGGCGCATGGTGCGACTATGGTAATATTTTTAAGCACAGGATTATTGAAGGAGCTTTCAGAGAGCCTGATAAGAGGAGGATATGCTCCCGACACGTCGGCGGCTATCGTTTACAAAGCAAGCTGGGCAGATGAAAAGGTGTGCCGCTGTACAGTTGAGACGCTTTATGATACAGCTGAAAAGAACGGCATAAAAAAAACTGCTCTTATAACTGTCGGAAGATTTCTCGGTGATGACTATGCGCTTTCAAAGCTTTATGATGAGAGCTTTGAAACGGAATTCAGAAAGGCGAAGAAATGATCGTATCTATTATTTCAATAACCCGAAAGGGACTGGATTTATCGAAGAAAATCTGTAACTGCTTTATTGATGATCATTCAATAACACGTTACGCATTTTATAAAAGCTGTGATGAAAATGCAGTCTCGTTTTCGGATATAAACAGCCTTACAGTCAGTATTTTTCAAAAGAGCGATGCGGTGATTTTTGTGAGTGCCTGCGGTATTGCCGTTCGAAGTATTGCGCCGATTATTAAATCTAAAGTCACAGACCCTGCGGTGCTTGTGGTTGATGATAACGGAAAATTTGTGATACCGATTTTATCGGGGCATTTAGGGGGCGCAAACACTTTTGCGAAAGTGATTTCTGAAAAAATCGATGCTGTGCCTGTGATCACAACTGCAACGGACATTGGAGGAAAATTCTCTCCCGACAGCTTTGCAAAGGCTAATGACCTTATTATTACAGACATGACCGCTGCAAAGGAAATAGCGTCGGCGGTGCTAAGTAATGAGAAAATCGGATTTGTAAGCGATTATGAATATATAAATATTCCATCTGACATTGCAGTCAATCAGAAATGCCGTACAGGTATTTGTGTATCAGCAGATACAGCGAAAAAGTCTTTTGAAATAACACTTAATCTTGTACCGAAAAATATTGTAATAGGTATAGGCTGTAAACGAGGAACGGCCTGTGATTCAATAGAACGACATGTTTCAGAAGGTCTGAGAACAGTAGGAATTGATGAAAAGCGCATATGCGCAGTAACCACGATAGATATAAAATCTGATGAAAAAGGGCTGTCAGAATACTGCGAAAAGCATAAGCTGAAGCTGTTCACATACACCGCTGAGGAGCTTATGAAGGTTGATGGCGAATTTGCAAAATCCGAATTTGTTTTAGCTCAGACAGGTGCTGATAATGTTTGTGAAAGAAGCGTTGTGAAATATGGAGGAAAGCTTATTATTTCAAAAATATCAAGTAACGGTGTAACCGTGGCGGCAGGAGAAATGCCTGTTTGCATTGATTTTTCAAAGGAGATCATATGAAATTATACATAGTCGGATTCGGCTGCGGAAGCCGTGAGGGAATGACTGCCCAAGCCGAGAAAGCAATTTTAAACAGTGACCTGATAGTAGGTTATACGGTTTATGCCGATTTGATGAAACGGTATTTTCCCGAAAAGGATTATTACTCCACTGGGATGAGGCATGAAAAAGAGCGTGTTCGTTATGCGCTTTCGGAAGCTGCAAACGGCAAAACCGTTTCACTTATATGCAGCGGTGACAGCTCGGTTTACGGAATGGCGGGGCTTGCTTATGAAATGTCTTACGAATTTCCTAAGGTTGAAATTGAATGTGTTGCAGGTGTTACCGCCGCACTCAGCGGAGGGGCGATTCTCGGCGCACCGCTTACCCATGATTTTGCGGTAATAAGCCTGTCAGATCTGCTTACGCCCATGGACAAAATTCTGCACAGACTTAAATGTGCGGCAGAGGGGGATTTCACAATAGCTTTATACAATCCGTCTTCAAAAAAACGTGCCGATCATTTGGAAAAAGCCTGTGATATTATGCTTAGATACAAAGCTCCCGATACTGTCTGCGGATATGTCAGAAATATCGGCAGAGAGGGTCAGGAAAGCTGTATTCTTACGCTGGGAGAACTGAAAAACAAACAGGTCGATATGTTCACTACTGTCTTTATCGGTAACGGTGAAACTAAAATCATCAGCGGAAAAATGGTGACTCCGAGAGGATACAGAAATGTGTAAATTACTTATATTCGGCGGAACTACAGAGGGCAGAATGTTAGCGGAATTTTGTACTCGAAACGAAATATTTGCAACAGTTTCGGTGACTACCGATTACGGTGCGGAATTACTCCCCGAAAGTCCGTTTTTAAAAGTCTGTAACGGCAAGCTCGATAAAAATGAAATTTCAAAGCTGATTTCTAAAAATGGTTTCAGCGTTGTGATCGACGCAACTCATCCTTATGCTGTTCTTGCAACGGAAAATATCCGTCTTGCCTGTGATGAAGCGGAAGTAAAATACTATCGTTTGAAACGTGAAAGCAACCGACTTTTCGGAACTGTTTTCAGCACCTTTGACGAGCTTACAGGTTATCTTAATGAGAGCGGTAAAATAATACTTAGCACCCTCGGAAGCAAGGAGCTGCCCGTATTAAGCAAGGTTGAAAATTGCCGTGAACGTGTGTGGGTGCGTGTTTTGCCTGATGACAAAATAGCTGAATACTGTAAAAAATATGGCATTGATGAAAGCAGGATTATTCTTGGGAAAGGTCCGTTTTCGGTTGAACAGAATACAGAGCATATTAAAAAAAGCGGTGCTGAAATTCTTGTCACAAAGGAGAGCGGCGCAGCAGGCGGTTATCCCGAAAAGGTAAAGGCGGCAGAGATTATGGGTATAGAGCTTGTTACAATAAAACGACCCGAAGAAGCAGGATATGGGATAAATGAGATTAAAGAAATAATAAAGGAAATAAGATGATGATTTATATTATCGGAATAGGTATGGATGGGCGTAAAAACCTTACGGAAGAAGCAAGAGCCGCAATAAAAAATGCTGATGTTCTTATCGGTGCAGAGCGTATGCTCGAGCCGTTTTCTGATCTGAAAAAAGAGCGGTTTATAAGCTGGAAAAGTGATGAAATATGTGAATACCTGAAAAATAAAAGTCTTGGAACAGCGGCAATTCTTATGTCAGGTGACTGCAGCTTTTACAGCGGCGCAGAAAAGCTTATTACGGAACTTTCAGATCATGAAACGAAAATTATCAGCGGTATATCCTCGCCTCAATATTTTTGCGCAAAGATCCGGAAGCCGTGGCAGGATATGAAATTTGTAAGTCTGCACGGTGCTGACGGAAATATTGTCAGGAATGTGTGCAGAAACGAATATTGTTTTTTCCTGTTGGGCGGTGACACCACTCCAGCCGATATCTGTAAAAGGCTATGTGGGTATGGCAGAGAAAATATCACAGTTTATATAGGTGAAAATCTGGGTTATGGCAATGAAAAAATATGCAGCGGCATTGCGTCTGATTTTACCGATATTA
>JAGAJY010000057.1 GCA_017848125.1 Oscillospiraceae bacterium
ATCCCCTTATTTCCGTGAAATAACGGAGCAAGGGGTGAGAAATGCGACAGCATTTCGAGGGGAGGCGAACAAGACCGCCTCCCCTTGTAGAGCGGTTGTGCTTACTTACCCTTCAAAACGTTCCGGTGGAACGTTTTGAACATAACTTGTCTTTTTGCGACTTTTGTGCAAATTTAACAACAGCGTTTTCTTTTTCGACACGCTGAAATAATTTATAATTATTGAATGTGTCTGTAAAAAATGCTATAATAATTATAACAAAGTAAAATGAATATGGGGTGATAAACACGGAAACTATCAGAGCCAAATCAATTCTTCATAAAAACAAAAGCTCCGACTGGTTCGGAGCGGATTACAATATGAATCTGTATCGGGGCTGCTGCCATGGCTGTATTTACTGCGACAGCAGAAGCGACTGCTACGGCATTGAGGATTTTGACAAGGTAAGATGCAAGGCGGACGCAATAAAGCTTCTGGAGCAGGAGCTTCGTCACAAAACACGGACGGGCATTATCGGTACAGGGTCAATGAGCGACCCTTACAATCCCTTTGAGAAAACAGAGCTGCTTACACGACGCAGTCTGGAGCTTATTGACAAATACCGTTTTGGCTGTGTTATCCTTACAAAGAGCAGTCTTATCACCCGTGACAAGGATTTATTTACTGCCATTAGCGAACATTCTCCTATGATGTGCAAGCTTACAATAACAACAGCCGATGATTCCCTCAGCAGACTTATTGAGCCGAATGTGAGCCCTTCCTCGGAGCGCTTTGAGGCTCTTTATGAGCTGTCCTCCGCAGGACTTTTCACGGGGATAACTCTTATGCCCGTTCTGCCGTTTATTGAGGATACGGAGGATAATATCCTGAAAATCGTCCGCAGGGGAGCGGAGTGCGGAGTCAGATTCATATATCCCGCATTCGGAATGACCCTTCGTGGAATACAGAGAGAGCATTATCTTCATTCCCTTGACAGGCTGTTCCCCCGTTCGGGACTGTCGGAAAAATATGCACAGGCCTTCGGCAGTTCCTACGAATGTATATCGCCATTTGCCGAAGCCTTATGGAAATGCTTTTCGGAGGAATGTGAACGTCTGGGAATACTCTACAGAATGGAGGATATTATTTCAGCTTCAAGGAGGAAATATGAAACGGAGCAGATGAGTCTGTTCTGATAATGTTCAATTTGAAAAAAGCAGTACCGCACACAAATGCGATACTGCTTAAATTTTTATTACTGCCCGTCGTGCTCGTGGAGCTTTTCGGGATTTGAAACTGCGTCAGGCTCTTTTTCGGTTTCCCTGAAAATGTGCATAGCCGTGCCGCTTATGGTATATATCACGCAGGCAGGTCCGATAAGCAGACCGATAAACAGGGTCACCTCGCTCCAGAAAATCAGGATTATTTCAAATGCCACTACAAGAAGAACAAGGATAGTTCTGCCTATGTGCCGCATTGCCAGACGGAATGAGTTTTTCAGGCTGTTGGCAATGCTGTTTTCATACCTGACAATAAGGGGAAAAACGTACAGCAGGGAGAAAATAAGAAAATATGCGGTAAGAAAGCCGATTATCAGAAAGGGCAGACCCTTTTCGGAATTGTCTGCAATGAAAAAATCCAGATATATCGCCATTCCTGCAATTACCGAGATTATTCCCAGAGGAAGCCCCTGTTTCCAGTTTGCCTTGAAGCCGCTGATAAAGTCGCTGAAAATATGCCCCTCGGATTCATCTACGAATTTCATTGCAACAGAAAAAGCCGCCGCTGTGCTGCACCCGATGGTTACTATTGGCAGACTGAAAAGCAGCCAGAGTAAATTAAGCAGAAGCACATCGGTCAATCTTTGCATAAATCTGTAAAGGGGACTGTCGATACTGAAAAATTTCACAGCTTACCTCCTAAAAAAGCATAGGGTACGGCATAACCCCGTACCCTATCTGCATTTGTGATCTCTTTGAATCAGCCCTTGACTGCTCCAAGCATAATACCCTTTTCAAAGTATCTCTGCATAAAGGGATAAACAAGGAGAATGGGGATAATTGTTACCATTGAAATGGTGTACTGGATTACCTTGGTGTTTAACATTCCTGCAACAGCTGCACTGTCACCTGCGGAAGCGCCGTTCATAAGCGCACCCAGATTTGATGAGGAATTAAGATAAACATAAAGTCTGTGCTGGAGGGTGTAAAGCTCGGGGGTGTTTGCGTTGTAGATAAGCGAATCCTGGAAGGAGTTCCAGTGACCTACAGCACCGAAAATCGTGATGGTCGCAAGAATGGGCTTGCTGAGAGGCCAGATGATCTTGCTGAATATCGTCCAGTAGCCTGCACCGTCCATAAATGCACTTTCCTCGATCTCGTGAGGTATGGACTCAACATAGGTCTTTACAAGGATAATGTTGTAGGGAGATACGATTCCGGGAATGATATATACCCAGAAGGTATCGGTGAGGTTGAGCATGAGCAGGTTCAGGTAAGCGGGGATAAGACCTGCGTTGAAGTACATTGTGATAACAAGGAAGCGGTACCAGAACTTTCTGTGCCACATTTCCTGCTTTGTCATAAGGTAGCCTGCAAGACCCGATGTAAATACCATAAGAGCTGTACCGAGGACGGTTCTCAGAATAGTTACGCCGAAGGAGTTCCACAGGTCGTTAACGTTGCCCATTGAAACATAGTTCTGAATGGTAAGATTCTTGGGCAGGAAGGTGATAGCTCCCTTTACAACAAGGTCGGGAGATGAAATAGTGTTGATGAATATGTAGTAGAAGGGGAAGATACAGGTCAGGGTGAACAGTCCGAAGAAAAGATAGTTTAAAACATTGAATACAACGTCCTGCCAGCTGAGCTTGATGTGGGTGGTAGTTTTGCTGAAACGCTTATCTTCCGCTCTTCTTGCTTTATAATCCGCAAAAGACATACATACACCCCTTTCTTATACGATGCTTTCGCCACGAACAGCCTTGGATATGCCGTTTGCGGAGAACAGGAGAATTACGCTTATGAGGGACTTGAGCATACCGACCACGGTTGAAAGGGGAATAAGTCCGCTTCCGATACCACGGTTATATACATACAGGTCCAGAACCTCGATGAACTGAGCGTTCTTTGCATTGGAGAATACCAGATACTGATCCATACCGTTTGTGAGAATGTTTGCAACGGACATAAGGAGAAGCACCATGTATGTGGGAATGAGAGAAGGAATAGTTACATACCACATCTTCTGGAATCTGCCTGCGCCGTCAACGGTGGCCGCTTCAAACAGGGACTGGTCGATACCCGAAATAGCCGCTATGTAGATGATGGCACTCCAGCCAAGACCCTTCCATGTGCCCCATGCAAGCATTTTTAACCACATATGGGAGCTGTCCATAAGGTAGTTTGTTGTAGCGGGATTGCCCATACTCTTGAGAAGGGTGTTGATAAAGCCGTCTGTGGAGAAGATAGCCAGCGCAATAGCGTAAACCAGAACCCAGCTTATGAAGTTGGGGATAGTTGTAAAGGTCTGAACGAATCTTCTGAAGGAGTTGTTCTTGATCTCGGTAAGGAACATTGCAAAGACCATAGGAAGCCAGCTTGTTGCTATACCCAGACCGCTCATTGCAAGAGTATTCTTTATAACTCGGAGAATATCCTTCTTTGTACCTGCACTGCTTACAAGTTCGGTGAACCATTTGAAGCCTACGAATTTATCGGCTGTAAGAGTCTCGCCTGCCTTGTAGTCATAGAATGCGTATCTCCAGCCAAGGAGAGGGAGATATGCAAAGAGGAAGGAAAGAACGATAACAGGGAGCATCATAAGGAAAAGCTTGAACCTGTCCTCCATATACATCTCACCTGCGTCCGA
This sequence comes from Oscillospiraceae bacterium, assembly GCA_017848125.1. Classification (GTDB taxonomy): domain Bacteria; phylum Bacillota; class Clostridia; order Oscillospirales; family Ruminococcaceae; genus Huintestinicola. Next base: position 3,850 of record JAGAJY010000057.1, read on the forward strand.
AAAACGGGGCAGCAGGAAGAATACTGCAAGACACAATACAATAAGAATTATTGTAAGAACAAGGAACAGTGTGAAATGGGGAACTGCTTCAAAGGGAACTACCTTGTCGGGACGCTCGGAAAGAAGGAGCTGACCGTGAGCGCTCTTGATACCGAAAAGACATCCCAGCATAAGAGCAGTACCGCCTGTTGTAACAAGAACGGAGATCTTTTTCATCTTCTTGCTTCCAAGAGACATACAGCCGCCTACGATGTAGAATACAGCAGCCACGATGGAAAGCATACTTGCTCCCGAAAGAAGCTTGAATGCAGCCTCATCTACCCAGCCTCTCTGGAGGGCACGTCCGAGGTTTGAGATCAGGGTGTCGTAGGAAGTTCCGCAGGTGAAAAGGGACATATTCTTATTGATCTTTCCACATATTCTTGCAGGGTTTAAGGTTGGGAAGAACAAAAGCACGATTTCTGCAATAAGCAGGATCCTTACACCCCACAGCAGAATATCGGCAAGCTTTTCGGCAGGAGTTTTCTCTGCCTCGAATTTTTTTCTGCCGTATGCTCCCGGTGAATTGCCGAGAAGGACGGCAGCTGATGTTTTTGACATACACAGCACCTCCGGATTTGTTTTATTAAGGGCGCTTAATCGTTTTCATAACTGTCCGTGCAGACCTTCGCTCAGTCCATTATACACGGGGCTTGCCCCACAGATAAGACCCTTATATTCTCTGTTAAAATCAATTATAGCATTTTTTGTGATATTTGTCAAGTCTTTTTTTACATCTGAGAATATATTTGTTTATTGATAACAATAAAAATAATTGTTAATCGTTTACAAATTCGGGCAGCTGTTTTGAGGGAAATTGCCCGAAAAAATCTTTTTTAACATAGGGGATATTGAAATAAATCGGGAAATAATGTATAATATAACAGTAAATATTTTTTATGAAAGGATTCGTATCGGATTATGAGAAGCTGCGGAGTGCTTATGCACATTACAAGCCTGCCGTCGCCCTGCGGCGTGGGAACTCTTGGCAGAGAGGCTTATAAATTTGTTGATTTTTTAAAGAAATCGGGTCAGACCTACTGGCAGATACTTCCTGTCGGGCCTACAGGCTTCGGAGATTCGCCCTATCAGAGCTACAGCGCATTTGCGGGAAATCCTCTCCTTATAGACCTTGATATGCTTGTTGAGGAAGGTCTTATCTCCTCAGACGACAAGGATCTGGAGCTTCTGCGCAAAAAGGAGAGCTTTGCGGATTACGGTCAGCTGTTTTCCTTCAAGAGGATACTTCTTGAAAAGGCATATCACACCTTCAAGGAATCGGCTGACAGGATAAAGTCAGCTGATTTCAGGGAATTCTGCCGTAAAAACAGCAAGTGGCTTGATGATTACGCATTGTTTATGACACTCAAATATGAGTTCGGTCAGAAAATGTGGACTCTCTGGGAGGACGGCTATCGTCTGAGAGATAAGGCTGTGCTGGAAAAATATTCGTCAGAGCATACAGATGATATTGAATGCTGGAAGTTTATGCAGTATAAATTCATCAGGCAGTACAAGGCTCTGAAAAAATATGCAAATAAAAAGGGTATAAAGATTTACGGCGATATGCCTATTTATGTATCTATGGACAGCAGTGACATATGGGCGTCCCCCGAAATGTTTATGCTGGACAGCGACAGGAGACCTGTGAAGGTTGCAGGCTGTCCTCCCGATGATTTTTCTCCCACAGGGCAGCTCTGGGGCAATCCCCTTTACGATTGGGACTATATGGAAAAAACAGGCTATAAATGGTGGATTTCCAGAGTCAAGTACAGCGCAAAGCTCTTTGACCTTACAAGGATCGATCATTTCAGAGGCTTTGAAAGCTTTTACGCCATTCCTGCCGATGATAAGACCGCAGAGAACGGAGAATGGCTGAAAGGTCCGTCAATGAAGCTTTTCCGTGCAATAAAGGCGGCGCTTGGTGATGTGGCTCTGGTAGCGGAGGATCTGGGCTTTCTCACAGAAGATGTAAAGCAGATGCTTAAAGAAGCAGGCTATCCCGGAATGAATGTGCTTGAATTCGGCTTTGGCGGAGATGACAGCGGCTATCTGCCCCATAACTACAATAAGAACAGCGTTGTTTATATCGGCACGCACGATAATCAGACTGCTCTGGGCTGGTATCTGAGCTGTGACGGCAAGACAAAGAAGCGTATAAGAAAATATCTCGGTCTTTCAAAGGGAGCGTCTGACAGGGAAATTGTCCGTGAGCTTATCAGAACGGCTTATATGAGCGTTTCGGACATCTGTGTGATACAGATGCAGGATATACTCTGCCTTGATGACTGTGCAAGAATGAACATTCCCTCCACTATCGGCGGCGGTAACTGGGCTTGGAGAATGAAGAGCGGCGAATGTACCCCCGAGCTTGCAAAGTATCTTAAAAAGCTTGCAAAAACTTATTACAGATAAAAAATGAGCGTATCCCGAAATAATCGGGATACGCTCGTGTTTTAATTATTACTTGAATCAGAAATCAGCCTTTTCGTCCTTTGCGGAAGCAGGCTCATCGTCAGCGTCCTCAACGCCGTCGAGAGACGCAAGCTCTGCTACATCGTCGATCTCGTCATCATCGTCGGGACAGCAGTCACAGCACTCGCAGCATTCGTCATCGTCGCCGAAGTAGATCTCATCGTCATCGTCAAAGCTGTAATCGTACTGCTCCAGCTCCTCACGCTTCTTGACAGCATAAACAGCGGCAGCTGCGCCTGCGGCAGCGGCAACCATAGTAAGAACGGCAATTCCTAAACCTTTCATTTTAAGTCATCTCCTCATTGAATTTTAAATTATTGGGAAATATCATTCCCTGATGTAATTATATTATACCACAAAGCTTTTTAAATTACAATAGCAAAAATCGGATTTTTATCAATTCAGAATAAAATTCTAATGCGCTTTTAATTTTCCGTTTCTGCCATATTGATGGAAAGCTCGTCTAAGGTAAAGCTTTTGTCCTCAACGGTTTTCAGAAAGTTCTGAGCCTTTTTCGGGTCGCCCTTTGTGATGGTCACGGCGGCGGTGTTGGCGGGAATGTCGATATAGTATTCCGCAACGCCGAATTCAGCATCGAGAAGCTCGGTTGCTTCAAGGCATATTTCCGTCAGCCTGTCAATGGAGTGCTTCACGGTCTTGTATCTTACGCAGGTGTGATTTCCCAGAACATCGGTATAAATTTCCGAAGGATTGTTTTCCGTAATATTTACAAAAAGCGTACCGCCGTAGCTGTAAACACCGCCGTAAGTTTCGGGATATACGACTCCGTGCTCCGTTTCAAAAGAAGCAAGAAGCTGTTCGTAAGCGTTCTGTGCGGTGTCCTCAAAGGGGATCTCACGCTTGGTAAATTCGGTTGTGGTTTCCGTTTCGGTGACGGTGGTGGTGACTGTTGTAGTCTCGGTGGTCGTAACTGTCGTTTCAGCTGTAGTCTCAATTGAAGATGAGCCCAGCGTCAGGCTTTCCTCGGTAACGACCTCAGATTCCTCTGCTTTCGGAGCGCAGGCGGTAAGAAGTGCCGCACAGCATACTGCGGCAAGTATTTTTTTCATTTTGTTATCAGTCCTTTTTATTTCTCATCGGTATAAACCGATAAATATAATATATCATTTTAATTCCGATTTGTCAACACAAATTTCGGTGATATAATCGGTTGACAAGAACAGCGTTTCGGTTGTATAATTATAACGGATAATGAATATATTGAGGAGTGTGTTGATATGATTTCCGAAAGACTCAGAAAGCAGATAGAGTTCCTTATTGAAGCCGATAAAATGAAAAGCCTTTACAGGCAGACTTATATAATAAACGATGAAAAGCGTTCAGATTCCATGAGGGATATGCCTGCCGACGATATTCCGCTCAAACGCAGAGAAAACGACGCTGAACATTCCTTTCATCTTGCACTTTTTGCAATGACGCTTGCGGAATATGCAAACATTCCCGTTGACCTGCTTCGGGTGATGAAAATGGTGCTTATCCACGATATTGTGGAGATAGACGCAGGGGATACCTATTGCTATGATACAAAGGGCTATGAATCTAAGCGTGAACGTGAGGAAAAAGCGGCTGACCGTCTTTTCGGGCTTCTCCCCGAGGATCAGGAAAGAGAATACCGCAGTCTGTGGGAGGAGTTTGAAGCGATGAACACAGCGGAATCACGATTTGCCGCCGCTCTTGACAGAATGCAGCCCATGCTTCTCAATTACACCAAAAACGGAATAAGCTGGCAGGAGCACGATATTTCCTATGGTCAGGTGTATGACAGAAACAAGCATATTTCCCACGGCTCAGAGGCTCTCTGGGAATATATGGAGGAGGCGTTAAGTGACGCTCTGGACAGGGGAATTATCAAGGAAAAGTAAGCCGAAAGGAAGATTTTATGAAATTCAGACCTTGCATTGATATACATAACGGACAAGTCAAGCAGATAGTGGGGGGAAGTCTTGCGGATAAAAATTCCTTTGCCGATGAAAATTTCGTTTCAGAGCTTGGGGGAGATTTTTATGCGGAGCTTTACAAAAGCAGAGGGCTTTCGGGAGGGCATATAATAATTCTCAACCCCGCTGGCTCGGAATATTATGAGGCAGACCGCAGACAAGCCTTTGCAGCGCTTGAAAAATATCCTTTGGGGCTTCAGATAGGCGGCGGTGTTACTGCTGAAAATGCCGCTGAATATCTTGAAAAGGGAGCTTCTCACGTTATTGTCACATCATATGTGTTCAAGGACGGCAGAATAAGCTTTGAACGGCTTGACAGGCTGAAAAGCGAGGTGGGCTCGGAGCATATCGTCCTAGACCTTTCCTGTCGGAAAAGTTATGGGAAATATTATATTGTCACAGACCGCTGGCAGAAGTTTACGGATATGGAGGTCACAGCGGACAATATCTGTATGCTCAAAGGCTACTGTGATGAATTTCTTGTTCACGCTGTTGACGCAGAGGGCAAGCAGAAGGGGATTGAAAGCCCTGTTGCGGAGCTTCTGGGCAGTATTGACGGTATAACCGCCACATATGCAGGCGGAATCGGCTCATATGATGATATTGAGCTGCTCAGGCAGCTTGGACGTGGCAGAGTTGACTTTACTGTAGGAAGCGCACTTGACATTTTCGGCGGCTCATTGGAATTTGAAAAAGTAGCAGCGATCAGATAGTATAAATCCGTTTTTGTATAAAATCTATAAAAACTCCTTTGTAAATGGTGCATAAAGGCAATTGCAGAATGTTGAAAAGTGTGGTATAATATTTATATGTAGGCAAAAGAGCATAATTATGCCTAAAAATAAAGATATTCGGCATATATGCAGAGGAGGTGTCGGCATTGAATAAAAGATTAACAATAGGATTTATGATACATCATCTCGATAATGATTATTCTAAGTCCATACTTAACGGTGCCGCCGCAGCAGCAAGAGAGCTTGACGTGAATCTTGCGGTATTTCCCGGAAGATCTCTTAACAGTCAGCTTGACGACAAGCAGTTTACCGTATATGAATATCAGAACAATGTGGTTTACAGCTTTGTTTCATCAAAGACTCTTGACGCTGTTGTTGTATCGGCAGGTACGGTAGGTTCTTTCGTTTCGGCAGAGGATTTCAAGAGATTTCTTGACGGCTACAGGGGGCTTCCTATTCTGACTACTGAAAACAAGGTTGAGGGTTATCCCTGCATACGCCTTTCGGGAAGCGGAATCAAGGAGCTTGTAAATCACCTTATACAAAAGCACGGAAAAAAGCATATTGCCTTTGTCAGCGGTCCTAAGGGAAACGCTGACGCAGAGGAAAGGCTCAGTTATTATAAAGAGGCTCTTGCCGAAAACGGCATTGAGTTTGATCCTGATATGGTTGCTTACGGCAAATTCTCCGAATACTGCGTTGATATAGTGGGCGATCTTATCGATAGGAACAAGGATAAAATAGATGCTATCTGCTTTGCAAATGATATGATGTGCAAGGGCGGATATAAAGCAATAGAGCGCAGAGGGCTTCGTGTGGGAACAGACATTGCCGTTACGGGCTATGATGATTCCGAGGTCGCACTGTCCCTAAGACCCAGACTTACGACTGTCAGGGCAGACGCATCTGTGCTCGGCTACAGAGCAGTAGCCGAAGCTGTCAGACTTGCACGCAGGGAAAAGGTTGAAGATGTAAGCCTTGGCTCATCTCCCGTATTCAGATTCTCTTGCGGCTGTCAGGGACAGAGCAGGTCTATAGCCGAAATGGCGGCTTATGACGGTGAATCGTCGTCTGAAATAGCTGATATGATACTGTCTGACCAGATTCAGAGATACAGCGAAAGAATGTGCAGAAGCAATGCCCTGCACGAACTGAGAGACTTTCTTTCAGAGGTTTTTGAATTTGCCAGAGGTGGCAGAGACAATGAGGATATGCTTACCAAATCCGCATTTTTCAGGCTTCTGAATGATGAGGACTTTGAGCTGCTGTCTCCTGAATCTCTTATGAGAATCACAAAAAATGTTAGAGCAGCCGCTAAATCGCTTTGTGAAATAAAATGTCCTGAACGTATGGTCAGCGTTGACAACATTACCGAGGATATTACCGAAGCGGCGGCAGAGCGAATCATAGGAATCCACTACAGCAAGGTAGATGATATTACCTTTACCCATTTTCTTATCAGCAACATCACCAAGGATATGACTATCTACGGGAATGATGTGGAGAAGTGCTTCTTTGCGGTAGTAAATAATCTTTTCAGAGCTCATATTATAAGCAGTTATCTTTATGTTTATGAAAAGCCTATCGTTCACAATGCAAAAAGCAGCTGGACGCTACCCGATACACTTCTCCTGAAAGCGTATCACGACGGGGACAAGCTTGCTACAGTAACAGGGGAGGCGCAGAAGATACCTTCCTCGTCTGTTCTTGACAATATGTATATACCCTCCGACAGGCGGCGAAATGTTGTGGTGTATCCTCTTTATATGAATGAGGAGCAGTACGGCGTGGGCGTGTTTGAGCTTGAAAACGAGTATTTCCCGTATATCTACTCAATAACTCCTCAGATATGCACGGCGATAAAGCTCATAAACCTTGTTGCACGTCTGGAAAGCTCTATTGACCTTATCCAGAGCAGAAACAATCAGCTCAGCCGAATGTCAATGTCTGATGACCTTACAGGCATATACAACAGGCGAGGCTTCTATGTATATGCAAACAGGATTTTGAAAGCTCCCGAAAATGAGGGACGCAGGGGAGTTGTAATATTCGGCGACCTTGACAATCTTAAAAAGATAAACGACAGCTTCGGTCACGAGGACGGCGATTATGCTATCGTAACAGCCGCTAATGTGATAAAAAGCAGTCTTAGAAATTCAGATGTTGTGGGACGAATCGGCGGAGATGAATTTGCGGCATTTGCAATATGCGATGACAGGGATATTATTTCAAAGATACCCGGCAGAATCAAGACTATCGCTGCTGAGCATAATCAGAACAGCCAGAAGCCCTACAATATAACCATAAGCGTAGGTCTGTTTGAGTTTATCTGTGCGCCTGACCTTAATATTCAGCAGTTTATGGACGAAGCAGACGCAGCGCTTTATGAGGATAAGAAGAATAAGAATTCCGATATAATGAAGAAGTGATTTAAAATGCACATTTGTCATTTTGACAGATGTGCATTTCAGCCTGTCGATAAAGTGTGCTAACGAAAAAAGTTGCACAAATAAACACAAGGTAAAAGTTTCGGTCAAGCCTTTTCAAAGGCTTGCGGGTTTCCAAAGGGCAGAGCCCTTTGGTCGCTGTCCGCAGACAGCGAAATTCCCCTTATTTCCGTGAAATAACGGAGCAAGGGGTGAGAAATGCGACAGCATTTCGAGGGGAGGCGAACAAGACCGCCTCCCTTTCTAACAATTCTCTACAAATTTACCCTTCAAAACG
>JAGAJY010000058.1 GCA_017848125.1 Oscillospiraceae bacterium
CTTATGAAGCTTTCCGAGGAGGATATTGCCGAAGCAAAGGAGGAGCTTGAAAGTGCTGTTTATGCCGCAAAGCTGGAGCTTGAAGCGGCAAAAAGCAATGAACAGATGAAAGGGCTTGAAGCAAAGCAGACTCTTGAAAAAACCATAGAAAACGGCAATACAGCCGAAACCGATTATGAACTGTACATATCAAAAAATGCTTCGGAGAAGGAAAGCCGAATAAAAAAACTCAGCGAGCTGAAAAGCGAGCTTCAGGAATACACCGTTATGCAGGAAACCTATCCCGAGGACTACAGCGCATTGCAGGCTTATGAAAACACTCTTGAGGAATACGAAGAAAGCTACAAGGCAATGGAAAAGAAATACCGTGAATACAGCGGTATTGATTCGGATAATTCCGCTGTGCTGGAAAACATTCAGACTGAATATGATGAATACATAGAAAGCGTTTCTGACAAATCCTCTGAAATAGAAAAACGCAAAAAAAGATACGAAGAAGCAAAATCTGTATATGATAAGGCTCTTGAAGATTTTGAAACAGCTAAGGAAAATTATGAAAATGCGTCCTCGGACAGCATAGTCAATTCTTCCGATACATCATCGGAGCAGTCGGGCAATTCCTCTCAGAACAGCTCTGCCGATTCATCTTCATCAAATTCAAATAATCAGTCCCTTCTGAAAAAATACAACGAAGCCAAGATTGCTCTTGATGAAGCATATGCCGAATACAACTCCGCAAACGTGGCATATTCGGGCTATTATCAGTCCCTTGACAAGACCATAAGCGATAAAATAGAGGAATTTGAGGAGCGTATCAAGGAAGCGGAAAAGACCGCTAAGGCTCACGAGAAGATCACAAGAAGCTATAAAACGGAAATGGATTCCTATAATCAGGAAATATCCGATTACCGTGAGCTTTGCGAGGAAAAGCGTTCGGAGTTTACGGAGATTTACGGTCAGAATGATGATGAATCCATTGCATACAGAATTGAAGAGCTTACCGCAAATATCCGTGAAGCAGAGCTTTCAGAAAGCGAAGCCTCCGCTTCGGAAAACGGTAATATTCTGAACGCACGTCAGCAGGCAGATACAGCTATCGCTCAGGCTGATTCGGCACAGTCGGAATACGAACGGACTGTAGCTTCTCTGGAAAGGAATACGCAGAACGCTCAGAAAGCCTATGATAAGGCTTGCGAGCAGTATGAGGAGCTTTGTGAAGCTATCTCAGACGACGGTATTGTTTACGCCGAATGTGACGGAATAGTATCGGCTGTGAATGTTTCCGAGGGAGACAGCATTATGTCGGGTATGAACGCAGTTACTCTTATGGACACACGCTATATTTACCTTTCCGCAAGCATATCCGAGGAGGATATCACCTCTCTCACTCAGGGAATGGACTGCTCTGTAAGCCTTACTGCCTTTGAAGGCAGAAGCTTTGAGGGATATATTGATACCATATCCGCTGAGCCTGCACGTTCGTCGGGGTCTGTTACCTACACTGTTACGGTAAAGCTAAGAGATGAAAGCGGTCTTAACGTAAGAGAGGGGATGTCGGGAGATATTACCTTTATCGAGGGCGGTGTTTCAGATGTGCTTTACACAAATGTTAATGCAGTCACATTTAAAGACGGCGTTTCCTATGTAAGAATGTACGATGAAAACGGCTCTGTTATCCAAAAGGAAGTGGTTACGGGCTTTACCGACGGCAGATATGTGGAAATATCCGAGGGCGTGTCCGCAGGCGATAAGGTACTTGCGGAAATTGAGCTCAGCGGCACGGCAAAACAACAGAGCAGAAAGGACTGAGCATAGATTTGAGATTTTCAGAGCTTATGCGGATGGTTTTCGTCAACATATTCGCATCAAAGACAAAATGCGCTCTCACCTCTCTGGGAATAGTTGCAGGCTCTGCCACCATCGTTCTTGTAATAGCCATAGGACAGGGCGGCAAAATGGACGTTGCGGAGCAGTTCAGGAATCTCAGCGCAGGCGCTATAGAGATAACCGCAGGAAAAAGCGCTGACGTTATAATGGAAGAGTTTTCCCGTGACTTCGGCGGCGGACAGGGGGGCAGACCTGATTTCGGAAATGGAAATATGCCCGATTTCGGCGGAGGAAATATGCCGAATTTCAGCGGCGGAGGCGGATTCCCGTCAGGAGCAGGCTTCACCTCGGGAGGAGACAGAAGCGGCGGCGGACGAAGCAGCTCGGGCGGCGGATTTGAACCGTCACGGGCAGGCGGCGTTACTCTTACCGAGGAGGACGCTGAGGATATTGCCGCTGTAGTCCCCGGTATCGAATCCATATCCATTACCGTAAGCGGCACGGCTGCCGTTGAGGGCGGCACTCTTGAGGAGGAAACGGAATTCACCGTTGCGGGAGCTGCTCCCGAATATGCCGATATTACAAATCTGACTGTTCAGTACGGAAGCTTTTTCGATGAATATGACGAGGAGGACCGTTCAAAGGTCTGCGTGCTGGGCTACAAGACCGCCCAGAGCATTTTCGGTGCGGCATATCTTGCCGCAGGAGATTATGTTTCCATAGAGGGCAAGAATTACGAGGTCATAGGCGTTCTCAGTCAGATGGGAACGGTCTCCTCGGGAATAAGCCCCGATGA
>JAGAJY010000059.1 GCA_017848125.1 Oscillospiraceae bacterium
AATTATCTTTCTTTTTGCTTTGTCTCCGTATTCAAGTATTTTCATTTTCGTTCTCCCCGAATTTCAGCTCAAGCCGTTTTCCCTCTGAAAAAAGTATTCCCTCGGTGAGAGCTATCCGCAGGATACAGGTGTTTTTGTCATCAAAATTATTGTGACCGTTATCTATCCACTCAGAGAAAACATTTTTCATTTTATCGGCAATCAACTTGTTGTCATCACTGCCGAACCAGCCGAGGTTTATACCTCTGCCGTGAGCGGTTAACCATTCGCCCGAAACTGCAGCTGTAGGATTTTTTTCAAGCTGCTTCATTTTACCTGACAGAGCATAGGTCAGAATGTAGAATGAGCCGTTTTCGTAATATGCGTTTACCGTGCGTACATAGGGGATATTTTCTGAGCAGGTTGCAAGGGAAATAAGACTGTCGCCGCCGAATCGTTCAAGCATAACTTTTTCCGTTTCCTCTGAAATTCTATACATAATGATAACCGCCTTTCTTCTGATTATATTGATAATTATATCACAGAAGCAGGATCATTTCAACCAAATAATAAAAAGAGGTATAAGATAAAATAAACCGACAGACCGCCGAGCCGTGTATAACGGTCAGCAGTCTGTCGGTTCTTTTTTTATAGTAAGGAAGGAAAATCTCTTTATCAGAAGGAAGCCTCTATCTGCTTGTTAAGCTCGTCAAGCTCATTCTGAACAGCACCGCTGATCTCATCTCTGGTGGTAGCCCAGTCCTTGCCGTTGTAGGAAGCGTCCTTGATGGGATTATGCACCATATCGTAAACATCGGAGGAAACTCCTGCATAGAAATCAACAACAGGATTCTCGTTTGTAAGCTCCTTGGTGGTGTGCCACATATCTATCATTTCGTCAGTCCAGCCGTAGTCCTCTCTGTACTGCTTTTCTGCGATCTCCTGAGTTCTCTCGTCGCCTATAGCCATAAGCTTGCACTTCATAAATGCCGCAGCTCCTTCGGGATTGGGAGCGCTCTTGCACAGAGCATATGCGTCAACACCCGAGGGCAGATAGTATTTATCAGCGTCAGGGTCCTTGGGCATGGGAACAAACATTATCTCTCCCTCTGCTCCGAACTTGGACAGGTCGGCTTCATAAAGCGCCCAGATTCCGCAGGGATAGAACAGAGTAGTTCCCTCAGCAATTTTCTGAGGCTGCTCTACCCAGTCGTATTCAGCCTTGGGCAGAGGCAGATTCATCTTGTTCATATCAAGCATAAAGTTCTCTGCACGTTCCATTTCTGCACTGAGAAGATTGCTTGTGATAACACCGTCACGCATATCAATAACAGGTTTTCCCGTTGTGAGCAGGAAATTTATTTCAAACCACCAGCCGTCAAAGGCATACTTTTTATTTTCGGGGTCTGCAAATTCAACGCACATATCCTTGAAGGTATCCCAGTTCCAGTTACCCTCCTCAAGAAGCTCCGCAGGGTCCTGAAGACCGTTTTCTTCAATAGTTCTTTTGTTGTAAATGCATACAGCTCCTGCGTCTGTTCCCACTACTGCAACATAGTGCTTACCGCCCAGAGTATGTGCGTCTGACAGCTTCTTTGCACCTGTGCTCCAAAGGTCGCTGTTAAAATCAAGATAATCGTCAAAGGGGTCGAACATTCCCGAGATAGCCTTTCCGGGGAATGTGTCAAGGTCTGCGGCAGGGAAAAGGTCGGGAGATGTGCCGCCGAGGACCTGAATGGAAAGGTCGCTGTAGCGTGTTTCATAAGTGGTGGGTATGTACTCTATCTTTCCGCCGTACTTTGTTTCAAAAAGCTCCAGCTCGGTTGACTTGGGCTTGCCGTTTGCAGGATTCAGATCCCAGAAGGAAAGCCACTTTACAGTCCCGTTTTCCAGCTTTTCGTCATCGCCTGTGTCCATCTCGGCAATTACAGCCTTGTCCTCCTCATTGAGAACCTTTGGCTCTGTAGCGGCTGTAGTCTGGAGAGGCAGAGTCTCTGATTCGGTCTGAGTTCCGCTGTCTGCGCAGGCGGTCATTGAAGCGGTGATTGCAAGTGCGGAAATAAATGATATAGTCTTTCTGATTTTTTTCATAAGCTTAACACTCCTTTTGCAATGCGGTTTCGTCATTTGCTGAATTTATAATACCACATTATGACAAAGGATAATATCATCTGAATGTTGTTTTTGTTAAAATATTGCTGTGATTTTAAACCAAAAACACTTGACAGCATAACAGGTGTTATGTTATAATGATTGAAAGGACGTGAACAGCATGGGAGAAGAAGCAACAGCAAAAGCAAGGTTAATTGAATCTGCAAAAGCGGAATTTCTCGAAAAGGGATATGAAAAGGCGTCTCTGCGAAAGATATGCGCAGATGCCCATGTAACGACAGGTGCGCTGTATTTCTTTTTCAGAAACAAGCAGGCGCTTTTTGAAAGCGTAGTTTCGGAAAAGGCAGAAAAGCTTATGGCGCTTGTTAAAAGGCAGACCGATTCAGAGGTGAACGGCATGGGCAGCAGTGAAGAATATCAGCGGGAATTAAGTCGGTTTATCTGTGAAAACAAGGACATTGTTCAGATTCTTCTTGATAAATCGGCAGGCACTTCCTTTGAAAACTACCGTGATGATTTCGGCTTTGCGGTGGCACAGGGATTTTTCGCTTTTTATGATAAATTCGGCGGCAGCTCGGAATACCGTGATATTATGAAGCTTATAGTCCGTATGCGTGTGCAGGGCTATATCGAAATGCTTAAGGGTGATTATGATATGGATAAGATGATGAAATTTTCCGCACTTATGGAAGCCTACGGCGACAGCGGATTTCAAGGTATGATGAAACAATTCAAAGGTATAACAAAGGGTGCGGAGTGATCTGCACCCTTTTTACATAACAAAAATCAAAAAACGTTATCAGGGAGGAAAACGCTATGTTATTCAATGAATTCGGCTCAAAGGAAAATCCGCCTGTACTTCTTCTGCACGGTATGATGCAGGATTGGCACAGCGAATATGAACTGCTTAAGCCCTTAGAGGAACACTACCGCCTTATAATCCCCGCACAGGACGGCTTCTATGACGGCAGCGGCGATTTCACAAGCTTTGCGGATCAGGCAAGGCAGATAGAGGAATATGTTAGTAAGAATCACGGCGGAAAAGTTCACGGCGCATACGGTGCTTCACAGGGCGGACTTATGCTTACCGAGCTTCTTACCCGAAATAAAATAGATATGGGCAAGGTTATCATGGACGGCTGCTATGTGGCACATCAGGGAAAGCTTGCAGGAAAGGTTACTGCGTGGATGTTCAAAAAATACAAGAATACAGGTAAGTTTCCTGCATTTATCCATATTATGATGAAGCTGATGGGACTTACAGAAGACGACCTTGGTATGATGGACAGTCTGTATCTGAAAGCAAGCGATGAAACTGTAAACCGTAATTTCTCAGAAAACTACACCTACCGCACCCGTCCCGAAATTGCTGAAAATGAAACTATGGTCTATCTCTGGTGCGGAAGCAAAGAGCCTTATGCCATAAAGTCCCACAACATACTGAAAAGGTATCTGAAAAACTATGAGGAAGAAATTATGGAGGGCTTCGGTCACGGAGAATTTCTTAAGAAGCATACAGATGAATGCTGTGAAAAGATACGCAGTACGCTGAAATAAAAACATCACCGCACAGGCAAATTAAGGAAACACTGTTTAAGGAATCGCTGATTAAGGCGTAGCCATCGTTTCCGACGCTCAAAAATCCTTTGCTGAGAGTGTCGGGAAACGATTTATTCAGCGTGTCACGATACAATTATTATACTGAAACAAAATTCAAGGATGTACCGAAAGTACGGATATGAATGTTGAAGAACCCCAACTTTAATAACTGAGTGCAGTCATCAGAAAAGGCTCACTCGGTTTTGTTTTTTGTAAAAATCAATCAAAATCCGAAGTTAACAATTGACGAATTGTGTACAATGTGGTATAATAATATTATATACACATTTTTGGCAGGAGGCGTTTTGATGATAACAGGAGTTATAAAAAATAAAATAGACAAAATCTGGACAGATATATGGGCGGGCGGTATTACAAATCCGCTTACCGTTATAGAACAGCTTACATATCTTATGTTTATCCGTTCTCTTGATGAAAAGGAGCTTGAACAGGAAGAATTTGCAAATATGACAGGTGAAGAAGCTGAATATATTTTTCCGCAGTCGGAAATCGGACAGACTATGAGATGGAGCAAGTTCAAGAACCGTGACCCGAGAGAAATTTATGATATTATTTCGCAGAGAGTTTTTCCTGCTGTAAAGAAAATGAAATACGGAAAACTGCCTGATTTTGACGCTAACGGTGAACTCACAGAAATCCCCGATAACGGAACAGATACTATGCAGACAGCTTTTTCACGCTATATGGACAGCGCTGTGTTTGTTATCCCGAATCCGCAGGTTTTGCAGAAAATAATCACAGGTCTTGACGACCTTTATGAGCACGATATCGCCGAGCTTGATATGCAGGGCGATCTTTACGAGTATATGCTGAGCAAGCTTTCTACGGCAGGTCAGAACGGTCAGTTCAGAACGCCGAGGCATATCCGTGAGATGATGGTTGAGCTTATTGCGCCCACTCCCGAGGATATTATTTGCGACCCTGCCTGCGGTACTGCGGGATTTCTGGTATCTGCTGCCGATTTTATCCGCAGAAATTATGAGGATACAATGACAGATGAACAGTGGGAAAACTTTGCTTCAAAGACATTTTCGGGATATGACACAGACTATACAATGCTTCGTATATCCGCAATGAACCTTATGCTTCATTCTATCACCAACCCCGATATTGATTATAAGGACAGCGTTTCAAAGCAGAACAATGTCAGCGGTAAATTTACCGTCTGCCTTGCAAATCCTCCATTCAAGGGCTCTGTTGACGAGGAGAGCATACACGATAATCTTAAGGCTGTTACCAATACAAAGAAAACCGAGCTTCTTTTCCTTGCTCTTTTCCTTCGTCTGCTTCAGAAGGGCGGCAGATGTGCGTGTATCGTTCCTGATGGTGTGCTTTTCGGCTCATCAAAGGCGCATAAGGCTATACGAAAGGAGCTTATCGAAAATCATCAGCTAAAAGCAGTCATTTCTATGCCCAGCGGCGTTTTCAAGCCTTATGCGGGAGTTTCCACGGCTGTTCTTGTGTTTGTAAAGACGGACGCAGGGGGAACGGAAAATGTATGGTTCTATGATATGAAGGCTGACGGCTTTTCTCTTGACGACAAACGTTCGGAAGTCGCCGAAAATGATATTCCCGATATTATTGCACGTTTCCGCAGCCTTGACGCCGAAAAGGACAGAGAACGCACAGAGCAGAGCTTTTTCGTGCCTAAGCAGGAAATCATAGACAATGACTACGACCTGTCCATAAATAAGTATAAAAAGACGGAATATGCTGCTGTGGAATATCCGCCCACAAGTGAGATAATGGCTGAGCTTGACGGCTTGTATAAGGAGCTTGGAAGTGCTCTGACGGAGTTGGGGGGAATGTTGGGTGAGTAAATTACTTGAGGCAACCTCTAAAAACCCCCTTTTGCAAGAACACAATCAGGTAAAAAATGCAAATCAGGTCAAATATATGCGTAAAGCATTAAAAACGGGTTGTTTTTCTTAGGTGATTTCTGCAAAAGGGCGCAGTTATCCCTTGTCAT
>JAGAJY010000060.1 GCA_017848125.1 Oscillospiraceae bacterium
AACGGAGCATATCTTTTTTGACGGCTTCTTGTTCAGATAGCGCTGTTCCATAAGCTCCGCCTGTTCCACCACCTGCCTTGCATATGAGAGAAATTCCGAGCCATCTATGGTCAGAGAAATACCCTTTGCAGAGCGTTGAAATATTTCTATACCTATCTCACACTCAATGTCTTTGACAGCATTTGAAAGACTTGGCTGTGAGATGAAAAGCTGCTTTGCAGCTTCGGTTATTGAGCCGCAGCGGACGATGGCTATTATGTATTTCATTTGCTGGAGTGTCATATTATTTTCTCCCTCAGATTGTTGTTATTTTTTTATACATAACAAAAAAGACACTATACGAGCCGTAACTCAGATAATGTCTATGGTCTTCTCTATTTCTTATGATATGATATGCAAAAACGCCCTTATTTCGAAATCAAAAAAACCTTTATAGACCGTGCCGAAATCAGAGCAACACAAATAAAGCCGTCGAAACAGCTTGTTTTCTGACATATAATATCATCGCTTACGTTCCGGAGTTCCGCAGACTATAAACAACACCCGATCACGGGAAAAACACAGGCAAGTATTCCGACTTATCGCCCGTCGGCAGAACCGACTCACATACGCCTTCCCGGGACAATCCCCAGTGACTGACATTACATCTTGTCTGCTTAAATCATTAACTGATTGGCAAAATACGGCAACGGTCTTGCTCAGGATTCACACCTGATTCCTTGTTAGGCTTGGCAAATGTTTTAACAGATCTGCTTTTGCACCTGTATTCCGATAATTTTTCCTTTATTTTACCATTTTAACAGCCTATTGTCAAGCATCTTTTGAGGAATTGACTATATATTGGTTACTCTGTTTTATTTAACCTGTAAAGCATACAAGGTCTGCCCCCTGTTTCATAATTCATATTTCCGACAATTACACCCTTTTCAAGCAGGAAGTTTACATATCGGCGGACTGTTACACGGGACAATCCAACCTTATCCGCAATTTCTTCACTTGTAAAATCGGTATCGGGACTATGTTCAAGAAAGCATTTTATAGTTTCAAGAGTCTGATCCTGAATTCCTTTGGGTAGCTGTTCGGACGTTCCCGATGAGCTTCGGTTCATAATGGCATCAATATGCTGCTGACTGAATGATGAAAGATCGTGGAAAGCGTCCTGTCTGTTTAAAAATGTTTCAAGAGCTCGCTGAAATCTTGCGCTTGAAAACGGCTTTACAAGATAATCCACAATTCCAAGACGCATTGCTTCTTCAATGGCAGCACTGTCATTTGCTGCTGTTACCATTATTACGGACACAGGCAGATTTATTTCTCTGATCTTCCTCAGAAGCTCAAGTCCGTTTATTTTGGGCATATATACATCGAGAATAACAAGGTGTACTGTGTTTTCACGCAGCATTGCAAGTGCCTTGTCACCGTCACGGCAAACGCATAAAACGTGGAAATGCTTATTTTCCGTTACATATTGTTTATTTATCATTGCAACCATAGGATCATCTTCTACTATCATAACCTCATACATCTGAGCTTCCTCCTTCATCGGTAAGAGTTACGGTGAACGATGTTCCAGTACCCGGTTCGGAATCGACCGTAATAGTGCCGTTATGCTTTTCTGCAAGCTGTCTGACCAGAGCCAAGCCTGTGCCCCTTCCGTCGCCTTTGGTGGAAAATCCGTACTCAAAAATTTTCTCGGTATTTTCGGCAGATATTCCGTTTCCCGTATCGTCAACAGTAATTATCATAGCGTGAGGTTTTGTGTATATGCCCACAGAAAGCTCTTTCGGGAGTTCATTTTTTTCATTGAGAGAATCCATTGCATTTTCTGTAAGATTCCCGATAATTGTAATAAGGTCGCCTGACGGAAGAGAAATATCGCTTCTTGAAAGTCTGCTTCCGCTTTCAAGAGAGAATGTAATATCAAGCTCTGCCGCCCTTGAATATTTGCCGATAAGGAGCGCCGCAACAGAGGGATCGTCAATATTTTTCATTACATTATGTATCACCTTCTGCTGAATAGAAGTGATATTTGTAATATACTCACAGGCTTCGGAAGTTTTATTCATCTGTATCAGACCAAGAATAACGTGCAGCTTATTTGTGAAATCATGGTTATTTGCACGCATTGATTCAACGAGATATTTCACACCCGAAAGATCTTCCATCAGTTTGGTGAATTCTGTTCTGTCCCTGAGAATACACAATCCGCCTTCCGTCTTTTCATTATCGGCAATGGGTATTATATCGGCAATAATGTCGGAACCGTTATCCGAATGAACCGAAAGGCCGATGCATTTTTCTCCCGAGGACAATGTCTTGTTTGCGGATATTTCGGGAATTGCTCCCGAAATACTTTTTACATCATCATTTAAATCAAGCATTTTCTTTGCGGAACAGTTCATATAAACAATGCTGCCCTCATTATCGAATGCAAGCAGTCCTTCTTCAAGAGCCTCAAGAACATTATCTCTTACGGTAAACATAGCGCTGAAAATATCAGGCTCATAGCCTTTCAGAATTTTTTTGATCCTGCCCGACAGCTGCCTTGACAATGCGACTGCAACGGCAATTACCGTAAACGCACATAAAATATGTATAAGAACATTGCTCACAACAATCTTCCTGATATTCTGTGAAAGCATGACCGCAAGGACAAAACCCAGATAATTCCCGTCATTATCGTAAATTGCAGCATATGCACGACGCTGTGAACCCGAAGGGCCTGTATCTGAGGTTACATAAAAAATATCGCCGTCGCTGAAATCGGGAACCGTTCCGTCATATTCTGTTCCGATAAGCTCGTGATTGGTGTGATAAATACGAAAATTATCTGAGCTTATTATTGAAATAACATCAATATTTGAAAGAGAGCTTTTCAGTGAATCGAGATATGGCACGATCATATTTTCGGAATTATCGCTGTTTCTCTGACGTATAATTTCAGACTGAGCCAATGCCTGTGCAACATTTTCAAGATTCTGATCAAGGCGTTTCCTGTCGGTAGAAATGCTTACTGCTATGCTGATTATCGAGATAAGAACGGTCATAACCGAAACAAGTATCAGCAAGGTTTCAAGTATCTCACGCTGTATGCTGACCGCCGATTTTCTCTGATGAGTTTTTTTCGCCATAACGCACCTCTCACGATTATTATTGTAAATATTATAACATAGAAAATCGCTTTTGAAAATAGTCTGAATCGTCAAAAGGGGTTTTGTAAGTAAAAAAAGTGCTGTAAAATGCAGAAAAGCTACCAATAAACTGTATTTTTCCGTTCAGGCTTTTGAAAGTAATGAAAATCGCATGCAATAAAAAAATGTTGATTACTTTCCGATTATTGATTTTTCTTTCGGTGTGAGTTAGAATAAGAGCAACAAAAGACCGAAAGGAAAGATGAAAATGAATACTTTTGCAAGCATAATGGAAATGATGATGGTTGTCTGCTTCGGAATATCCTGGCCGCTCAATATCATCAAAGCGTGGAAATCACGTTCAGCCAAAGGAATAAGCCTTCCTTTTTATTTCTTTATCTGGATAGGATATGTATTTGCATTTGTCAGCAAATTTACGCTGATCGCCGCAAATGCACCGCATCCTTGGTACGAAACAGTACATTGGTATGTGATGTTTTTCTATGTGCTTAACATTGTAATGGTCACTGTGGGAATCGGTATCTATTTCAGAAATAAGCATCTTGATAAAGCATCAACAGAAATTAAATTTACACCCGTTACCGAATAAAAGGAGGATATCAGTATGGAAAATGTTGTTAGAAATAATTTTGCAGGCAGAATTGGTTCGGGAAAATCTACAAGCATTAACAATAATATAGAGGCTTCTGCCAATAGTTTTGTAATTTCCAAGATGTATGAAAGAGAAGCAGAGGAGTATTGCAGGCTTAACGAGTTTGCTGTCAGAAATGGCATTGTATTGTTCGGTTCAACTTTTGCAAAGGATATTCCTGTTGGTGAACTCAGGCAGGCGTTTGAGCTTGACTGCAATATATATAATCGCAGCTTTGCAGATGTATCCGTATTAGATGCCGAGGCACTTCTGATTAAATGTGCAGAAAGCCTTGCTCCCTCAAAAATCCTGCTGCAGCTTGGCGAAACCGACCTTGAAAGAGGCTATAAATCCGTACCCGAAATCATTGCAGCATATGATTCTCTTGTCAAGAGCATTAAAAAGAGAAACCGTTTTACAGATATAGTAATTGTTTCCGTATGTGAAAACTCGAACGGTATTCAGCCCTCGGAATTTAATTCTCAGCTGGAAAATATGGCAAAGAAAAACAAATGCAAGTTTGCAGATATATCAAATGCTTCAAGTGACAGAATGCCTTCTGTTAAAGCTTTCAGTATGTTAAAAATGTTTATGAGAAACGGAATTACATTCTGTGAAGCAATGAATATGGTAAACTATTAAAAATCTTTGAGTATATTTGTCAAAAAGCCCGTATCTGCTGATAAATACGGGCTTTTGACGTTCATATGTCGTAACATTATAAAAAAACAGAGGATATACCTTTATTGCATATCCTCTGCCAAAACAACGTAAAATCGCCCTTTTCCCGTAAGCTCCTCTTGTTGTGTCGGGATTGCCTGCGCACAAAGCCTTTACCTCGGCATAATCAAGAGCAGTTTCGTCCATATCGGCACAGGTCCGCTCGGGAGTTTTGCTTGTCATGACCTGACTTATGAATTTCTGCTTGTTCTCAAGAATCTGGAATAAGTAGC
Organism: Oscillospiraceae bacterium; assembly: GCA_017848125.1. Classification (GTDB taxonomy): domain Bacteria; phylum Bacillota; class Clostridia; order Oscillospirales; family Ruminococcaceae; genus Huintestinicola. Next base: position 4,737 of record JAGAJY010000060.1, read on the forward strand.
TGTCAAAGGATTTATTGGTAACGTAACGATAGATATCGACCTCGGGATTTTCATTGCCCTGACGCTCAATTCGACCATTACGCTGCTCCATGTCAGTAGAACAATTTTTACGGAACATCTTCCTTCTAATAAACCGGGCATTAAATCCTGCCCACAAACTTGTAATAAATCTCGATTTTCTGAGCTTTTTCACCGTCTATCACTTCGGCTTCGTGAACAACGATTTTTTCAATGAGGGTGTGCAGGATAGCGGAGTTAAGCTCGGTGATAAGACTGTAATCCTTGATAAGATTAACAAAAGTATCCACATTTTCCGTAGCAGCCTTGCTGTTGCGGATTTTTTCTTCAAGTTCGCCTATCTGATTTTCAAGAGTTATCTGCTCGGCTTCATACTTGGCAGAAAGCTGTTTATAGTTTCTCTCGGAAATGTTTCCGCTTACCTTATCTTCATAAAGGCTTGAGAAAAGCCTGTCAAGCTCCGCTATTCTGTTCTTTGCCTTGCGGAGTTCTTTTTCTGCCTTTTTGGTATCATCGGAAGCATTGCAGTCAAGTGTGGATATTATCTCGGATACCATTTTGTCATCATCTTCCAAAGCACATTTCGCACGATACTGTATATCCGCAAGAACAGCATCATAAAGGTCACGAGCTTCGATCCAATGATGTGTGCAGTGGGTTTTTCCGTAGAGCCTGTAAAAGTTGCACTGATAGCCAACCATATCAATAACATTAGGTCTTGGATTTCTTCTGTGGGCGCAGGACTTTGTAAGCGTATGGTCACAATCGGCACACCTCAATAAGCCTGCGAATATGTTGTCAAATCCGTCATTCTTTTTTTCACGATGGTGGGATTTTACCATTGTCTGAACAAGCTCCCACTTTTCGGGGTCAATGATAGGTTCGTGCATATTCTCCACAATGAAAGCCTTTGAATTCCTTG
>JAGAJY010000061.1 GCA_017848125.1 Oscillospiraceae bacterium
CCACAGCTTGGGCAGGATAATGAAAGCAGCGGCGGTGATGATGCCCACCGCTATGAGATAAACCGCCGCCACAGCCGTCCCCCGTGCGGCTTTTGGGCTTATACGCCTGCCGAAAAAGCCTTCAAAACGGCTTACCGCAGGGGATGCGGCGGCGGCAAGGATAATTCCCGTCACAAAAGGAGCGGCGGCGGAGCTTACCGAGGAAATGACCCCCGATACATCATCGGGGCGTATAAGCATAGCCAGCAGCAAAAACACAAAAAACACCGCAGGAATGTATTTTTTCAAGTCCTGTATTCCCATAAGCCCTCCCGAAAAAATAAGTATTCGGAATAAATTATGCTCAGCCTGTCCCGAATTATTCCTGTATTAAACAGCACAACAGTTTACAGGGAGAAATTTCTCAAAAATATTGAAAAATCCTGTCGAATATGATATAATAAAATCAGTGTCTCCGATAAAGAAAAATATACACGGAAGATACGAACAAGAGAACCGCTTAAACATAGGAGAGCATTATGAGAAAGAAAAAAATATCCGAGCGCCTTGCCGCTCTTGCCTGCTCTGCGCTTATGACCATGCCTCTGTGGGGAGATTTCTCCCTCGGTATGACCGTGTCGGCTGAAGCTCAGCCCGATGCAGTCTATGAGGAGATAGTTCCCGAGGTACAGCGCCACGAGGAGCTTGAAAGCTTTGCAGAGCCTGAATATACACCAATGTTTTCATTCCCCGACGAGGTAAGAGGAGTTTACCTTGACCCCGGGGAGGATTTCCCCCTGACCGATGAAAACGGCGAAGCCCTGCCCGAAAGCGAAATTGCCGCAGGAATAGATTCCGCTCTGGATACGGCGCAGGATAAAAGCCTTAACACGGTCATTATCAGCACATCTGACGAAAACGGCATATACTACAGCCTTGACGTAAACAAAACAGCTGTCCGCTCCCCTGCGGAGATATGCGTGGAGCGTGCCGCAGAGCGTGGAATGTACGTCTATGTGACCTTTGACATAAATTCCGCTCTCAAAGGGATAAACGAGGAGAATGCAAAATCAAGGATAGACCGCCTTGCCCTCGACGCTCACAGCTTTACCGTAAAATACCCCGTTGACGGTATCATCATCGACGGCTATTATTCCAAAAGGGACAGCGCAAGCTTTGCCGACTATATCGAAAACGGCTCGGGAATAGGCTATGACAACTGGCTCACAGACAACGGCGCATATGTGTTCAGCCTTGTGTCCGACGCTGTAAGGCGTACAAGCAACAGCGTCCCCGTGGGCATTTCCATTAACGACATCTGGGCGAATTATACCACCGCCGAAAACGGAAGCAACACCTCCGTAAGCTTTGAAGCCCTTACCGACGGCTATGCGGACACTCTGGGCTATATCGAAAACGGCTGTGCGGATTTCATTATCGTAAAAGCAGAGGGCGCTTTCGGCAGCGAAACAATGCCCTTTGAGGACGTAGTGGGCTGGTGGAATGACAAGGCACAGTCTGCAGGAATACCCATGCTGGTCGACCATATCAATGAGCGTATATGTACGGACTACACAGGCTGGGGCTCTCCCGACGAGCTTGTAAAGCAGGTTATCCGTGCGGACGAGTATGACAGCTGCTTCGGAAGCGTGTTCAATTCCCTGACCGCCCTTGAAGCCAATACAGAGGAATCCACCTCCGTTCTTGTAAAGCATTATAACGACCAGATAGACAGAGAGGGTCTCAACAACGAGCTGGAAATGACTCTCCCAAAATCCACCAAATTCAAGACCGAAGAGCCTACTGTTATTTTCGCAGGCTCATTCGACCCCAATTTCACCATCTATTTCCAGGGCGAGCCTATCGAGCTTAACGAAGCGGGACGCTTCTATTTCAATATGGAGCTTGATGTGGGAGTCAATACCTTTACATTCAAGAACAAGGGCAAGACCGTTACCTATAAGATAACAAGAACAGTAAACGTTCTGAAGAGCGTAATGCCCGATGTCTCGGAAATGAGAGTAGAGGAACAGTCTGCAATTACCCTCAGTGCAATTGCCTATAAAGGCTCAGAGGTATCTGCGGAGATAAACGGCAAAACAGTTGAGCTTACAGCTGTTGACGGTCAGACCGATGAAATCGACCCCAACTCCAACTATACAAAATATGTGGGAACATACATAGCCCCCGCAGGAATAAAGGGGCAGGATATTGATTTAGGCAATGTAACCTTCTACGGAACTTACCGCACAAAAACGGGAGATTTCAACGAAAGCCGCACAGGCAGCCGAATCATAGTAAATGCCCTTGCGGAGATCCTCAACGACTACAGCGGAAATCTCCTGCAGGTAAATAACGACAATACAATGGTCTATAACGCCAAAACCACCGATACAAGCCCCACTCCCGATATGGCAAGGCTTCCCGCAGGAACTCTTGACTATATAGTAAAGACCGTAAACTATTCGGGAACTGATTATTATCTCACAAATTCGGGCAAGCGTATCAGAACAGGCGATGTTTCCGTGCTTGACAATAAGCCCTTAGGCTCAAACCCCGTCAGCGTAACAAGCGCCGCAAAGGACGGAACGGATACCGTTGTAAAGCTCCGTACTAATTCAAGAGTGCCCTTCTCAATGTCCTTCTCGGGGCTTGACTATTCGGGCGGCAACAACGGAAATCACTATGTTTCCTCATTCAACGCCACTGCCCTTGTTATCACCTTTGACTATATCACAAGCATATCCGCAAGCAGTATAACCTTCCCCGAAAGCTCGGTGTTCACCGAGGGCTTATGGGACAGCTACGAATCGGGCGAGCTTACCAAAACAAGGCTTACCCTTAATTTCAGGCAGTCGGGAATATTCGGCGGCGTTACCTCATCATATGACAATGACGGAAACCTGACCTTTCGCTTTAACGGCTGCCGCAGCTCATTAAGCGGCGCAACAGTCGTAATCGACCCCGGCCACGGCTATACGGGAGCGTCACAGTTTGACCCCGGAGCCGTGGGACACATCAAGGAGCAGGACGCAAACCTTGCCATAGCGAAGCTTGTTGCCTCAAAGCTTGAAGCCGAAGGAGCAAACGTTATCCGTCTGAAAACGGAAAGCGAGACCTATGTAACGGCTCAGAGAGCCTCCTTTGCAAGGCAGTACAGCCCCGACCTTTTCCTGTCTATCCACTGCAATGCCGCAGGAGAAAGCGCAAGAGGTGCGGAAGCATACTATTTCACCCCCTTCTCTCAGCCCCTTGCAGATAAAATTTCCGCAAGAATAGGCTCATATCTGGGAGATAAGGTCCACGGCGAGGGCGGAATGGACCGAGGCGAGCAGTACAATTACTTCTTTGTAACTCAGCAGCAGGACTTCCCCTCCGTGCTTATCGAGTGCGGCTTTGTAACAAACTACACCGAGGCAATGGCTCTTGCGGATTCCGAACATCAGAACGGTATCGCAGAGGCAATAGTAAGAGGAGCGGCGGATTATCTCGGCAGATGCAGCTATTCCTGCTTCGGCGACGGTGCGGCAAGCTATACAAACAGCGAAACGGTTTATACCCCCCCCACGGAAACCACCGTTCCTGCCGAAACAATGCCCCCCGAAGCACCCTCCGAGCCTATGACCTCAGAGGACGTGACCGCTGTACCCGATGTAAATTTCTCCGACCCCTATGACCTTTTCGGATTAGGTGAATAAATACAAAAAAAATCACCGTACAAAGCTATGCCCTGTGCGGTGATTTCAAAGGAAGCTTATCGGCTGTGAACATCGGCAGATGCAGGTTCTCTGAAAAGCAGAGTAATGCACCAAACCGCTGAAAGAGCCACAAGGGTATATACGATACGGCTGAGCATAGCACCCGTACCGCCGAACAGCCAGGCAACCAGGTCAAAGCTGAAAATACCCACAAGTCCCCAGTTAAGTCCGCCGACGATAAGCAGTATCAAAGCGATCTTGTCTAACATAACTGATTATTCCTTTCCGAAGCCTCCGTACCGAACGGAAGCATTGTCGTAAAAAATACGAAAACGCCGATAACACTGCGAATCCGCCGTACTATCGGCATTTCGGCAAGCCCTGAGGATTTCCCTCGTGATTATTGTCTGACAAATCGCAGAATTTATTCACAGAATTTTTTGACAATTTACTAAAGTTTTGCCAAACATCTGCCGATATAATATAAGGAGCATAAATACGTTTATGCAAAAGACAGAAAAGGAGCAGCGCTTTTGAAAGAGAGAACAAAAGAAAAGAAGGAGCTGTTTTCAAGCTTTTTCAACGGTGACACTACCGTTACCAACAAAGTAAAATATACCGTTCTCCAATGGGGTGCGGCTGCCATTCATTTCATACTGATATTCATTTTCGCATCGGTAAAAGTATATAGTATGGTAGCCTTTAATATAGCCAGCACCCTCTGCTATATTCTCTGCGGAAAGCTTGTAAAAAATGAGCGGTACATTCTTTTTTATTACATCACATTTATCGAAATATGCCTTCATTCCTACACCGCAACCATTCTTGTAGGCTGGGCGCCGGGATTTCCTCTGTACATCATCGGAATAATGCCCGTAATATTCTATATGCATTTTTCCCTTGACGAAAGCGCAAGCCTGTACGAATCCCTGCTTATAGGTCTGTGCTGCCTGCTTACATTTGTGGTCTGCAAGGTAATATCCTACAGGATAGACCCCATATATACCCTCAGTGAAACAGCGTCAACCTGTATCTACATATTCAATACCTTCTGCACCTTTTTCATTCTGCTGTTTTTCTCCCTGTTTTTCCTCAGAGAGATACAGGCGTCGAAATCCTATCTGCGTGAGCAGAATGCCCGACTTGACAAAATAGCGGGAATTGATTCCCTCACAGGGCTTTACAACCGCCGCAGTATGGATAAGCTGCTGAATAACGCAATGAACTCGGGCAAGGTCTTTTCGGTAATAATCTGCGATATAGACGATTTCAAGAAGGTAAACGACACCTACGGTCATAACAGCGGAGACGAAGTTCTCAGGCGTGTATCCGACACCATCGTGTCCGTCCTCAGAGAGCACGACTTTGTATGCAGATGGGGCGGCGAGGAAATACTTATCCTTGCAGGAGGAACACCTCTCAGCGGTGCTTCTCTTGTAGCCGAAAGAATACGCTCCCATATCGCCGAAATGGAGATTTCCACCGAGGAAGGAGCAATAAACTGCACCATCACCGCAGGTGCTGCCGAAAGCACGGAAGCCTGTACGGTAACAGAGATAATCGGTCTTGCGGATTCCCGTCTGTACAGCGGAAAGAAAACGGGTAAAAACAAGGTCGTATGCGAATGACATCAATAAAGCGCAAATACCCCGTCTGCCAAAAACCAAACGGCAGACGGGGTTGTTGTTACAGTGTGTTTTTGAAAAAAACGAAAAAGCAAATTTTGTGCATCATTTACAAAACGTATCACTGCATATTGACAGCTAAAACAGAATATGATATAATAACAATAAGTTAACTCGTGAAGGATAACGGCTGGGTTCCCGAATGGGAGTAGGTGCTTGCACTTAGAATTCCTTTGCCCCTGGGGTTGACTTGTTTTTTTGCTCTTTTAAGACTCTGATAATGTTTTCAGGGTCTTTTCTTATTTCATCAACTATAAAATCGATTGTCTGAATTGAATATGTATATGAGGGCTGGGAATAGATCTTATGTACATAGCAAAGTTTTGGATTTGATTTTATGTCATAGTATTTGCAGAAAAGATTGAAATCATTGCTTGTAAATCTATGCTCATTTCCGTTATGCCTTATTTTAACACCCAGCTTGTCAAGCCTTTTGGTTATCTCAACACAGCATTTTTTGCAGTTATATTTATGGGTATCGTTGGGGTCTTTCAGTTCCTTGATAATTCTAACAGGAGTTTCAGCATTGCTGTCAACTCTTACAGAAACCGAAGCTGAATCCTTATCCTTGGTAATATAGTACCTATGGTCAATACGGATAGCAAAATGATTATTGTTTTCCGAAATAACGGGATTAAGTTCTTCGCTGAAGGAAATCATTTTTTCTGCAATTTCAGTCGGATATTTTGCCCGTATTTCATCATAATTAAGAGAATTGAGACTTACTGTAAGGGTCAGAAAATTCTGCGGAATCACAGCAGACATATCCACATTATGAAAAGCGGACATTTTTTCAATAAAATTAAATACAGCTGCCTGAAAAAGAGGTATATAAATCATTTCATATTCTTCAGTAACAAAATGTGTGCTTGTGTTTCTTAACTCTACAATTTTCTCCAGATTCTTCCGCAAAGGGTCCTTATCATTTGTAAACACCTTTTTAATGCAGTTTTCAAGCGTTATTGTACGATTTCGGTTATCGCTGTAGTAAATGCTGTCATTTCCGAACTTCTTTATCATATGGGCTTTCAGCATAAGCTCCCAGGCGTTGCATATAAAAAAGCTGAATCCTTCCACACGATACTTTATTGAGGGCTTATTGTAAACTTCTATCGACATAATAAATGCTTCCTTGGATTTATCAATAAGCTTTTGTGCAATGTCCATAGCCTGCCTCCTTTCTCTTATCCGCTATAACAAGGGATAAGCATTCTGACAAAACAGCAGTATCTCATCTCATTCTGCTCAGAAGCTTCTCCATATCCTTCTGCTTGCCCAGCACAAGAACATGGTCGCCCGACTCAAAAACATAGTCCGCACCGGGGAGAGAAATGACCTCCTCGCCCTTTTTCACCGCAAGAATATTTATCTTGTACTTGTTTCTGATATTAAGCTCAATAATGCTGTGACCCAGCCAGCTGTCCATAATGGGGATCTCGTAAATACCCGTATCCTCGGAAATTTCGGTGTAGTCGAAAATGTTAGAAAGGCTGTACTGCACTGCCAGCTTTTCAGCCCTGTCCCTTTCGGGATAAACGACCTCGTCAGCACCGTTGCGTGCAAGAAACTTAGCGTGAATATCGGTGTTTGCCTTGCTTACCACCTTTTTAGCCCCCAGCTCCTTGAGCTGACTTGTAATTTCAAGGCTTGCCTGAAAATTAGAGCCTATGCAAACAAAGCAGATGTCGAAATTGGAAACTCCAAGGCTTTCCAGCGCCTCCGTCTTAGTGCAGTCCGCAATTTTCGCATTGACCGAATACTGCATAAATTCACGGATATTATCCTCGCTGTTGTCAACCACCATAACCTCGTTGCCTATCTCATAGAATTTCTCCGCAAGAGCCTTTCCGAATCTTCCAAGACCAATAATAAGAACAGAACGCATAATTAAACATACCTCCCGAAATCAATCAACCTACGTTCACCTGCTCCACAGGATTGTGAACGCCCGTAAATTTCTTTGTACCCGTAAATATAAGCGCAAAGGAAACGCTTCCCACACGTCCGCAGTACATCATTATCATAATGACCGCCCTTGAAAAGCCTGACAGCTCTCTGGTAACGCCTGTAGTCATACCCACCGTATTGATAGCCGAAAAGCCCTCAAACACCACATCACCCAGCCTCAGCTCAGGCTGAGCGCCGCATATAAAAAGGATACCCGTGAATACGATAAGCAGATTTACCGTAATCACCGTCAGAGCCTTTCGGGTAATGTCCTCCTCGAAACGCCTGCCGAAAGCGTCAATATCCTCGCTGTTTTTCATACTTGCAATTGCCGAAAGCACAAGCACAGCAACAGTTACCGTCTTTACACCGCCTGCCGTAGAGCCGGGGCTGCCGCCGATAAACATATATATTACCGTCAATGCAAATGATGCGGGGCTGAGCGCCGCCGTATCAACAGTGTTAAAGCCTGCGGTGCGGGGAGTAACAGAGTTAAAGAAGGCGTTCAGAATGCTCTGACCCGTTCCCAGCCCCGAATTGGTGTGCTCTCTTTCAAAAATAAGGAACAGTACCGTGCCTATAACAGTCAGCCCCAGAGTAACGATAAGCGCCAGCTTGCTGTGAAGCCTGTACGCCGAAAATCTCAGCTTGTTCTTGGCAATATCCTCCCATACCGCAAAGCCGATACCGCCGATGAGTATCAGCATCGCCGCCGTAATACATACGATAGGATCATCCGCAAAACAGCATAGGGAGGAGTATTCCCCGTACTTTCCGTTAAGGTCAAAGCCTGCGTTGCAGAAAGCGGATATGGACAGAAAAACAGCATTGCCTATCCCCTCCGCAATACCCATTCGGGGAATAAAGCTTACAGAAAACAGCACAGCGCCTATGCCCTCACAAATAAGAGTGCCTGTAACGATACGCCGCACGAGCCGTACAATGCCTGCCAGCTGCATACCGTTAACGCTGTCCTGCAAAAGAGAGCGTTCCTTCAGCCCTATCTTTCTCCCCGTAGCCATAGCCGACAGGGAGATAAGAGTCATAAAGCCAAGACCGCCGGTCTGAATAAGCAGGATAATGACTATCTGCCCGAAAACCGACCACTGTGTATATGTATCGAATACCGCAAGTCCGGTAACACAGGTTGCCGAAACCGCAGTAAACATTGCGTTTAGAAAATCGGGAGGCTGACCCCTTGAAGCCGCAGGAAGCATAAGCAGCAGCGACCCCATAAGTATCACCGCCAGATACCCCACAGCAATTATCTGAGCCGAAGAAAAGCTGCTCATTCTCAGCCTTTTCGGATTTTTCGCCTTATCTGTAATTTTTACGGATTTTCCCATAGCAGACCCTTTCTGAAACGGAAGATTATACAGCTTAATTGTAGCACATACCGCCTGTTTTGTCAATTCATATTTCCTGCGACATATGCCCGATATTGACATAAATTCGGTGATGTGGTAGAATTATTGTAACCAGCATAGGCTGACTGTTTCAACATTTATCAAAAAAGGAGAGTATATTATGGCAGATATTAAACTCTTTAATATAAAAGGGCATGTTGAAGAACTGCAATCAAAACAAATTACATTGGAAAAAGAGCTTCAGCAACTGCTTGAAGATAATATGAATACATTCTTCGGTGTTACATTTCTTAAATCAGAATACAGAATTACAAATGGAAGAATGGACAGTATTGGTATTGATGAAAATAACTGTCCTGTAATCTTTGAATATAAACGCAGTTTAAATGAAAATGTTATCAATCAAGGGCTATTTTATCTTGATTGGCTCCTCGATCACAAAGCTGATTTTAAGCTTTTGGTTATGGAAATACTCGGACAAGAAAAAGCAGAAGCAATTGATTGGAGTATGCCTTGTGTTATATGTGTGGCAAATGATTTTACAAAATTTGATGAACACGCTGTCAATCAAATGCAGCGAAACATTAAGCTTGTAAAGTACAAAAAATTCGGAGATAACTTAATTTCTCTTGAATATCTGAACGCACCGCAGGTGCAACCAATTACATTTGAAGATACCCCTGCAAAACCTGTAAAGAAAAGCAATTGGAAAGATAAGGATTTCAAGCAGTATTTTGCAGAAGCGGGAGAAAAAAACCAGAACCTTTTCTATTCAGTTCGTGATTATGTAATGTCTCTTGGCGATGATGTTTCTGAGAATCAGCTTAAACTGTATGTTGCTTTTAAAAAAGTGCGAAATATAGTTTGTGCCGAAGTTTACCAGAGTTATGTCTGTTTGCATATCAGGATAAATCCTGACTCTGTTGAATTGGTACAAGGCTTTACGGAAGATGTCAGAAATAAGGGACACTGGGGCACGGGCGATTTGCGAATTTATCTAAAATCGGTTGAAGATTTTGAAAAAGCCAAAGCTTTAATTGATAGAGCATATAATGAAAACTGACAAAACAATAAAATTCACACTCTCCAAAAACAAAGATAGTATAATATGATTAACAGTACTGACTAAATTATTCGGCAGCTGAAAAGCAGTCTGCAATCAACCTCATATACAGGAAAGGAAAAAAACAATGCCCCCACTCGAAATCGAAAGAAAATTCCTCATAAGAAAAACCGACAGCCTGATAAAGCTCTGCGAATCGGAAACCGCAATTGAGCAGATATATCTTAAAAGAACAGACCCTTCTATACAGCGCAGAATACGCAGTATGACCCGAAAGGGTGAAACAGTGTATTACTATACCGAAAAGCGCTTTATCTCAGCGGCAGTCCGTGAAGAAAACGAGCAGACTATCCCCCGTGAACGCTACGAAGCCCTCCGCACCGAAGCAGACCCCGACCTTGTGCCCATAATCAAAACAAGGTATATCCTCGAATACCGCTCCCAGCGCTTTGAAATAGACGCATATCCCTTTTCCGAGGAATACGCCTCAATGGAGCTTGAGCTGACGGAAGAGGCGCAGGAAATTGATTTTCCCCCCCAAGCGGAAATAATCAAGGAGGTCACAGGAGACGGACGCTATTCAAACGCCGCCCTTGCCAAAAATGGCAGCTTTCCCGAACAGCTGTGATAAAAAACGAAAAGCTCACCCCACAAAGCCGAATGGCTCTGTGAGGTGAGCTTTCAGTCTGTCGATAAAGTATATTAAAGAAAAAAGTTGCGCAAATAAACACAAGTTAAAAGTTTCGGTCAAGCCTTTTCAAAGGCTTGCGGGTTTCCAAAGGGCAGAGCCCTTTGGTCGCTGTCCGCAGACAGCGAAACACTCTTATTTCCGTGAAATAACGGAGCAAGGGGTGAGAAATGCGACAGCATTTCGAGGGGAGGCGAACACGACCGCCTCCCCTTCTAACATTTTTCTGCAAATTTACCCTTCAAAACG
>JAGAJY010000062.1 GCA_017848125.1 Oscillospiraceae bacterium
TATTTCTCACCCTCCAGCAGTGTAACGGATTTATGCTTCAATGAAATAGACTCGGCTTTGTCCGAGGAAGATGTTACAGAGCTTTCGTTATCGGAAGAAGTATCCTCCGAAGTGTTTTCGCTGTCGTCTGAAAGCTGTTCTGCTTCCTTGACGTTTATGTAAAACCTGTCCTTTACGCCTGAAGAAGCTTTTGCTGTAATTATTGCACTTCCCGAAGATACCGCCGTTACATTTCCCTCGCTGTCAACAGTAACTATCTTTTTGGAAGAGGTTGAGAAAGATACCTTATCCGTGGATTTCGAGGGCTTAAGACGGTAGCCTATCTTAAAAGTATCTCCTACCGTTACTGTAGTTTTATAGCTGTATATGGTAAGCTCTTCAGCAGGTATCTTGTCCTTGCTGTCGTTCTTTTCAGGCTCGCTTTCTTCCTGTACAGGCTCTGTTTCGGTTACTTCTTCTTCGGCATTTTCCTCTGTGACGGGTATTTCTTCAAACTCCTCGTCAAATTCATCTGTAACCGTAGTGGTGGTTTCCGATTCTTCGTTAAGAATTATTCCGTTTTTATATGCTTCATAGGTCAGAGCAGGGTCAGTGAATGCGCCTGCGGTGACAGTCTGCATACACATAGCCGCCAGACACAAAGCTGCCGCTTTTATGCGAAGTCCTTTCATATTCAGATTTCCTTCCTTTTGTATATTTCTTAATGTTTTTATTCTACAATATTTCCCGATATATGTCAATATAAATCGGGAATGTTACCAAATTGTCATCTTTTTGTGCCGGTGTCTGCGTAATGCTGTCACCGATTCGTGATAATCGGGTGAAAGGGTATCAAAAATTTACAGTAAGCTATTGAAATAAAACTGTTATTGTGTTATACTATAAGCATTAGTGCATTAGCGTCAGAAAGGAATTAACAGTTTTATGATGGAACATTCAATTATTTTTCCGCTCCCCTTCGGTATTCATATCGGCTTTGTGATCATCAGTGTTATAATGCTGATACTGTGCTACAAAAAGCGTAAGTACAGCTATGAGCTTTATATGCTTGTGGGAATCGTGTCCACACTTTTTGTGTATGTCTGCAAGGAAAAGCCGTATTTCTATATTCTCGGTCTGGAGGAAATTATTCTTCTGGGACTGACGATTGCCGATATGGTAAAGGTCTCAAAGGCAGCTGAGGCGGCAGAAAAGGCGGCTGAGGCAAAGAACAGAGATGACACGGCTTCCGAAGAAGCAGAGGATTCGGCTGATGCGGAAGAAAATAACGGGTAAAGGGGAATCTGACTTGAAAATAGTCCTTCTTGAAGAAAAAACTGTGTCGCAGGGGGATGTTTCCCTTGATGAATTTAAGGAGCTTGGAGAGGTAACAGGCTATCCGCTTACTCCTCAGGAGCTTGTGGCAGAGCGCACAAGGGACGCAGAGGCGGTCATTATCAACAAGACTGTCTTTACCCGTGAGATAATGGAAAAATGCCCGAAGCTCAGATACATAGGTCTTTGCGCTACAGGCTACAACAATGTGGATACAAAGGCGGCGGCAGAGCTTGGTGTTACTGTCTGCAATGTGCCTGCATATTCTACCTCGGCGGTAGCTCAGCAGGTGTTTTCATACGTTCTGCATTTTGCAAGCCGCACTGCGGATTACAGCAAGGACGTTCACGACGGCGGCTGGGTAAGGTCGGAAACCTTTTCCTATTTTTCTATCCCTACCTTTGAGCTTTCAGGTATGACGATGGGCATAATAGGCTTCGGAAGTATAGGTTCGGCGGTCGCTAAGATAGCACAGTCCTTCGGAATGAAGGTTATCGCCGCAACACGCTCGCCCAAAACGGCTGACGGTGTTCGCTTTGTAAGCATTGACGAGGTTTTTTCACAGGCGGATTTTATTTCCCTCCATTGCCCTCTTACTGAGGATACAAGGGGACTTGTAAATTCCGAAAAGCTTAGTCTTTGCAAGCCCTCGGCGTATATTATCAATACTTCAAGAGGACCTGCTGTAAATGAAAACGACCTTGCACAGGCTCTGAAAGACGGAATAATTGCCGGAGCAGGGCTTGATGTTGTGGAAACTGAGCCTATGAAGGCTGATAATCCCCTTCTGGGTGCTCCCAACTGCCTTATTACTCCTCACGTTGCATGGGCGCCTGTCCAGACAAGGCAGAGGCTTATCCGTGCGGCTGCGGAAAATCTCAGATGCTTTATTGACGGCAAGCCTGTTAACAAGGTGAACTGATTACACGAATCTGATTCTGAAAGGACAAGAATTATGTTTGATATAAGTACAAAAAAGAGAATAGTTATCAAGGTGGGTACATCTACTCTGACCCACAAGACAGGCAGACTCAATATCCGCAGAATGGAAAGGCTTGTAAAGACAATTTCGGATATTCAGAACAGCGGACGTCAGGTGATACTGGTATCCTCCGGTGCTATAGGTCTGGGTATGTCAAAGATAGGTCTTAGAGAGCGTCCCAAGGATACTCCTATGAAGCAGGCGTGTGCCGCTGTGGGTCAGTGCGAGCTTATGTATATGTATGACAAGCTTTTCGGCGAATATAATCTCAATGTGGCTCAGATACTTCTCACAAGATACATACTTGAAACACCGAGAAAAAACAATGTTGAAAATACCTTCTACAAGCTTATCGAGCATAATATCATTCCTATCGTAAACGAAAACGATACTGTTGCAATTGACGAGCTGGAGCTTGAGGTTGGCGAAAATGATTCCCTTGCGGCTCATGTAGGTGTAATGTGCGACGCCGACCTGCTTGTGATAATGTCGGATATTGACGGCTTTTTTGACGGCGATCCCCGTTCAAACCCCGATGCAAAGCTTATTCCTGTTGTGGATACGATAGACGACAAGCTCAGAGCATTGGCAGGCGACGCAGTTTCGGGACTGGGAAGCGGCGGAATGATAACCAAGATAAATGCCGCAGAGATCGCAATGAACGCAGGCTTTGATATGGCTATCGTAAACGGCAGGAATCCATCGGTTCTCTATGACCTTTTTGACGGAAAATCTGTGGGAACAGTATTTCTTGCAAACAAATAAAAAATGAGAAAGGACAGATGAAAAATGACCTATATCGAAACTCTCGGCGCAAATGCCGTAATTGCCAAAAAGGCGCTTGCCTGCGCCGATACCCGTACAAAGAACAACGCTCTTGCGGAGATATCCGCAGCTCTAATCAGCAATTGTGCAGAAATAATCGCAGAAAATGCAAAGGATCTTCAGGCTGCCCGTGAAAACGGTATGTCTGTTTCTATGCAGGACAGGCTTATGCTCAATGAGGACAGAATAAAGGGAATTGCTTCGGCTGTTGATGAGCTTATCAAGCTGGAGGATCCTATCGGAAAGATAGACACAGGCTCTGTTCGTCCCAACGGTATGAGAATAACCAAGGTAAGAGTGCCTATGGGCGTTATCGGTATGATATACGAATCCCGTCCCAACGTTACGGCTGATGCGGCTACTCTTTGTCTTAAAACAGGAAATGCTGTCATTCTCAGAGGCGGCAAGGAGGCATATAACTCCAACAAATGTATCTGCTCGGTAATGAGAAAGGCTGTTGCAAAGGCAGGGCTTCCCGAGGATATTATTCAGTTTGTTGATGATACAACAAGAGAAGTGACCACAGAGCTTATGAAGTGCAGCAAGTATCTTGATCTGCTTATCCCCAGAGGCGGCGCAGGGCTTATCAGAGCCGTTACTCAGAATGCGACTGTTCCCGTTATTGAAACAGGCACAGGCAACTGCCACATTTACATTGACGCAAGCGCTGATACAGAAATGGGCGTAAGCATTACAGACAACGGCAAAACTCAGCGTCCTTCCGTATGCAACGCTCTTGAGACCCTTCTTGTGCATAAGGATATTGCAGAAGAATTTCTCCCTGCTGTAAAGGCAAAGCTTGACGAGCATAATGTTGAGCTGAGAGGCTGTGAGGAAACGATCCGTATTCTCGGCGAATGTGTAAAGCCTGCCGCTGAGGAGGATTATGCAACAGAGTTCGGCGACTACATAATGGCTGTCAAGGTAGTTGACAGCGTTGACGAGGCTATAGAGCATATTTCTCGCTATTCCACAGGTCATTCCGAGTGCATTGTTACAAATGACCTTAAAAATGCTGAGAAGTTCAAGCAGGAGGTTGATTCTGCCTGCGTATATGTGAATGCTTCCACAAGATTTACAGACGGCGGAATGTTCGGCTTTGGTGCGGAGATAGGCATTTCCACTCAGAAGCTTCACGCAAGAGGTCCTATGGGACTTTACGAAATGACCTCAAACAAGTATCTGATCGACGGAAACGGTCAGATCAGATAAGGATTTTGCTATGAAAAAAAAGGATAAACGTTCAGAGGAAAAGAAAAACAACGATATTATCGATATGCTTGACGACGCTCTCGATGAGGATATTTCCGAAATAAGCGATTTTTCGGAAATGGAGGAAAGCGACGGGGAGACTGCCGTTTCCGATAACAAAAACGCAAGGCATTTTGTTGTGGGGCTTATCTTTATAGTGCTTGCGGCAATAGGGCTAATTTCGTCCGTAAGCTTTGTTTCGGGAAAAATCAGAAACGTTATTGATAATACCGAGCAGAAAAACGAGTTTGCAAAGTTCATATATCCTGTTGTAATATGCGACCCTCCCGGCTTTGACGCAACCACAAAGCTGAGAAATGAAACCATAATCTCTGCCGCTGTGTGGGATATTATCCTTTATGAGGACAAGAGCAGATACACCCTTGATTTTGACTATCTCATCGTTCCGGAGGTAGATGTTGAGCAGCACGCCGCAAAGCTTTTCGGCTCTGGGCTGAGCATTGAGCATATGACTATAGCTTCTGCCGATATTTCATTTTACTATGACGGTGAGATAAGCTCATACCGTATTCCCGAGAATCCCAAGTTCTTTACCTATTCGCCCTATATCGAATCCATAAGCAAGGTGGGGGAGAGCTATACTCTTACGGTAGGCTATGTTTCTCCTACTCCCGCATGGCTGACGCTTACCTCGGACGAAGCTCCTCTGCCCGAAAAATATGTGGATTATATCGTTCAGAAAAGGGGAACAAGCTATACTCTTGTTTCCATAAAGCAGTCTGATAAAAAAGCTGAAAACGGTCACGACAGCGGATTGTGATATAACGGAGGAAATGTATGCCAAGAATATATCCGCTGTTTTCGTCAAGCAGCGCAAACTGTACATATGTAGGCTCGGGAAATGAGGGGGTGCTTATTGACTGCGGAGCGTCTTTTACAAAGATAAAGAACGCTCTGGAGCTGAATGGGCTTGATTTAAGCTATGTTAAGGCAGTTTTCATTACTCACGACCACAGCGACCACATCAAAGGGCTGAAGGTGTTTACAAAAAAAACGGGTATTCCCGTTTATTCCCAGTGTGATACCCTTGATGTGCTGTACGATATGGGGGCAATATGCTCTCATTCGGAGGATATGAAGGATTTTGCCGAGATAGGTCAGATGAAAATATCCTGCTTTCAGACTTCTCACGATACTATCCAGTCCTGCGGATACCGAATTGATTTTGCTGAGGGCGGAAGCTGTGCGGTGTGTACGGATCTGGGCTTTGTAAGCGACGAGGTCAGAAAGGGCGTAACGGGCTGTAAGGCGGTGCTTATCGAAGCAAATTACGATGTGCAGATGCTGAGGACAGGTCCGTATCCGTCATACCTTAAAGCGAGGATACGTTCAGACAGGGGGCATCTTTCCAACGAGGACTGCGGAAGCTTCTGCGGTGAGCTTATCGGCAGCGGTACGGAAAGCATTATACTCGGTCATCTGTCAAGAGAAAACAATACTCCCGAGGCGGCTGAATATACGGTTGAAACATCAATTGCAGGCAAAGGCTTTCAGCGCAACAGGGATTATATTCTTACCTGTGCTCCCGTTGAAACTGCGGGGGGATTTGTGACGTTCTGAAAGGAGCAGACTATGAGTTTGGAAAAAATCAAGGAACTGATCATGCAGGCTGCGAGAAACGAAATAAGGGTCACATATGAAAAGCCCGATTCGCCTATTGCACCCTGTGCAAGCAAAATCGGCGGAAAGCCTGATGTGCCGAAGGATTTTGAATGGCCCGAATATGAGGGAAAGGGCTGTTTTGAAGATGAAGCCAAAAAAAGACCCCTTTCTTTCCTTGCTCAGATAAATTTAAAGGATATTGCTGAATGTGATACGGAAAAACTTCTCCCTCACGAGGGAATACTCAGCTTCTTTTATGATCTTGACACTATGCAATGGGGCTTTGATCCATCTGATAAGGGCTGTGCAAGGGTGTATCTCTTTAACGATGAAGATGTGCTTTCTGTCAGAGATTTTCCCGATGAGCTGGACGAGGAGTTTATTCTGCCCGAGCTGAAAATTTGTATGGAGAAGCATATCAGTATTCAAGATTACAGAGATTATCCATTAAAGCCTTTTGACCTTGAATGGGATGATTATGACAAATGTAGTTCTGAATGCGGATATGAATATGATGAATGGGGAGATGTTACAAAGATTCTGGGTTTTCCCAATGTAATACAGAATCCGATGGAGGAGGAATGCGAGAGTGTTACAAGGGGATACAGGCAGGGCTGTCCCGAGGATTACCGTAAGATTCCAGAGAGCGAGCTTGCTGACATAAAGGAGGCTGCTTCTCAGTGGACACTTCTTTTTCAGATGGGAACAGTTTCCGTTGATGATTACGAGCTGATGTTCGGTGACTGCGGTCATATTTATTTCTGGA
>JAGAJY010000063.1 GCA_017848125.1 Oscillospiraceae bacterium
CGACAGCATATAATCCTCGGTTATGTATTCCCTGCCGTATCCCAGCCTGTTTAGTATAACGGCAGTCACTACGCCGGTTCTGTCTTTGCCTGCATTGCAGAAATAAAGGACATTGGTTTTGCAGTTCATAATTGTGCTGACAATGCTTTCCAGCATATCATCAGCCATTTTTATATAGGACCCGCAAACCCTGTCGGCTGATGTGGGAACTGCGCCGCCTCCCGTAACAGGCATTGAAATATATGTGAAAGCCTTGTCATTTTCAAGTATGCAGGGCTTTTTCTCACGCTCGTGCTTTTCCCTCAGATCAACAGCAGTCAGAATATTGTTATCTATCAGCCATTGACGCTCCTCGGGAGATAACTCTGTGGGAACATCGCTTCTGATATAACGCAGGCTTCCTTTTATTATAGACCTTGTGTTTTTGGTGTGTTCAAACAGGCTCATTTCGGTTTCACCCTTTCCCAAGCATAGTCAATAGCTTCAAGAGAAAAATATCCCTTTTTGATACATTCAAGCTCCTTTAGTCCTATGGGAATAAACTCAGCCGCATATTCATCTGCCGACGCTTCGTTTATAAAATGGGTCTGCCCCTTTGTATTCTCCGTGAAATCTGCCGACATTTCGGCTAAAAAATCTCTGACTCTGAAATCTGCTATTCGGTTAATGCATTCATTGCCAATATTTTCGGGACAGCAAAGCGTGTTTATCAGCCCGTATTTATTTACAATGTAATGATTCAGAATGTGATAGTCATTGTGGAGAACAGCGACCTCCTCAGCATTTTTCGGCATAGAAAAACGTCCGCTGTAAATAAAACGCCTGTAAAATGCGTCCTCTGTCAGATGCATATAATACCCCAGATATAAATCGTCTTTGAAAATCATCTCGGAATACTGCTCTCGGAACGCATTGAAATCAATGTAAATTCGGCTGCCTGTCCTTACCTTGAAGTGCGTTGTATCCCTGTCAGAAGGATCTGAATATGCGTCGGGCATAATACTGCCCAGAATAAATCTGTCCTTGTCTTTTATATCAAAACGCTGAGAAAAAATCTCACCGAACAGATAATGCAGAGTTCTTTGTGCCATAGAAGCCTCCTTTCAGTTGATGTTAAGATCAATATCCGTGTTGTATTCGACGTCGATCAGATGATATTCAAGCCCGTGTTTTTCTGCCTGTTCAAGTACATATTCATTATCACGCAGAACGCTTTCCAATGTGCAATAGCTGTCATCAAGCCGCTTTTCTATCACATCGGCATATTTCTTTATATCATCAAAATGCTCTCTGATGTATTTTTCACTCATTACAAGGCAGATATATTTTATGCTTTTCAGATACTCCTCTGTGAGATCCTTTTCCCAGTCAAATGGTATATAGCAGCCCTCAACAATGAGATTCTGACTGTTCTCTATGGCTGTTTTTATCATTTCACGGACGATCTTCCAGAGATATTCCGTAAGCTCATTATCAGGGCTGAGGGGAGTAAGCTCCGTGTTTTTGCTTCGTATCAGACCCATTTTCAGATGGTCTGTTGAAAGATACGGAAAGCTGTATTTCTCAAGCAGCTTCTGTGCAAGTGCGGTCTTGCCTGTGTGAGACGCTCCTGTTATAATAATTATCATAGCCTGTCCCTCCCTGTAAAAGCTGAATAAATTATAGCATTTTTTAGTCGGTAAGTCAATCGGCTGATATAGTGACTCCCCGATAACATTTTGTTATCGGGGAGTCAGGCTCAGCCTGCCATAATGTAAAGCAATGCCGCAAGTATTACCCAGTCTGCGCCGCTTTTTGCAAGAAGGATTATTATTGCGATAAGTATCAGCTTTTCCTCGTCAAGCCCCTTTATTCCAAGAGCAGACAGAGGATTGCTTTCTGAGGGAGAGGCAGTCTTAGGCGCAGGCGGCGGATTCGGCTTCGGCGGAGGAGGGGGCACAGGCGGATTTGCATTTCCCTGCCGCTGAAAGCTCTGAAAATTCATTCCCTGTGAGGGGGGACGCATATTTTCCTGATAAAAGGACTGCCGTCCGCCGTTTGTGTACGGATAGCCGTAATAGGATTGTTCAGCCATAAGTATTCCCTCCCTTCACCTGTTTCCGTGTTGCTATATCAGCTTGTTAAGGTCACTTAGCATACCGCTTTTTTTCAGCTCTGTGAAAACCGAATAGATTTTTAAGAATTTCACAGCCTTGTCAGTCCGTGCCTGCCGCTCGGTGCTGAGGTAGGGCTTTAGAGCAAGAAGTAAAGTGCGGTTTTTGTCATCTCCTCCAGCCGCAGACACAGCACCCATAAGGTTAATAAGTACAGTAGGGTCAAACCCTCCGCCGCTGTCCTGAGAAGCGGTATCGGGCTCGGCTGTCCCGTCTGCCGATTCTCCTTTCATAAGCTCGGCAAGCTCCATTATCTGTTTCAGGCTTTCGGGGTCGCCGAGAACGGAGCTCATCATATCATTTATGCTGTCCATTAACGGCACCTCCTGCCGATAGTATTATTTTCCGCCTGTCAGCTTGTTGTAAAGCGCCTGTGCCTGAGGGGCGCTCATAAGCTTTTCGATAAGCTGCGGATTTGACAGTACCTGATTGAATTTCTGAGCTTCTTCGGGCTTCATATTTTTTAGTGCGCTGTCGAATTTGCCCTGCATAAGCTCGTTTTTCAGCTTCTCGGGGGGAACACCCAGCTTTCCGCTTACTGTTTTCAGCAGAGCGTCAACATTCTGAGGATTAGTGCTTCTGATATCCATATCCATACCCGACCTTTCATAATTTAGTCTTTAACAGATGTTAAAAAAATACATTATTTTTCTTTATATATTTATGATAGAATAAAGAAAAACAGAACGCTGCCTATAACATAATATGCGTAAGGAGAATAATTGTGAGAATAGTTGTAATGTCAGATTCCCACGGTAACAGAGACGCACTTGAAAAAATCTTTGAAAAAACCGCCGACAGCGGCAATATTTTCATTCATCTGGGCGACGGCGAGCGTGAGCTTGACAGCATTCGTTCAATGTACCCTTCGCTTGATATCAGGCACATTGCGGGGAACTGCGATTCTATGTCCATGTCTCCGAATATTGATATAATTGCCGCAGGGGGCATAAAGATACTCTGCACACACGGTCATATGCACGGAGTAAAATACGGCACAGAGGCTCTGCGTTCGCTGGCAAGGGATAACTATTGCAGAGTAGTCCTTTTCGGGCATACCCACTGCCGCTATCAGACCCTTGAGGACGGAGTATATCTCCTTAATCCCGGAAGCTGTTCCTGTCCCAGAGATTTTTCCGAGCCTTCCTTCGGCTGGGTGGATATTACTCCGTCGGGGATAGTTACGAATATTGTCGAGCTTTGACGGCAGAGTTGAAATTTGTTGAAAATATATAAATTTATCCGCTGAAAATGGATATATATTGATTTGGTGTAAAA
Source organism: Oscillospiraceae bacterium (assembly GCA_017848125.1). Classification (GTDB taxonomy): domain Bacteria; phylum Bacillota; class Clostridia; order Oscillospirales; family Ruminococcaceae; genus Huintestinicola. Next base: position 3,432 of record JAGAJY010000063.1, read on the forward strand.
AATTTCGTTTTTTCTTGACAGGATAATAATTAAATGATATAATATCAGCATAAGTTAGCAGTAACTAACTTATGCTGATATTATATCCGATAACATACCCGATAACGAATCGGGTTTTTATTAGGAAACAAAGTTAGCATACGCTAATCGAAAGCTGCATCGGAGGGGAGTATTATGTGCGGGGATAGGCGTAATGATTTTTGTATGAAGCTTGCGATGCATACCGCTCCCACGCTTCTGGGAATAAAGTGTGCAAGTCTTATCTCGATTTCCGATAAGGACTGCGATTCGAGCAGTCTGATAAGTGAATTCAATTCCTTGGCAAACGTAAGAGGTCTTGAAGCAAGACTGCTTTGCCCTATGGAAAACAGAAAGCTTATCCTTGTTTATAACACAGAACAGCTCAGATGCAGACTCAGTGATGAAGCTGCGAAACGTCTGCTTATGTCATGCGGCTACAGTCTGTCAGCTGACCTTGATGAAATGCTGGATTTTTTAAGCGGACGAATAGCGGCAAAAGACGGATTTCCTCACGAAATAGGTGTTTTTTTGGGCTACCCCATAGAAGATGTGGAGGGCTTTATTGCAAATAAGGGCAGCAATTTCAAGCTGTGCGGCTGCTGGAAGGTTTACGGAAGCGTGGATTATGCCGTAAAAACCTTTGCGGCTTATGAAAGCTGCAAAAAGCATCTGTGTACAAGGCTCAGAGAGGGCGCAGACCTTTTCGGTGAGATTGGGGCTTTGCGTTCGGGGCTTTCGGGCATATGAAAAAATTCAGCATAATACCGGTAACAGATAAGCTGTGATAAGCTTATAGTGCGGTTATCAGTATAAATATTATGGGACATTCCCGATGAAAGGAGGTTGCGTTTCAGATAGAATGAAACGCAGATGCTTATGAAAACAGCAGTAATTTATTGGAGCGGTACAGGCAATACGGAGGAAATGGCAAAGGCTGTTGCCGAGGGTGCAGGAGCGGAGCTTTTCAGAGTTTCCGATTTCTCTGCTGATATTGACGAGTATGACGCTGTTGCCTTCGGCTGCCCCGCAATGGGGGACGAAGTGCTTGAGGAGGACGAATTTGAACCGTTCTTTGCAGGCGTTGAGGGAAAGCTCAGCGGAAAAAGAACAGCGCTTTTCGGCTCATACGGCTGGGGCGACGGACAGTGGATGAGAGAGTGGGCTGACCGAGCAAGAGCTGCAGGCGCAAGCCTTATTGATGAGGGCCTTATGGCAAATGAAGCACCCTCAGCCGACGATCTTGAAGGCTGCAGAGAGCTTGGAAGAAAGCTTGCCGAATAACAGATAATAAAAAGCTTCGCATGATCCCAATATGATATAATCCCCTTAGAGTAGACACTTGAAAAACAAAAAGATTTCAAGACTACACTAAGGGGGTAATTTTATGCCAAGAAGAATGCGTAAAAACAAGGTATATAGCACAGAATTAAAGACAGAAGCAGTACAAGCGTATC
>JAGAJY010000064.1 GCA_017848125.1 Oscillospiraceae bacterium
GAAACCGATTATGCACGTTACTTGACCTCCGGGAAGAAAGAGCTTGAAGCATACGAAGAAAGCTTGCAGAAGGCTTCCCTTGATGAACAGCGCAAAGCCGAGGAAGAAAGGGAGAGGGCAGAAAGGCTGATAGCTGAAAAGCGTATGGCTATTGAAGAAGCAAGGCAGCGAGAGGAAGCGAAAAAACGGGCAGAAGAACGCAGAAAGAGGAGGTTAATTGTAAAACTAAACGCAAAAAAATCTAAACAATTACTCTTACAAACGTGCATTAAGTTTTACAAACGGAGTTTTTTGATGTAAACTAAGTATAACTGTACAGCTCATAAATATAGGAGATATATTATGAGTAAACATTTATCTTTATCCGATCGTGCAATGATCGAAAGACTTATCTCAATGGACTTTTCATTTGCAGCTATTGCTGATAAGCTGAACCGTTCTCCCTCTACCATTTCCCGAGAAGTCAAACGTTATAGGGTTTTTACAGGAAGGGTTAACCCTTCCTGTAAAAACGACTGCACCAAGTATCATTCTTGCCTCAGAAACAACCTTTGTCATGTTGAAAACGGCGGTTGTTTTACCAGATGCAAACTTTGCAGTGATTGTAACTGTACACTTATCTGCAAAGAATACGAATCTCTGCATTGTGAGCTGCTCGACAAACCGCCATATGTATGCAGCGGTTGTTCCAAACAGAAAACCTGTAAAAAAGAACACGCTTATTATACTGCTCACAGAGCACATTCCGAATATCTTCACACTCTTAAAACCAGCCGAACCGGTATTCGGACATCACCGGAAAGAATGGCCGAAATCGGTGACCTTATTTCACCGCTTATCATGAAAGGTCAATCCATCAATCACATCATCTCAACCCATTCTGACGAGATCGGACTTTCTGAAAAAACTATATACAATTATATTGACAGCAATGCTTTTTCTGTAAAGAACATTGATCTCCCCAAGAAGGTGACCTATCGCCAGAGAAGACCTAAAAAGGTGCTCACCAAACTTGAATACAAATGCAGAAGAGGCAGAACATTTGATGATTTTCAATCTTTCGTGGAATTGCATCCTGACTATGATATTGTCGAGATGGATACCGTGAAAGGTGCCCGTGGATCAAAAAAAGTCTTACTTACAATGATCTTCCGAAGGTCTAATTTCATGCTCATCTTTCTTATGCCTGACGGTACAATGAAGAGTGTTCAGGAGGTATTTGACATCCTGACAGAAAAGCTTGGTTTAAAGACCTTCAGAAAACTTTTTAAGGTTATTCTTACTGACAATGGTGTTGAATTCAAGGATCCTGACAGCCTTGAATATGCTCCAAACGGATGCCAGCGTACTAAGATATTCTTTTGTGATCCGCAGGCTTCATGGCAGAAACCACATATTGAAAAGAATCACACCCTCATAAGACGCATTATTCCTAAAGGAACATCCCTCAATTCTCTTTCCGCCGAAGATGTCAGACTTGTTTGCTGTCACATTAATTCTGTGGCCAGAGAAATCTTTGACAACAAAACTCCTTTTGAATTAATGTCTGATTTAAATAGTCTGAAACTTCTTGATTCTCTGAACCTTCAAGCTGTTCCTGCTGACAAGGTTATTCTTAAGCCTATTCTTATTAAGAACTAACTTTATTTTTTTCTGAGCTGTACAGGATGGATATGTTATTAAAGGCGGGTTGCATTTTCTTTTTCAAAAAAATCCAATACCGTCAGTTTTACTATACCCTGTTTTAGATCTTTTTGAGTCCTTTTTCTTGCCTACATACTTATTTCCCTCCTTTGGGGACTGTTTTTTTACCTTTATATATGCTTTATGGTCTGCTTGTTACTTATTTTCTTGCATTTACTTTTTCATTTAAGGTTTGATGCATATAAAAAATATAACCATGATTTTGTTTAAAATAAACAAAGTAACTATACTTGTATATTGACAGGGAACAGGATAGTCATAAAAAACACATAGAGACTCTTTACAAAATATTCAGGCACGAAAAACCAAAGCATAACTATGAACAATTAAAAGAGATTCTGTTCCTGAAGTGATGTTTATGAACGTTTAACAATCTTTCGTAACGTTTCCGTGCCGAAAAAAGAAAGCCAATTCTGAAAAACCGATTATGGCATAATGGACATAAAGAGCAGAAAACAAATATATAACAAAAGAGAAAAATAGATACCAACACTTCCCAAAAATACAAAATAATACAATATCACATAAGTGTTTACAAATTGTTCAGGCACAAAAACTCTGTGACAAGACCATGAATACACATTTAAATTTCTTTGTTTGTAAGAGCATTTGGGTAAACTTAGAGTAATTTGAGTAAACTTAGAGTCATTTGCGTTCACCATTTTCAAGTCAATTTTCAAAAATCCAATATGATATAATAGACTTACCGGACAGGAAAAACGGAATAACACGAAAGGGGATGATTCCAATGCACTTGTACAGATAAGGAAGATAAAAATCGACATCAAAACGTTCCTAAAACACAAAATAATACAATATCACATAACTGTTTACAAAATGTTCAGGCACAGAATTTCTGTGACAATACTATGAATATTCATCAGATATTCTGAGATTGCGAGATCATTTGCGTTCATTTGAGATCATTTGAGATAATTTGGAGTAATTTGCGATCAGTTTCATAAAGGCAATTTTTAAAAATCCAATATGATATAATAGACTTACCGGAAAGAAAAAAACGGAATAACACGAAAGAAGATGATTCCAATGCACTTGTACAGATAAGAAAGAGTTTATCGAACAAAATATAAATTACAAGGAGGTTTGCCAATTGGCAGAAAAATATAATGGCGTATATATCATCGCAGCGGACACAGGCAACGGCAATGTGAAAACTGTGAGCACTTGCACACCCACATCAGTGTCCAAGCATAACAGTAAGCCGCTGACCACAACCAATGTTATCGAGTACAACGGCAGCTACTATGTTATCGGGCAGGGTCACAAGGAAGTGGTCAGTGACAAAACGCAGGACGAGGACTATTACATTCTCACCATGTTCTGCATTGCCAAGGAGCTGGCAAGGGACAATGTGACCGAAGCGAGCGTACTCATTGCAGCGGGACTTCCCGTTACATGGTATGGTAATCAGTCGGAATCATATCGGAACTATCTCAAACAGAATAAAGAAGTTACGTTTTCTCTTGACGACGTTACATATAAGGTGGAGATAAAGGACGCAGTAATTCTCCCTCAGGGATATGCAGCCATCATCGAAAATCTCAAGGACATGAAAGGCGATAATATGCTTGCCGACATCGGGAATGGCACCATAAATATTCTGAGAGTGCGAAACGGTATGGTTATTGAAGCTAGCTTCAAAACCGAGCTTATGGGCGTAAACGAATGTGTCAAGGAAATTCTGAAATATCTGAAAGACAGAACTCACACCGATGTTGACGAATACGTTGCTCTTGAATTTATAAAAACAGGCCAGAGCAGCATTTCGGAAAAATACGTTGATGAAATGAAAAGGATAGTTGAGATATATTGCGGAAAAGTTCTGAAAGTGCTTGCCAGATATGGCTACAACAGAGATTTTATGAAGCTGTATATCTGCGGCGGCGGGGCAAGGGTGATGAAAAGATTCTGTCCCGCTGTTGCAAATGATGAGCGGGTAATAATGCTGACAAATATCTGCGCTACCGCAAGAGGATATGAACTTATGACTCTGAAAATGCTGAGGGATCAGTATGAAAAGAAGTAATGAATTCAACACTTGTCTGCATTTTGATCTGTCGGATAATCTTCACCGTAAAGCTGTTGAAATCCTTGAAAACTATGATAAGAAGAAATTTCATTCATACACGAATTTCATAGCAACAGCATTAACGGAATATACAGAACATCGGGACGATGATATATTTATTGAAAAGATAACGGAAGCCCTAATTCCAAAAATCACTGAAATTGTTAGAAGAGAGATAGGCGGTTATGAAGGAAAGATAGTTGCTCCGGAAAGGACGGTTTCGCAGAAATCGGAAAATATTTGGACTAATGATATAAACATAAATGAGAAAAACGAAAAGACGATGTCCGATCCTGATAAGGAAGAAATCATAAACTCAATAGATTCATCATTCATGAGTACATTCAGTACCAAATTAAATATTGGTACCGAAGATTAGGTACCAAAGTTGTATTTTTAAAGTACAGATGCGGGAAATGTACTACATCTGTACATGTTTTGTACCGAAAACGGGTACTATTCCGGTATTATTCAGGTACATAAGCATTGGAGATACGAAAAAGTATATGAAAAGTACCGATATGATACCGGAATAAAAGTACCGTACATAAAAAAGTACCAAAAGGAGGAAGGCAGTGACCATAATTGAATTTTGTAAAATGTATCATGTATCACATCAGACTGTTTACTCCTCAATTCGCAGACATGAGAAAGAGCTGAAAGACCATATTACTAAAAATAGCAATGGAGTTAAGTTGCTTGATGATTATGCGGTGGTATTTCTGAAGCCGAAAAATGTTTCTGCGGACAAGTATAACATTGTCTGCGAAGAAAATGACAAACTTCGTGTTCAGAATATTTCGCTTGTTTCAGATAATGAAGATTTACAGAAACGAATAAATGAGCTTGAAAGCAAGTTACAGAAAGAAAAGGCAGCTGCAGAAAGCTTCAGGTTCGATTCAAGCAAGTATTTTCACTTATCTCAAGAAAAGGACAAACGTATAAGTGAGCTGGAAAATCGAATATCCGATATTACGGCATTACTTGATGAAAAGGACAGCCGCATTTCAGATCTGGAGCGTGAAATATCATCGTTAAGGGAGCTTTGCAGCAGTCAGAGATCGGAGATAACAGCACTTAAAGATAAATGCTCTAAACAGGAAGAAGCACTTACTGCGGCAAAGGTCAACAAGGGTATTTTCGGTCTTGGAAAGAGGTAGCTTGCAACGTGTTGAAAGGGGGTATGCAACTCTGTTGCATGAAAGGACGGGTCAGGAAGATAGCAAGCGTAGATTTTGTATCCCACAAAATCGATTCTGAGGCACATCCCCAGCCCCCTCATTTAGGAAGGAGATAGCAATAAATATGGCTAAAAGAAATATAGAAAAGCATATCAGATTTAGCGAAAAGGAAGATGATATTCTCAGAAGAAAAGCAGAAAAACTTAATATTAGCGTCTGCGAATACATACGCCGAATGGCTGTGAACGGCAATATCCTCAAGTATGACCTTTTGTCACTGCATGACAATTTGATAAGTTTCAGAATGGTGGGAACCGAGCTGAATGCTATTGCCAAAGAGATAAACACTTACAGAACAATCAGCACCAAAAACATCAATGCACTGAATACACAGCTTGACCTTCTGGAAAGTTACACTGAAACGTTCCGTATTCCGACTCCTGAAATTGTCGGGGAGGATGAAAGTCCATGAGCAGAAATATCGTGCGTCATCTGAGATTTTCAAAAAGCGAATATGAGGCTGTCAGCAGAAAAGCATCATATCTGAAAATGCCCAAGGGAAGATTCATACGCAAAATTGCAGTTCAGGGAAATATGAAAAGATATGATCTTTATGAACTGAGAAAAATTACAAGAGCCTTCAATTACTGCGGCGACTCTCTTGGACAGATAAGAAAAATTGCAGAAACAGAAAAATCCGAATATCTGCCTGAAATAGAAAATTTGCAGGACAGATTTTTGAATATCAGCAAATCATTTGAAAAAGAAATAAAGAAGCTCAGACCCAATGTGTTGCTCTGAGAGAAATGGAGAAAACTTATGGAGAAAAACAAAACTGAAATTATTGCGCAGATCGTGTCGTTACTGTCACAGCTTGTTGAAAGCGGGGACGATAAGAATAATGAACCTGTAGCGATTTCTGCCGCAGCTCCCGTTGAGATGCTGACTATCAAGGAGTGTGCAGAAGCTGTAACAGGCTTATCGGAGCATACGATTCGTCAGCTTGTGGCACAGGAGAAGATACCGTATATCCGAACTGGTAAGGGCAAGCGTGGCAAGATACTTATCAGCAAAGCAGCACTTTTTGATTATCTTAAATCACAGCATTAACTGAGAAAAATTATCCGTGGGCATATTTCTGCAAAAACAGTCTTGACTTTCTGTTGGTAAAGTGATAAAATAAATATTGCAGAAATATGCCAACGGTCAAGCATACAAGGAGGTTTGCCCTATGGCATCAATAGAAAAACGAGGCGATTCATATCGCATCAAGGTATCCTGCGGATACAAAGCAAACGGACAGCAGGTCACGCAGAAAATGACCTGGACTCCCGACCCCAAAATGACAGAAAAGCAGATCGAAAAGGAATTACAGCGTCAGGCAATTCTGTTCGAGGAGGAATGCAAGCACGGTCAGATCGTTTCGGCAATAAAGTTTGAAGCTTTTGCCGAGGAATGGTTTGAGGATTATGGCAAGCTGAATCTGAAAAGCACTACATACACAAGGCAGCGGCAGCTTACGAAGCGTGTTTATGCCGCCATCGGTCATATTCGTCTTGACAAGCTGACTACTCGTGAAATTCAGAAGTTCATCAACAGCCTTGCAAAAGACGGCGTGAACGAGCACACAGGCAAGCCTTTATCCAGAAAAACAATGATCCATTACCTGTCATTCATATCAACAATAATCGACTATGCGATTAAGATGGATATGCTCAGCGACAACCCCTGCAGGCGTGTGACAATTCCCAAAGGCAGCAAGAAGGAACGCAAGATTCTCACCATTGAAGAAACCGAGGAGTTTTTCAATCTTCTCAAAACTGCTCCGCTTAAATACCGTGCATTTTTTACTCTTGATATTTACAGTGGTATGCGCAGGGGAGAAATGCTGGGTCTGGAGTGGAAGGACATTGATTTTCAGACGGGAGTTATCCACATTCAGCGGACGTCCAACTACACCAAGACTAATGGCATTTACACCGACACCACTAAGACAGAAAGCTCGGTGCGATTTGTGAAGGTTCCCATGGAAGTCATTGATGTGCTCTTACTCTATAAGGAGGAACAGGACGAGGAGCGCATAAAGCTGGGCAGCAAGTGGCATGATACGGACAGGCTTTTCGTAAAGTATGACGGTCAGCCCATGAATCCCCAGACGCCTTATGGTTGGTTAAAGGAATTCTGCGAGAAGAATGATTTTCCGTTTTATGGTATTCATCAGTTCCGTCATCTGCATACCAGTCTGCTGATCGGCGCAGGCATTGACCCTACCACAGTTTCGGGTATTTTAGGGCATTCTCAAGTTTCAACGACTTTAAATTTATATAGTCATATGTTCCGTGAAAATCAGATAAAGGCATGTGACGCTGTTGCAAATGCTCTCAGCTTTACGTCAAAAGACAATCCCGAAACAAAAAATCCGCATCACGCAAATGATACGGAAAGTTACAAGTAGATAGGATAAGTCCCATATAAGTCCCAAGCCCAATTTTCAGGCAAAAATAAAACTCGCAAACAACGTACCTACGTTGTTTGCGAGCAAGTGAACTGGTGACCCGTACGGGAATTGAACCCATGATTACGCCGTGAAAGGGCGTCGTCTTAACCTCTTGACCAACGGGCCATAAATGGTAGCGGCAGTCGGATTTGAACCAACGACACCCTGGGTATGAACCAAGTGCTCTAGCCAACTGAGCTATACCGCCATATTTATGTCTTTGCTTGATTTTGTTACATCTTCAAGCGACTTATTTATTATACACCATACTTTCCCAAAAGTCAACACTTTTTTTGAGATTTCAGCCATTTTGTATATATGCACAATGATGCTTGGCGTTTCAAATATCTGCATGTCTCTTTTTAACAAAAAGGTGTGGGCTGCTGTAATATTATAAGCAGTCCCACAAATTCTATTCGCTGTAAATTCTTGTAATTATCATATCCATAGGAAGCTCCTTGACGGAAATATCCCTGAAATCACCGCAGGCAGTCAGATCTCTGAGAAAATCGGTAATGCTTTGCTTTTCCGTATCCACTTCAAGTGAAACGCCGAAATCATTGTCACGGCTGATTATCCTTGCACCGCCTATCTCATCGCCAATGCATGGCTCTGTGAGAGTCAGACTCACTATTTTCTTGCTTCCCAGCACATTTTTCAGCGCCTGCAAAGAATCATCAAAAACTTTTTTTCCGTGATTTATAATGATGACCTTTTCCGCCAGCTGCTCAACGTCTTCAAGGTCGTGAGTGGTAAGAATGAAGGTCGTTCCCTTGCGGTTCATTTCTCTGACGACCTCACGAATCTTGCTTTTCGCAATAACATCAAGACCGATGGTAGGCTCATCAAGAAACACTATCTCGGGTGCGTGGAGCATTGCCATAATAAATTCGCATTTCATACGCTCGCCAAGAGACAGCACTCTTGTTGGCTTGTGTATCACCTCCGATACATCAAAAAGCTCTGTCATTTCATCAAGACGATTTTTGTAATCCTCATCGGATATGCCGTAAATCGCCTTGTTCACTGCGAAGCTGTCAGCAGGAGGGATATCCCATATCAGCTGTGACTTCTGCCCGAATACAGCTCCTATTTTATTAACATAACGAGTTCTGTCCCGTGCAGGAACAAAGCCCATTGCATCAATACGTCCGCTTGTGGGATAAAGCGCTCCGCAAAGCATTTTTATCGTCGTTGATTTACCTGCTCCGTTAGGTCCGAGAATACCGCAGACCGTACCCTTTTCTATTTCAAAGGAAATACCGTCAACCGCATTCACAATTACCTTTTCACGCTTGAAAAAGCTTTTTATCGCTTCTGCGAATCCGCTTCCTCTTTTGTATGTTGTATAGGATTTAACTAAATTTTCTGCTTTTATTGCCGTCATATCAATTGCCTTTCTTGTGCGCATTTATATCAGTAGTTTCATTGTCCGTCATATTATCCGCCTACACCCTCGTAAATTCTTATCATTCTGTTATAAAGCCATACGCCGAACAGAAGAAAGCCTGCACAGGGAATAAGCGAAATAAGCGACAGCGTATCAAATCTGCCCAGAAGTGCCGAAGCAGGAAAAAATCCAACAACAGCCACAGGGATAAAAATCGATGAAATGACCCTTACGCTTTCGGGGAATATTTCGAGAGGATACTTTCCGAATTCCCTTACGCTGTCAAATATTTCGGGAATTCGTGAGTTTCCGACCCATTTGAAGCTTATCGCCGCCATTATAAGGTCAAGTCCGACCATTACGGAAATGCCTCCCAAAAACATCAGCAAAAACAAAGCTATGCCCTCCGCTCCGCATATCCCCGTGTGAACAGCGGATATTACCGTCATTGCAATACTGCCGATAAATAAGCCGACGCTGCTTGTATCAACACTTGAGGAGGCTATGTAAAACAGCGGCGGCAGCGGCTTTAACAGTATCGTTTCAAAGCTGCCCTCCCTTACGCAGTCCATAGTTACCCAGAGGATCCCGCCGCTTATCATTGACGAAATCGCTCCCGACATTGAAACCACTGACTGTATCAGCAGTATCTCCCACATTGTCCAATTCGGAAACTCCGCACCGTTTGCATATATCAGCACCGTCACCAGAGGAAAGATAATGTTTGAAAGCAGAGTTATAAGATTACCCAGCACAAAATCCGTGCGGTATGCCGCTGCCCTTGAAACAGCAGTCTGCATACAGGCAAGGTATATTTTCACATATTTCATTTGCTTTCTCCTTTGAAATTTATGCTCCCACCGCTGTAAACCGCTTTATGGAGCTGCGGTAAAGCACCTCGCTGAGAAGCGCCGTAAATATTACTGCTATAGCCTGATACATGACCGCCTGAGGTATCGTCAGCCCCATTGCACCTATCGCTTCGTTTCCCGTCCATACCATTGCGGGAATGTAGTTTGTGTATTGGAAGGGCAGGAATATCATTATCCGCTGGATAATTTCGGGAAAGAAGCTGAGAGGTATCAGCATTCCGGAAAATATATTGCCGAGAAGCTGATACACAACTCTTATGCCGTTTGCCTGCACAAAATAAAACGCAGCCATTCCGAGACAGTAATTTACATAGAAATTCATAAGAAATGCAAGCAAGACCGATAACGCAGTCCATAAAGGACAGCATGGTATCATATCCACCTTGAAAAGCAGTACGAATATAAGCAGGCAGGGGAGAAACTCAAGATAAAATCCCAATATCCTGTGACCTATTTTCTGGGACAGGGCAAAGAATCTGTGATGAACGGGTCTGAGGGAAAAGGTGAGGAATTTGCCTGTTCTTACAAGCATTTGGAGATTCCAGTCGGCAAAATCCATTGTAAGATAGCCGATAAGAGCCGACGCACCGAAATAGCGTATGGTTTCCGACAGCTCCATTCCGCCTATAGCACCGCCGCCGCCATATACCGCCGTCCATATGAAATACTGTACAATGAAATAAACGGGACCCACAAACACCGACACAAGGGAATGGGTGCGGTAGGCACTCCATTCCTTATATGTCACAAAGGCAACCGCCCTGCATATCTCAAGCTTGTGTTTTATGTAATTTATCATATCAACCCCGACCAGATAATATTCTGAACATTGTACAGCGGCTCGGCAGACCAGCCGTTTGCCCCCTCGTCAAATGGAACGAACCATGCTGCGGCAAGACCTTCTTCAAGGTCAATATCAAGAGACGAAGCCCCTGCACCCTCGTGCATGATAGTTCTGTCCGAATAGTTGAAATTAAGACCATGACGGATATCAAAGCCTATTCCGTACAGGCGGTTAGGCTCATTTGCATTCCAGCAATGGTCGGGAATGCCGCTCAGCTGAATTCTGCTCATTTTCTCAACGGACTTTCTTCCCAGTATCCTTGCGCCGTCAAGCCTGCCGTTGTTTATGTATGCGTTTGCAAAGCGGATAAGGTCGTAAACTGTGGAAGTAATTCCTCCGCCCGTATCGGGAACAGCGTCCCAGCCATTGCCCTCACCGTCACAGGGATTCACCTCCCCCGATACTATTTTATCAATATAATCCTTATGTCTTTCGCTGCTGTAAAAACTCCGAGCGGCTGTATCGGCGGTAAGGCAGAAGCCGCTGTCGTTCATTTTCAGAGGCCGTATCACCTTTTCCATAATATAATCGTGTGCGTTCATTCCGCTTACTCTTGAAATCACCTCACCGAGAACAGCAAAGCCGAAGGAAGAATACATCCATTCCTTTCCTGTGGGACGGCGAAGCCCTATTTTAAGCGAGGGAGTTATCCAGTCAAATTCACCCTTGCCGTCCCATTTATCAACAGCCTCGGATATAAGATCCCATTGGCAGAGGGTGGATTCGTTAAAGCAGCCCCCGTCGGGATACATTCCTGAGGTGTGGGTAAGCAGATGCCAGAGGGTAATGTCATTGAAAGGCTTTTCGCCGAACTGGGGTATAATTTCTCCCACATAGGTATTGAGCCTGATATATCCGTCCTCCACAAGCTGCATTATAGCCGTTGCGGTAAAGGTCTTGGTAATGGAAGCCACTCCGAAAACCGTTTCTGGAAGCATAGGCGTATCGATTCCCATTCCGTTGTTTCTGCCTACAGCACCGTGAGCGATGACCCTGCCCTTATGAGCTATGCAGTAGCTTGCACCGTGGATTATCCTTTTTTCCGTCATTTCGCCAAAACGCTTTTCGAGCATTTCTATACGGCTCTCATCATAGCCTGTTTCCGAGGGCTTGCAGTCGATTTTTCCTTTGATTACTTTCATAGTGATTCCTCCTTAAATATTAAAGCCGTTTATATATTCCGCTATCTTTTCTGCGGTTTCTTTTACGGTCATATTCGTGTTGTCAATGTAAAACTGAAACTTATTTGAGTTCAATTTGAACCAGTCGTTATAATCTATCTGATTTGCGATAAAATCATCACTTCCGCACATTCTTTCAGCAGGTCTTGCTTTAAGCCTTGCGGTGATCTCTTTATCGGAACAGGTCATTCCGATAAAATACACAGATGTGATCTCCTGCGGTATTTTTACCTTGGAATAAAAATCAATGGGATTCATACAAGAGGCAAAAAGCAGATTTTTATCTCCCGACATTTTTACAGCTTCTGCAATACAATCGTCATTATATTCAGATTCCCTCTCCGTACCTGCGTAGTCCCACCAATTAAGTCCTACCTCATCTGTATCAATGCAGGCAAAGCTGTCTGAAATCAGCTCCCCAAGAGCATCCTTTAAAGTAGATTTTCCCACTCCGCAGGCGCCGGAAAGAGCAATCATCTTTTTCATAAAATCACTCCTTTTATTTTCAGTCAAGCTTTATCCAATATCTTTGCTCAATATTTCCGTCAACCTCGATTTCGTTTTCAAGAACACCTCCGTTATTGACAATGCTTTTGGCAGACCCGATATTATCCTTACTGCATACCATCAGCACATTTTCTATGCCAAGCCTGCGGCATTCTTTCAAAGCAAGTCCTATCATCTTAGTGGCTATACCCTTTCTGCGTTCCGACGGTCTTACTCCGTCGCCGATATGTCCGCCGTTTTTCAAAAGTGCTTCACTCAGATAATGTCTGATATTCACTGCACCTACCATAATATTTCTGTCCTCGTCCAAACAAAAAAACGTAGAATCGGGAACTTTATCGCCGCTTGTATCTGTATTGTCAAGCGCCTTGCAATAATCTTCAAAATTATGATAATCAGACTTGCGTATAGAATAGGGAACTATTTTTTCGCCGCAGGAATACCATTCATCAAGCATTTCCACGATCTGCTCTCTGTATTCTTCCGAAGCCTTAACAAGTTTCAGTTTCATTGCTTTCCGCCTTTCTAAAACAGCTCTGCGATAATAATCTCCGCACACTCATCGGGACTGAGCAGGCTTGTATCTACACTCAGACTGTACGAAATATTTTCAGACATCTGTGCAGACTGTTCTTCTGACTGAGTTTCATATCTGTCACCCCGAATAATATTTCTCTGCCTGCAAATTTCAAGGGGACAATAGACCTCAACTATATCAAGAGGATTACCGTCCAGAATCTCCGTAAGCTGCTTGTAATGGGGACTTATGTCATCATTTTCCACCAGTATTCCGTCAATAATGACATTTTTTCCCATATCGGAATAAAGCTTTGCTGTGTGATACATTAAAATGATGACCTCGCTGAGATATTTCCAATAGTTTTCACGCAGAAATTTTTCTCCCACCATTTCCTGAAACAAATCATTAGCCACAACGTAAAAGAAAACATCATCACGATTCTGTAGGGACTCAACTATAGAGGTTTTACCCGAGCTTGTTACGCCGTTGAGAAAAATTATACGACCCTTTTGCAAATTTATCACCTCCGTAGATTTACAGCCAAATCACCTAATACACATAACTATCTCCGTATCAAAATACTGCTCTTGAAAGCGTACAGCTTCAGCAATTTCCTCTTTGGTAAATGTAACGCCGTCGGGAGCAGCTACCCACTTTTCTTCTACATCGTCAAAACGGTGAATCACGGCGATAATTCTCCCCGTAAACTCCTCCAGCGGCTCATTTACCCCAAGTATGTACACGTCCTGCTCCTCACCGTCGGGAGCAATGATACCTTCAACATAGCCGTAATTTACAGGATAAATCATATCGGGATATTTCGGGTGACTGCTCCCCAGAGGGCGGTCAATTACGGCTGTAATGGTTTTTCCTGTCATAAAACTATCTCCTTCAGCTATTTTGTCAAGCAAAATATCAAACAAAAAAGCGTGCACTTCATAACAGAAATGCACGCCTAATACGCAGTATATAAAGCTATAGCTGAGACTATACCTCTACAAAAGCAGACAAAGACTCATTTCCGTAAATACTATGAATGAAAGATTTTCTGATGTATATATGCTTGAACATTTGCCTGCCTCCTTTCAAAATTATAAGTTTAGTATAGCACCGCAAATTTCATTTGTCAAGTGTTTTTTACATTTTTTTTACACATATTTATGGGCTGATCATTACAGCTGCACTGCCTGCATTAAATTTGATTTGGCTTTTTCTAAAGGCAACCTCTAAAAACCCCCTTTTGCAAGAACACAATCAGGTAAAAAATGCAAATCAGGTCAAATATATGCGTAAAGCATTAAAAACGGGTTGTTTTTCTTAGGTGATTTCTGCAAAAGGGCGCAGTTATCCCTTGTCA
>JAGAJY010000065.1 GCA_017848125.1 Oscillospiraceae bacterium
CTTGCCGATCACGACCCCACAATGCACGGCGAGGTTGCCGCCATAAGAGACGCCTGCAAGAGAGTGGGCACTCACAGCTTAAAGGGCTGTACCCTTTATACCACAGCATATCCCTGTCCTATGTGTATGAGCGCCGCTCTCTGGGCAGGAATCGAAAAGATCATCTATGGCTGTACAGTTGACGACACAGCAGACATCGGCTTCAAGGACGATGAATTCTACGAGGCTATAAAAAGCGGTGAAGCGATACCCCTTGAATGTTCGGACAGAGGACTTTGTCAAGAGCTTTTCAGGGAATATGATTCGCTTAAAGCGCAGAGATATTGATTTTAATGCCGTATTTCTTCTGAAATACGGCATTTATTTAAAGCAAACGGCAGACCCGTGATACACGAGTCTGCCGTAATTTGTTACATTCTATTACTCAATCAAACCTGGCTGTTGTTGTCAAGGAAGTCCATAACATCATCAACAGTAGTGAATGCGAGAGCTGTGCAGGTATCAGCGCAGCCGTAGTAGATGCAGATTCTGCCTGTGTCAGCGTCAACGAGGTTAGCACAGGGGAATGTTACTGCGTCTGTATCACCAACGAGCTCATAGTACTCCTGAGGGCTGAGAAGGTAGGAAGCACCTCTCTTGAGAACCTTCCAAGGCTCGTCCTTATCGAGGAGAGCAGCGGAGAAGCTGTAAACATAACCGTTGCAGGAAGTAAGTACACCGTGGTAGAAAATGAGCCAGCCTCTGTCTGTCTCGATAGGAATAGGACCTGCACCCATCTTTGTGGATTCCCAGCCCTTGGAGGGGCCCATAACGTGTCTGTGCTGACCCCAGAAGGTCATATCGGGAGACTGAGAGATGAACATATCGCCGAAAGGAGTATGTCCGCTGTCAGAAGGACGGCTCATCATCATATACTTGCCGTTGATCTTTCTGGGGAACATAACGCCGTTTCTGTTGAAGGGGAGATATGCATTCTCGATCTGTGTGAAGGTCTTGAAATCTGTTGTGAATGCAATGCCGATTGTAGGCTTCCAGCCGTAAGCGTTGCACCATGTAACTACATACTTGTCCTCAAGCTTGCAAACTCTGGGATCGTAGCCGTACTGCCACTGAGCAACCTCAGGAATATCGCACTCAAAGTGGATTCTCTCCTCGTTGATATCCCAGTTGATACCGTCCTTGGATAAACCAACGTGGAGCTCCATGTTACGCTCTCTGTCATCTACTCTGAAAACGCCTGCAAACTTGTAATCGCCGTTCTCAAAAGGAACAACGGAGCTGTTGAAGATGGAGTTGGAAGGCTCTCTGTAGCCGTTTGCCTTCTTGACCATGATCTGGTCACGCTTGATGATGGGGTTAGCGCTGTAACGCCATACAATGTCTCTGCAGCCCTCGGGCTTGTCCATCCAAGGAATGTTGGGCAAAGATACACCGTTTAAAACTTTTGTTTTCATTGGTAAAACCGCCTTTCAAAATTATACTAAAGATAAAATGGTTCAACACACGTTTTATCTGTGCTGTTCACTATAAATAATATACCAAAAAAACTCTCATTTGTCAATGATGTTAGTTTTAACATTTAACTTTGTTTAATTTTGTGCATTTGTAACAACAAAAGCTCTGCTTTTATCCAAATTCGCTTTAAATA
This sequence comes from Oscillospiraceae bacterium, assembly GCA_017848125.1. Lineage (GTDB taxonomy): Bacteria > Bacillota > Clostridia > Oscillospirales > Ruminococcaceae > Huintestinicola. The sequence continues at coordinate 1,649 of JAGAJY010000065.1, forward strand.
CTGATTTTAGCCCGAATTTAAACGTTATCGAAACATCAAATCACCATCAGGATCCTTCATCAGATCAGATAACAAAATGAAAATTTGTGCAAAACAAACAATTATAACTGCAATAATTTTACAAGCAACATTTATTTGAAGCTATTTTAACTTAATTTAACTTAGTTTTAAGTTAAATTAAAACTGCGCCACCGTAGTGACGCAGTATAATAGTTATAACTTATCAGCCCATGTTAGAGAGCTTAATGGACTTAGGATCAACGTTTCCGTCATATCCGTCGTTCAGAGGAGTGCCCTTGCCGTGCTTGGAAGCGTCAGCCTCGATAGCCTTAGCCATAGCCTCTATCTCGCTCAGGTCGAAACCGAAGTTATTGTTGAGCTTGGGAGTAGGCTTGGGAGCAGGTGCAGGTGCGGGAGCAGGCTTAGGAGCCGCAGGTGCAGGTGCGGGAGCAGGCTTGGGAGCCGCAGGTGCAGGTGCAGGAGCAGGTGCGGGCTTAGGAGCTGCAGGTGCAGGAGCAGGTGCTGCAGGCTTGGGTGTAGGTGCAGGCATTACAGGCTTGGGAGCAGGAGCAGCAGCAGGCTTGGGAGCCGCAGCCGCAGGAGTAGCCATCTTTACTCCCTTAGGAGGAGTAAACTCGGGAATACCGTCCTTCTTGAGAGTATCCTGTGTGCTTACAAGCAGACCTGCTGTCTCGGAGATCTTGGCAATACTCTCTGTAAGGCTCTGCTTGGAGATATTTTCAAGCATTGTCTTGATAGAGTTGACCTGAGCTTCGATCTCTGTGATCTCAGCAAGAACAACAGCCTTCATATTGTCAGCCGCACGTCTCATTTCAGATGTCTTGCCCTCAGCGTCGCTCATCATCTTAGCAGACTTATCCTCAGCGTCTGTGAGAAGCTTGGTAGCCTTTTCGTCAGCAGTTTTAACGATGGTAGAAGCCTTGCTGTTAGCGTCATCAACGACCTGATTAGCAAGCTTCTTTGCGTCCTCGTCCATCTTTCTTGCGTTTTCCTTGGCAGTTGTAACGATAGTGGTAGCAGTTCTCTGAGCTTCCATGAAAACGTTTGTAAGGTCCATAGCACTGTTCTCGGCAGGAGAAGCGGCAGCAGCAGCATTCTTAGCCTCGATAAGCTCATTTTCCATATCAGCTATTCTCTTTTTAAGATCGGCAATTTCACGATCCTTCTCAGCGTTCTCAGCCTCAGCTGTGGAAAGCTGGTTCTTCAGTGACTCATTGTTTGTCTGAAGCTCTGTGATCTTAGCCTTGTCAGACTCAAGAAGCTTTTCATACTTCTCCTTGTCCTCCATATTTCCACCGCTGTTCTCAAGAAGAGCCTTCTTCTCCTCAAGCTCGTTTTCCAGCGTATATATCTTAGTATTAAGCTGATCTACATAAGCAAGTACATCCTTTTTGTCAAATCCGCCGAAATTGACCGTTTTAAGGAATCCGTTCTCTGCCATAATATGTACCTCCAAAAAATAAACTTAGCAGACAAAATGCTATTTCAGCCGATTCGTATGGTCTGCTTTTACTACATATCTATTATAACACATTGTTCAAATTACAGCAACCAATTTCCGAAAAAAAATTTGCATAAACTTGTCGGAGTTTTTTTGGGCAGGAATGACAAATTATAAATTGGTTCACATCATTTCGCATACAACATACACAAATTTATACATTAAGATGTACAATAATTTAATTTTATCTCACAGATAATATGTCAACCTGTAACATCTGTATGTCCTTCCGATGATATTCTGTGACGGTCAATGAATATCATATGATTGATGCCATACTTATTAACAAAATGTAAAATATCAGTCATTCCCTTGATTTTTACAGTGTATTGAGCTATAATTTAATTAGCACTCAACTACAACGAGTGCTAACACTTTTGAATATAAAGTGCTAATCTATATATTATACTAAGGAAGTGCATTATAAATGGCAGAGACCAGACAGTTCAAAGCCGAATCCAAAAGGCTTCTGGATATGATGATCAACTCAATCTACACTCACAAGGAAATTTTCCTCAGAGAGCTTATTTCAAACGCCAGCGACGCAATCGACAAGCTCTATTTCAAATCCCTGACCGACAGCAACGTGGGAATGAACAAGTCCGATTTTGCTATCAGTATCGTTCCCGATAAGGACGCAGGCACTCTTACCATCACCGATAACGGTATCGGTATGACCGCTGACGAACTTGAAAACAATCTCGGCATTATAGCAAACAGCGGCTCATTCAAGTTCAAGAATGAGAACGAAAAGACCGAAGACGTTGATATTATCGGTCAGTTCGGTGTGGGCTTCTACTCAGCGTTTATGGTTGCAAAGGAAGTCCGTGTACGCACAAGGGCATACGGCTCAGACAAGGCATATGTATGGACCTCGCAGGGCGTTGACGGCTATACTATTGAGGAAGATGACAAGGAGACCGTAGGAACTGAGATTCGTCTTACTCTGAAAGAGGACACCGAAAACGAAAAATACAGCGAATATTTCAGCGATTTCCGCTTAAAGGAGCTTGTAAAGAAGTATTCCGATTATATCCGTTTCCCCATTAAGATGGACGTGGAAAAATCACGCAGAAAAGACGATGCCAAGGACGATGATTACTCCGAGAACGCATATGAGACATACATCGAAAACGAAACACTCAACAGTATGATACCCCTCTGGCGCAAGAACAAGAACGAGCTTAAAGCTGAGGATTACAACAGCTTCTACAAGGAAAAGTTCTTTGATTACACCGACCCTCTCAAATACATTCACTCCAAGGTCGAGGGAACAGCAACCTACGATTCTCTGCTGTTTATTCCCTCCCGTGCCCCCTACAACTTCTTCTCCAAGGACTACGAAAAGGGTCTCCAGCTCTATTCAAGCGGCGTGCTGATAATGGATAAATGCGCCGACCTTCTCCCTGATTATTTCTCATTCGTAAAGGGTCTTGTAGATTCCGCTGACCTGTCACTTAACATTTCCAGAGAAATGCTGCAGCACGACCACCAGCTTAAGCTTATTGCAAAATCCATTGAAAAATCCATCAAAAGCGAGCTTAAAAAGATGCTCAACAATGACCGTGAAACATATGAAAAATTCTGGAAGGAGTTTGGTATCCAGCTTAAATTCGGTGTTTACGACAATTACGGCAGAGACAAGGACGCTGTTGAGGAGCTGCTGCTCTTTACATCATCCGCTGAAAACAAGCTTGTTACCCTTGACGAATATGTTTCCCGAATGAAGGAAGAACAGAAGTACATCTACTATGCGGCAGGCGAAAGCGTAAGCAAGATAGAGGCTCTTCCTCAGACCGAGCTTCTCCGTGACAAAGGATATGAGATACTTTATCTCACCGATAATGTTGACGAATTTGCCGTAAAGGTGCTTATGCGTCACGGCGACAAGGAGTTCAGAAACGTGTCCGAGGGCGATCTGGGAATAGATTCCGAGGAGCAGAAGGAAGAAACAAAGAAGCTTTCCGAGGAAAACAAGGATATGCTTTCCCTTATTTCCGAAGCCCTTGACGGCAAGATAAAGGAATGCCGCATTTCCGACAAGCTGAAATCTCATCCCGTTTGCCTTTCCAGCTTCGGACAGATCTCTCTTGAAATGGAAAAGATACTCAATCAGAATCCTCAGAATCAGAAGGTCACTTCCGAAAAGGTGCTGGAGCTTAACCCCAACCACAAGATTTTCACAGCAATGCAGAAGCTTTTTGAGTCTGATAAGGACAAGTTCAAGGACTATGCATCTATCCTCTACAATCAGGCGCTTCTTATTGAAGGACTTCCAATTGAAGACCCCGTAGATTTCTCCAATAAAATATGCTCACTTATGGCTGAGTAAACCGAAACCGTCACAGACAAACCTTGTCTGTGACGGTCAGTTTGTCGAGAAAGTGCAGTAATAAAAAAAGTTACACAAACAAACACAAGGTAAAAGTTTCGGTCAAGCCTTTTCAAAGGCTTGCGGGGTCGAGGGGCAGAGCCCCCGTCGCCCTCCGCAGAGGGCGAAATCTCCTTATTTCCGTGAAATAACGGAGCAAGGGGTGAGAAATGCGACAGCATTTC
>JAGAJY010000066.1 GCA_017848125.1 Oscillospiraceae bacterium
AAAAGCTGACTGCATTTATCAGGCAGGAGCAGAAATATCAGCAATCGGACGTGATACGTCTGCCCATTCCCTACACCGACCTTGCAGAGCTTCTTGCCTGCGACCGTTCGGCTATGATGAAGGAGCTTTCCCGAATGAAAATGGACGGTATAATAACAGCGGATAACAAGAATATCACGCTGAATCCCGATCAGTTTTCACAGACTGCAAAGCCAAGGATCTGAATAGCCTTGTCGCCGTTACCCTCGGAGGGAACTATTTCGATCTCCATATCCTTTGCTTCGCTGAACTTGATTATCTGCTGGGAAAATGCCTCTCCCCAGCCGTCAGACTGCATTGTGTTGACGGTTTTAAGCTTTGCGCCGTTAAGATATACATCAAAACTTCCCATTGCCGCTGTGTTGTTTCTCTTGTAGATAACAAAGAGGGAATTTGCTCTTGTGCTGAGCTTCAATGGCTCACTGCCGCCCTTATATTCCCACGAGCAGGGAAAGCCTGATGTGCCTGACTGCACAGCCTCAAATGAGCCTGTTGAGGTAACGGTTATCTTTTCGTTTTCCGTCTCGGGTGTAGCCATAGCCGCATTCTTGTATGCTGTGCCGAATTTAGGTGCGGCAGGCAGCTCATACTCGGCAGTATCGTCGGAATTTTCCGCAACTGAGTACAGATTTGAGATAAATTCACAGAGAAGCTTATGTCCCTCTGTATTGGGGTGAGACTGGTCGTTGGAATAGTCCTTCCATGTCATACGCCCCTCCTCAAATTCAGGTGTAAGAGCGTCTGCGGCTGATACCATCGGCAGAGCGTAATGCTCACCAATCTGCTTCATATGAGCCTGTGCAGTGTAGCCCGATTCGATGACATTGAACAGGAGTATTATCGCAGGCTGATTATCCTGTTCAAGGACAGTCCTCACAAGAGATTCGTAGGATTCCTTTGCAATATCGTCCTGACCGTCGTTAACGGCAAATTCAATAAAGACCACGTCAGGCTTTGCGCTGAGAATATCCCTTTCGGCACGGAGAACGCCCAGATTTGAGGGAGTTCCGCTGAGTCCTGCATTGACATACTCCACATTATCCCCTGTTCCGTAGCTGTCACGGAAAGCCTCATAGGACAGCCTTGCATAGCAGGTGTCGGCAGTTGTTCCCACACCCTCGGTAATAGAGCCGCCTATGTATGCAATAGTAGTCTTTTCGCCCGAGCGTGCCTGCTCAATCTTTGCTTTGAGCCGTGACGGATTTCCTACGCTGTACAGAGAGCGGTCAACCATAGCCTGATGAAATTCCTCGGGAGTTTCGGGGGCTTTTGTTGTTGTCTCTGTTTCGCAGATAGTTGTAGTTTCCTCGGGAACTGCCGATGAATCGCTGTTCTCTGCCCCTGTGCAGGCGGAAAGCATAAGCAGGGCTGTTATTGCGGGGATTATTTTTTTTAGTTTCATAAAAAAGTTTCCTTTCATCTGTGAAAATATTCCTTATCGGTTATATAAAACTTAGTACAGGGATCGGGCATATCGGGAATAAATCCCGTTGCCTTATAAATTGACTGTGCACGCAGATTATTTTCCTTAGTTCCGAGATACAGATATTTTGTACCGAACACCTCAAAAGCAAGCTTCTGAGCAAGATACAACGCCTCTTTTCCGTAGCCCTTGCCTTTATCTGTAATTGCAATTCGTTTCAGCTGAATACGGTTTTTCATATTCAGCATATCGCAGAAAATAATAAGACCTATGGGCTTACCGTCCTCTTTTTCGATAACGGTTTGCAGAAAATCCTTATCGCCGAATTTGGCAACACGCCAGCCTAATCCCCAATGACCGACCCAAGGTGAATTGTCTTTGTCAAGCTCAACAAGGCTCATAAATTCAGCGTCGGATATGTTCGCTGTGCGGATAGTCAGACGCTCCCCTTTTATAAGCTCTGCACGTTCTATGCTGTCATTTTTTATACCATTCAGAAAATCCCGTGCAAAACACTGTTCAAATAAGGCAAGCTCTTTCTCGGTGTCATTCTTACCGTAATTATTTTTGTGAAGTTCAAGAAATTCATAGTAGGCTTCTTTGTATGAAGGATTTTCTTTGAATAATGTTTGAAGTCTTTCCATAATTATATCTGTCCTTTCATTATTCATCACAAATCAACCTCACCCGATAAATAAAGCACCGCTCTGCCCGAAATTCTGATCTCATTTTCACATAGCCTGCAATAAAGCGTTCCCCCACGCTTTGAAAGCTGCTTTGCGGTAAATTCGTCCTTGCCGAGCTTATCGCTCCACAACGGAACAAGACTGCTGTGAGATGACCCTGTTACGGGGTCTTCAAGCTTTAATTCGGGGCAGAAAAACCTCGATACAAAATCGCAGTCATTCCCCTTTGCGGTAATAGCTATTCCAAGCCACTTATCAAGCTCTGCAAGCCTTTGATAATCGGGAGCGTAATCGGAAACAGCTTTCTCGCTGTCGGCAACGGCATAAAGGTCACGCTCCGAGTACAGCTCTGCGGGCACAAAGCCCAGAGCCGCCGATATTTCTTCTGTGACCTCTATACGTTTTGGTTTTCTTACAGGAAAGGACATTTCAAGCAGCTCACCCTTTCTTTCCACGGTAAGAACACCGCTGACGGTGCTGAAACGGACAATATGGGAATCAGGCTCTATAAAGCTGAAAATTACAAAAGCAGCTGCAAGAGTTGCGTGACCGCACAGGTCTATTTCAAAGGTCGGAGTAAACCAACGCAGATTATATCCGTCCTCTGTTTTCCGTACAAATGCAGTTTCCGAAAGGTTGTTTTCAAATGCCATCTTCTGCATTATGTCATCTGAAATCGGCTTGTCGGCAATGCACACTCCTGCGGGATTTCCCGAAAAAAGCTTGTCCGTAAATGAATCCACTATGTAGTATCTCATTTTCTGCCCCTCCTCACAAAATACAATATCAGATCCGCCGCACAGCAGATAACTGCCGTTAATACCGAAACGATCTGCATTATAAACACCGAATAATCCGCCGCCAGCTCTCTTGCAGGCAGCAGCACATACATAAACTTGAAATTCAGCACCACAGGGAATATAAACAGTATCAGCAGAATGTAAATTATCGTCCCCGTGAGGAAAACAAAAGACATATCCGAAGCGCCGCACAGCTGCATTTTTTTATTCAGCCCCTTGAAAATAAGTCTGGACAAAACTATGCTGAGTCCGCTTAAAAGCAGTACGATAAGACTAAGGTGACTGCTTAATTCCGAATCCGCTTTGTCAATGCAGAAATCCAGACACAGAAGCATTAAATTCAGCAAAATTCCGATTATTGAAATAAAAGAAATGCCTATAACCTTCCCTGACCTATTCAACTCAGATCACCGTCCTTCTCCCAGACCTTTTCCACAGCCCTGTTCTTATATAAGGACAAAGCCATACCAGGGCAATGATGAATACAGCGGTAGCAGTTGATACAGTCAGCCCTGTTTATAACGGGATAGCCGTCTTTATTCGAAACGGCACTCTGCGGACAATTCTTTTCACATTTACCGCACTTTACACATCTGTCCTTATGCAGATATATGGGAAATGTCATAGCTTTTCCCAGCATTTTATTGGGATAATTAAGAGGCGCATACCACTTATATCTCGGAATATCTGCCTTTGCCTGTGCTTTCAGCCTGCTTATAAAAGTGCTGACATCTTTCTTTATTTTTTCCGAAAGTCCCTTTTCGTTTTTAAACCAGCATTTCATAAACGGTGCAAGCAGTATTCCGTCCGAAGCACTGCACCTGTAGCTTGCGTAATATATTGGGAC
>JAGAJY010000067.1 GCA_017848125.1 Oscillospiraceae bacterium
ATATCTCATCAACGATATTGCTGATAGGCTCGAAAATATCTCTGCCGTGAACGTAATACTGGTCATACTGAGTGTCGTTCGTTATGTCGAAATTATAGCCCTTTGAGGGGTACCATTCGGTATAATATCTGTTAAGTGCATAGCTGATAATGGCATACAGATTTGCTCTCAGGGCGTTTTCGGGCCATGTGGGATATATCTCGCTTGACCCTACATTCTTTATGTAGTCCGCAAAGGGAACGGTCACATTGGGTGCGCTTCTGTCATTGGGCGCTCCCAGATGGACTACAATGCTTTCGGGAATATACGGTTCTCCTGTCATTTGAAGCCTCCTTCTCCGTCAGCGTCGGCTCAGCCTACGGTACGGGGATTCATCATATCATTATCCGCCGAGCCTGAACGGGGCTGGATAGGTGTCTGAGGCTGATTTTCGGGGAGAGGGATAAGGTCAATGGGCTGAACTGTCTTAACACCCGCAAAGATAGGGAGATTTATGTCGCTTATGGTGTAATAGCCTCTTGCTCTTACGGTGACGGTGTATTCCGAGAAGGGACGGGCTGTGCTTGAAGGATCCTGAGAGATAAGCTCCGAGGGAGCGGGAAGGGCGATGGTTGCGGTTTTTCCGCTTCTGTTTGTAAACAGCACTCTTGCAAGGCCTATTCCTCCGGGGAGCTTCTTTTTGATGATAACCACAGCCCCGGGAACGGGATATGCTCCTCCTGCGGTGAACACGTCGAACTGCAAAAAACCCCAGCTGTTGTCCCCTGTGAGAGATATCCAGCTCATTGAGGGCATAAGACCTGCTGTTGAGGGCACGGAATCCTCCGAGTCGGCAGGCAGAGGAAAATCGGGGATTATCTCTCTTTCATTCTCGGTCATTGAGGGGAGGGTATATGTGCTGCTTTCGGGAGAGCCGTTTATCATTACGCCTCTGAGCGACGCAGACATATTGCCCGAAGCCGAATTTGCGTTTCGTGCGCCCGAATAAGCGGTCTTATCGGCTGCTGACATAGTTCCGCCGTTCATATTCATTGATGTATCGGTATCGGGGAGAGTACGGGGCTGGATAAGCGAGCCTCCGGGGTAAGCCGCAGGGGGATTATCCTCGGGAGTGATATTGGGTGTGGAGGGAATGCCTGCAATGCTTTCGATAATGCTTTCGGCAGAAGGAAAGCGGCATTCGCACTGCACGGGAATGGGGACTGTGCTGCTCTGAGAATTTGAGAGATTAAAATTCGACGCTCCGGGGGTGCCGGGAATGGGTGTGCCGTTTATATCTCTTGCAGAGGGAGAGGGGGCGGCATGGCTGCTCTGCATTGTCATTGAGCTGTCAGACATAGGCATAGTCTGACGTGCCTGCACAGCGGCAGAGCTGTTCTGCTGAGTCTGACTGCCTGAGGAGCCGCTTCTTTTGTAAAGTCTCATCATTTCTTCCTTGTAGCGCTGTGCCATATTGTTAAGCTCATTTCCGTTCAATTCCATTACCTCCGAGTACAATAGTAAAATAATTACCGCAGAAAGGGATCGCCGATTTCTTAACGGATTACAACAGATATATGCAAAGCAGAGGCGGAAAATGCTGATTTTACCGAATTTTACAACTTGAAATGAAACGAGAGAAACAGAGAGAAATCAAGCAAAATGCAGAGAATTAAAGAGAATGGGGGATATATTTTAAAAAATCGGGCAAAAAGGTATTGACAAACGGACAAGGTGTGTGTATAATAGATAATGTTGTGTAAAGAAAAGGTATGAGTTCCCTGTGATTTATGAGTTGTGTGCAGGGCGGTACCAACGTCTATGCGGCAATTTTTACTATAATATCTTGAAAAGGAGAATTGACTATGTCAACTTATATGCCTAAGGCTAATGAAATCAGCCGTAAGTGGTATGTACTTGATGCTTCCGGTAAGTCCCTCGGTCGTGTAGCTGCTCAGGCTGCCGCTATCCTCCGTGGCAAGCACAAGCCCACATTTGCTCCTCACGCTGACTGCGGCGACCACGTTATCATTATCAACTGCGCTGAGGCTGTTCTCACAGGCAAGAAGCTTGAGCAGAAGACCTACAAGTGGCACACAGGCTGGATCGGTGGTCTTAAGGAGACCAAGTACAGCGAAATGATGAAGAAGAACCCTGAGAAGGCTATGATGATAGCTGTAAACGGTATGCTCCCCAACAACACTCTTGGCAGAGCTGCTCTTACACGTCTCAGAGTATATGCAGGCTCCGAGCACAACCACGCTGCTCAGAAGCCCGAGAACTACGAAATCTAAGGAGGGTGTAAGCTATGTACGAATCTAAACAGCAGTATTTTTACGGCACAGGAAGAAGAAAAAGCTCTGTTGCAAGAGTAAGAGTTTACCCCGGCAGCGGTAACATCACAATCAACGGCAGAGATATCGACGACTACTTCGGTCTTGATACTCTCAAGCTTATCGTTAGACAGCCCCTTACTCTCACCGAAACTACCGAGCAGTTTGACATTGTATGCACAGTTGCAGGCGGCGGTGTTTCCGGTCAGGCAGGCGCTATCAGACACGGTCTTTCCCGTGCTCTCCTTCTCTTTAATCCCGAGCTTCGCCCTGTTCTTAAGAAGGCTGGCTTCCTTACAAGAGACCCCAGAATGAAGGAAAGAAAGAAGTACGGCTTGAAGGCTGCTCGTCGTGCTCCTCAGTTCTCCAAGAGATAATTTCAGCCCTTACAAAGTACGTATTTACGGGCTTTGGGGCACATCAATTATCAATTTGGTCAACTTTTGGTCAACTAAAAATGACTTTTTTAACCGCTATGTTCACGCATAGC
>JAGAJY010000068.1 GCA_017848125.1 Oscillospiraceae bacterium
ATCTCAACAGGTACAAGCTTATCAAGGTCATAGGGTGTTTCCTGATAAACGCAGTAGTTTATCCAGTTAGAGAACATCATATTTGCGTGACAGCGCCAGTTGAAATGGGGCGGCTGACCAATATCGTTATAGGGGAAATAATTCTTCGGCATATTGATGTCAAGACCCTTTTCCACATCTCTCATATACTCGTCACGGATAGTAAATCTGTCATATTCCGAATGACCTGTTACAAAGAAAAGCCGCTGTGACTTATCTCCCACGATATGTATTCCCGAATCGGGGGACGATGTGAGTATCTCAAGTCCCTTTGCCTTTTCAATGTCCTCTCTGCGCACCTCGGTATGACGTGAATGAGGAACATGGAATTTCTCGTCAAAGCCCCTTACAAGAGGGTGAAATGGCAGCTCTATCTTATGGGGAAAAATGCCGAACATCTTCTCTTTAAGCTGATGTTTAGGCACTCCGTAATGATAGTAAAGCCCTGCCTGAGCGCCCCAGCATATATGGAAGGTGGAAAATACATTTGTAAGCGACCAGTCCATTACAGCAGTAAGCTCCTGCCAGTAATCGACCTCCTCAAACTCAATCTGCTCAACAGGTGCGCCTGTGATGATAAGCCCGTCGAATTTCTGCTCCCTGACAGCGTCAAAGGTGGTGTAGAATTTGTTCAGATGTGATACTGGAGTGTTCTTAGAAACGTGGGAGGCAGTCTGCAAAAACTCAATATCCACCTGAATGGGAGTGTTGCTGAGAAGCCGCAGAAGCTGAGTCTCGGTTTCAATTTTCTTGGGCATAAGGTTCATTATAGCTATCCTCAGAGGACGAATATCCTGATGAGACGCTGTTGTTCCCGTCATACAGAATATTTTTTCCTCTCTGAGAGTTTCCGCCGCAGGGAGATTATCGGGTATATTTATGGGCATAACGCCACTTCCTTTCTTTGCTCAGTCAAAAAATTCTCCGATGTCAATTTCGGAAAATTCGGAAAAATCATAGTCCGAGGGCATATAGTCCTTTATGTCAAAATCCGCAGAGGTTGGATAGGTATCGGCTGTATCGTCCGATTCTCTGGGAGTTTCATAAGGCACGCCCACCGTTTCGGCAGCTGTCGGCTCGGTAAATTCATCTTCAAATTCCGCCGCTGATACAGTTACCGTTTCCGTCACCGTCTCGGCTGATTCTTCGGGAATCTCTGTTACCGCAGTTTCGGTCTCGCCCTCAAACGCCACGTCAGCCGTTTCATATTCAGGAACTTCCTCTGCGGAAATATCCGTGCTTTCAATATCCATATCAAGCTGGTCCGTGTCAATATCTGTCATAGTCATTGACGCAAAAACCTCTGTCCCCTCAAACATTGCGTAGAAACGTTCATCAAAGGGATCATCTGCCTCGTCAAACTCCGGAAATTCGGGCATATCAAACCCGTCAGAGCGAGGACGTGGCAAAGGCACGGTTGAAACATGAATGAAATCCACCGTAGTTCCCGTGTATGTAGATGAAGTTCTTTCAATGACCCTTTCGGGAGGAAGTTCAGGCATAGAGGGAAGCTTTTCTCCGCAGCCGCACAGCAGCACCGCAGCACCTACAGCAGAAAAAATCCTTTTCATTTCCTCACCTCACACACAGCGTATTATAATATTATAGCACATCACTGTAAACATTTCAAGAGCTCAGGATAAAAAAACGGGTTTTGCGGAAAACACAGCTCTCCGCAAAGCCCGTTATTGCATATTACAAATCACGCATTTCAATTACGCATTAAACCTCACACCGCTTGAGCCGTGCAAAGCTTATAATACAAGCCCTTTTTCGCCATAAGCTCATCATGCGTGCCCGACTCGGCAATGCCCTTATCGGATATGTACATTATCTTGTCACAGCTTCTTATGGTGGAAAGTCTGTGGGCGATAATGAACGATGTCCTGCCTTTAAGCAGATGGTCAATACCGTTCTGAATGAATCTCTCGGTCTTTGCGTCAATTGAGGAGGTAGCCTCGTCAAGAACAAGTATCTTGGGGTCTGCAAGAATGGTTCGTGCAAATGCTATCATCTGCCGCTGACCCTGAGAAAGGGACGAGCCTCTTTCCTTTACTATGGTGTCATAGCCCTTGGGCATTTCGCTGATAAATTCATCAGCGCCAACAATTTTGCAGGCAGCGATTATTTCCTCATCGGTAGCGTCAAGCCTGCCGTATCTGATATTGTCCCTGATAGTTCCGCTGAAAATAAAGCTGTCCTGAAGCATAATGCCCATCTGAGAACGGAGGGATTTCAGCGTTACCTCGGAAATATCCTGTCCGTCAATAAGCACCCTGCCGCCGTTCAGATTGTAGAATCTGGAGATCAGGTTTACAATGGTAGTCTTTCCTGCACCTGTAGGACCTACAAGAGCAATACTCTGTCCTGCCTTTACATCAAAGGAAAGCTTTTCAAGGATATTAACGCCCTCCTCATAGCCGAAGGTAACATTGTCAAAGGAAACATCACCCTTTATCTCGGGCATTTCGGAAGCATTTTCCTTGTCTGTTACGGTAACAGGCTCGTCCATTGTTTCGAAGATTCTTTCAAGATATGCTATTGTATTGACAAAGGTGTTATACAGGTTTGACAGGTTCATAATAGGCTGCCAGAATCTTCCGGAATAGCCTGTCATTGCAACTATCGTACCTACCGTGATTCCTGCGGAAGGACCGAGAGCAAGCAGACCGATAAGGTATATTGCGCCGCTTACCCATATGGAAATGTTATCAGCCACAGGCCATACTGCATTGGAAAAATAAATCGCCTTCATCCAGCACTTTCTGTAATCCACCGAAAGCCTGTCAAAAATAGCCTCGTTCTCCTGCTCACGGGTAAAGCTCTGGGTAATGCCAACGCCCACAAGTCCCTCGTGAAGATATGCATTAAGGTTGGAGGACTTGTTTGAAACTCTCTGCCATGCCCTTCTCTGCGCCTTCTTTATAGCAAACATAAAGCCCAGAAAAATCGGCATACCCGCCAGCACCACAAGCGCCAGCTGCCAGCACACAAGCATCATAAAGAAGATGATGAATACAATATTCAGAAGCTCGAGCACAAAGGTGATAAGTCCGTTTGTAAGGAGATCTGAAACGCTGTTTACATAGTTTATTACCCTTGCAAGTATCTTTCCGTGAGGACGGGTATCATAATACTCAAAGGGGAGCTTCTGCAGATGCTCAAAGAGATCCTTTCTTATGTCATAGACCATATCTTGTCCCGCTTTTGTCATTATCCTTGCACGGACTGTTGAAAATGCAATGCTGATAACTATAGAAGCCAGCAGCAAAGCCGCAAGCATAATAAGCTCCGTCTTATTTCCCGAAGGAATGGAAACGTCCAGCGCCCTCTGAGTAATAAGAGGCGCAATAAGACCGATAACCGCCGCAAAAATGCTCAGCACCATCGAAACGGCAACCTGCTTCTTGTACTTTGCAACATATTTTAAGGCACGCTTGAAATGACGTATGTCAAAAGGGGTTTCAAGCTGTTCATCAACGTCGTATTTATTTCTTGCCATATAAAATCACTCCCCTGCTCAGGTCTGAAGCTCATAAACCTCACGGTAATAACCGTCACGGCTGATAAGCTCTTTATGTGTACCTATATCCTCTATCATACCGTCTCTGAGAACTATTATCTTGTCGGCGTCCTTGGTAGAGGAGATCCTCTGTGCTATTATTATTTTTGTGCAGCTGAAATCAAGGCTTTTCAGACTGTTCTGAATGTACTTTTCCGTTTCCATATCGACAGCTGATGTGGTGTCGTCAAGAATAAGCACCGCAGGTCTTACCGCAAGGGCACGGGCAAGAGATATTCTCTGCTTCTGTCCGCCCGAAAGACCTACTCCCCTCTCGCCGATGATAGTATCGTAGCCGTCTGTAGTTTTTCTGATAAAATCGTCCGCAGCCGCAAGCCTTGCATAGTTATAAACGTCCTCCTCGGGCATAGAGCTGTTTCCGAAAGCGATATTTCCGTCAATGGTATCCGAGAAAAGCAGAACGTCCTGAGAAGCAACGCCGATATTCTTTCTCAGTTGCTTCAGCTTAAGCATACGGACATTTTCTCCGTCAACCATGACCTTTCCGCTGTCAACATCGTACATACGGGAGATAAGGTTGATAAGCGTTGTCTTGCCCGAGCCTGTGGGACCCATTATCGCAACAGTCTCACCGGGATTTATCTTAAAGGAAATATTTTTAAGCACGGGGTTTTTCTTGTTGTAGGAGAAGGTCACATTATCAAATTCAACCGCACCCTTGAATCTGCCTTCCTTGTCAACAGCGTCGACACGGTCAACGATAAGAGGACGTGAGTAATAGACCTCGATTATCTTATTAAGAGAAGCAACGAATCTCTGGAGGTCGTTTACAATGTTTCCAAGCATTCTCATAGGGTTGGACATTGTCCAGATAAGTCCCGAAAACGCTGTGTATTCGCCTACGGTGATACGTCCGCTTATAACGAACAATCCGCCTGCAAGCAGCTGAACAACAGAAAGCCCCTGTGCGGTAACTTCTATAAAGGGGAAGAATTTGAGCCAGAGAAGGGCTGCTGCCTTGTTGGCTGCGGAGTATTCCTTATTCTGTCTTTCAAACTTTTCCTGCTCGTAATCCTCTCTTGCAAATGCCTTTATTACCCTGTTTCCCGAAATATTTTCCTCTGCTCCCGTGTTCATGGCGGAAAGCTTGTCTCTCTGCTCAACATACTTAGGACCGATAACCTTTTTCAGCCCCATAGTAATCGCAAAGATAACAGGTGTCAGGGCTATCATGCAAAGCGCCATAAGCCAGTCTATGGAGAAGAAGAAGATAACCGAAGCGGTGTAAAGGATAACACATTCAAGTATTGCCTTGATTATCCATGCAATGCTGTGACGGACCATATCCAGATCACCGCTGAGACGTGTCATAAGGTCGCCTGTGCGGTTTTTGTCAAAGAAATCCGAATCCTGCTTCTGAACATTGGCAAAAAGGTAATTTCTCACTCTGTAGATTATACCCTGAGAAGCCTTTTCATAGCATATACCCGAAGAATAGGTTATTATAGTTCTCAGAAGCGTAAAGCATATCATAGTCACAACAAGGGCAACAAGCCCGTTTGGATTTGTCGCAAGATTCTCCGCAGCATTCTCGCCGTAGATGTATTCATCAACGATCCTGCTGCTGTAATGCGGAATAATTATGTACATTGACTGGCAGGTCAGCGTCATACAAAGGGCTGCAATATAAACCGCACGGTAGCCCTTTAAGTTTTCCCAAAGCCATTTTATCTGGAACATATCTGATCCGTCCCCCTTTTCCGATGGATAGCAATTCCTGTAAATTTATGTAATATTCTGCCTTTTATTTTTACGGCATTAGCACTTATTTTACACCTTTTAAAATCCTTTTCAATTGTTATTCTGATAATATTATATGAACATTTTTATTTTCAGCCTCTTAAACGTTTAATGAGTTTAAATATATTTAGCAGTATAAAAATATTTAACTGAAAACGACATTATTGACTTAGCTGTGCCAATGTGTTAAAATAATAGCATATTAAAGGAATTTGTAAGGAAAGGACTCGAATATAGATGAACATGCAAGAAAAAAAGCCCCCGTTTTTTACTCAGAAAAAAAAGGGAGCGGCGGCAATAATAAGTATAATTGCGGCAGCATTGTGGACTGTGCTGTGGTTTGTATTTCCTATGGAGTTTTACTCGCTGTTCTTTGCGTCAAATATAGGAAGCACCCTGTTTCTTGCCCTGCTTGCGGCGGTGATAACCTTTCCTGCCTGCTATATCTGCACCAAGGCGCTTAAAAAAGATATATCCGTACCTCTGCACCTTGCTGTGAATATAATCGGTATGGTAGGGTGTATCTTCCTCTATTCCATATTCAGATACACGGCGGTGTGGTGGCTGATACTCGGTCTTGTCCTGCATATTGCAGGCATGGCTGTGATATTCGTCCTTGCCCCCCAGATAAAGGTAAACCGCATAAAAGAAAAGTCGGGCAGACTTTCTGCGGCGATTGCGGCTGTTATATGCACGATATGCTCTGACTGCATTTATCTGCTGCTTTTCAATGTTCTGCTGGAAACTTTCAGGGAATAAAGGAAGATGTTTTAATGAACCTGCACTTCACATCAGACAGCACCGTATTCAACTGCCGTGTTATGGGCGTTTGCATAAAAAACAACAAGCTCCTCCTATGCCGCAAAGCAGGCTATGATTATTGGATATTCCCCGGCGGCAGAGCTTTGCTGGGCGAAAGCACGGAAGAGGCAATTCTCAGAGAATACAGAGAGGAAACCTGTGCAAATCTGAAAATAAGTCATCTGTCAGCAATAGCAGAAAACTTTTTCACTCTTGACGGCAAGATCTGTCATCAATTCCTGTTCTTCTACGTCCTGAAAGATGAAAACGGTGGGCTGGAGCTGTTTGAGGGCGAAAGACCCGTTGCCGACAATGAACACGAGGTTTTCAGATGGTTTGATATATCCGAGCTTGACAGCATAGAAATACAGCCCCATTGCTGCCGTGAAATGCTTCAGAACATAGGCACAGGCAAGCTTATTCATATGGTTAATAAAAACAGTTAAATATAAACCGATTGACAAACTCATTGCTATGTTGTAAAATATATGTATCATAAGCAAATTCAAGTCAGAAAGGAAAATACATATGCTAAAAAAACTTGCTTCTGCAATACTTGCGATTGCAATGTCATTTTCTGCGGCAGCCTGCGAAAAAGCGCCTGACGCACCTGATTCTCCTGCATCCGCTTCACAATCATCAGAGTTTCCGACCGCCTCGGAGACCGCAAAGAAAATGGGGCTGGGTCTTAATCTCGGCAACACTATGGAAGCCTACAGCGCAAACGGCTGCGAAAAGTCCTCTTACGAATGGATACCGAAAATCGGCAGCAATACTCCAACCGACTACGAAACCTGCTGGGGTGCGGTAGTCACCACTCAGCAGGTGATTGACGGAATCAAGGCAGAGGGCTTCAATACGGTCCGCATACCTGTTTTCTGGGGCAATATGATGGAAAATGACGGTACATATACTATTAACGCAGATTACATTGCCCGTGTAAAGGAGATCGTGGATTACTGTCAGAATGCCGATTTGTATGCGGTTATAAATATCCACCATTTCGACGAATTTATAATCCGCAGAAATTCCACCAAGGACTGTGCAAAGATATTCACAAATCTCTGGACTCAGATAGCGGAATACTTCAAGGATTATCCCTCAACCGTAGTATTCGAGGGCTTCAATGAATATCTGGGCGGCGACCAGTTTGACGAGAACGGCAATTTAAAGGAAGTATTAAAGCCTATGGCATTCCGTATGACCAATACGCTGAATCAGGCTTTTGTTGACGCTGTACGTGCAACAGGCGGCAATAACGCAGAGCGTGTGCTTATTGTATCGGGCTACTGGACAAACATCGACAACACCACCTCCGAAAGCTTCGTAATGCCCGCCGACACAGTAAGCGACAGGCTAATGGTTTCCGTTCACTATGTTGACAATGCTATGTACTGGAGCAATAAGATAGGCGGCGAGGAATGGCTGAGCTATACCGATTCTCAGATCGCACTTCTTGAAAATGCATTCCTCTCCAAAAATATTCCCGTATTTATGGGTGAAACATCAGTAAACTATCCTGCATCTAATTTTGATAAGAACGCAGTACATACTAAATCCTCTGAATGTGTGGAAATTATTCTGCAAAAGCTTACCGACAAGGGAATCGTTCCCGTAATATGGGATACAAACGACAATTTCTATTCAAGAACGCAGTACCGCATCAAATCCGATTCTGACAGAAAGGTTATCAAGGATATCTCGGATAAGCTTAAATAATGAAAAATCAGCACCGCATTATCCCTGCGGTGCTGATTTTATTTCATATAGAACATCAGCCCAACGCTGCCAAGACCAACATTGCAGAGAGTAGATGCACAGCTGTCAAGAATATATACATTCTTCCACTTTACTCTCCTTGTCACTTCCGAATAAAGGAACTCCTTGAACTCCTCCGAACAGTCGGACACAGTAACAAATATAATACCGTCGGAAATGCTCTTTACATTTTTCAGAGTTTTTCTGATATACTTTCTCACATAGTACATTCGGCTGCCCATATACAGTCCGCCGAAGCCAAGACCGCCGTTACGCACTTTTACAATAGGCTTTATCTTAAAGAAATTTATCAGATTGGATATAGTAGCATTGAGCTTACTGTTTTTTGTAACATAATTCGTTGCCTTGATAACAAAGCTGCAGCTGATGTTGGTGCGTACCCTTGCCAGCTCGTCCAGAATTATTTCAAGAGTAGCATTGCGCTTGGCAAAATCCGCCGCCGCAAGAGCAAACAGACCCATTCCGTGAGAAAAATATCCCGAATCTATTATATGGATATTCTTCATATCCTTTGCCGCCTCAACTGCGTTTTCGTAGCTTTTGCTGAGCTTCTTTGATACAGCAATGTGTATAACTGTTCTTGTATCGTTTTCGGAAATTCTGTCAAACCATTCCTTGTAATCCTCAGCAGAAGGGGGCATAGTAGATAACGCTTCGTCATCATTTTCAAGGTATTCAAGTATGGCCTGAGAATCCACCTCAATGGTATCCTGAAAGCGTGCGCCCTTTAGCACAATATAAGAGGGAATAATATGAATAGAATACTTTTTCAGAAGATTTTCGGGCAGGTCGCATACGCAGTCGGCGGATACGATTATCCTTTTATTCATCATTATCCTCCTTTTTTCTGATTATCATGCTGTCGGGAAGCCATTTGAGCAGTACACTTTTAAGTATCTCCGTCTGTATGGGCTTTGAGATAAAGTCCTGGAAGCCCTCGGTGATAAACAGATCTCTTACATCGCTGACAGCGTTTGCCGTCAGAGCAATAACGGGAATTTTCTCCGCATAGTCCTTCTGAATAAGACGTATTTCACGGTGAGTTTCAATACCGTCCATTCCCGGCATAAGATGATCCATGAAAACAAGGTCATACTTTTTCTGCTTTATCATTTCGATCGCTTCATGACCGTCTGTTGCCGTATCTACATTAACCTTGTAGGGCTTCATATGACCCTTTGCGACCTTGAGATTAACAAGATTATCATCAACCACAAGAACACTTGCTTCGGGAGCAGTAAAATCTCTCGGATTATTGAGGCTAACGCTTTTGCTGTGGTACTTATTCAATACATCGCACAGCTTTGCCGTGTAAAAGGGCTTGAAAATATTGACAACATTTTCACCAAGCTCCATTTGTTCGGCTCTTTCACGGATAACAGCAACAAATCTTGTATTTGAAAGCTCATCGAAATACTTCTTGTCCTCAAGATATTCCTTTTTGCCGACTATAATGTGAGTATAGTTTTTAATGCGCATCTCACGCTTTACATCATTGAGATTCGAGCAGATATATCCCTTGATACGTTTGTTCAGAATCTTTTTGAAAGAATTTATAAATGACATCTCTGCAAACTCGGGAAGCTTGTCGCTTAACGAATAATAAAGCAGATTTGTATTTTCGGGAACATCAAAGCTTACTATGGGAGTGTCCTCAATTACCTTCTGAGGAATGACTACCTTGAACTCTGTTCCCTGACCGTACTCGCTCCTTACGCAGATAACGCCGTTCATAAGCTTTATAAGCTTTTTGGTAATAGGCAGTCCCAGACCTGTACCCTCTATCTTTCGGTTCTTTTCTTCATCAACTCTGCCGTAAGCGTCGAACACCTTATACATATTTTCCTTTTTGATTCCGATACCGCTGTCCCTTACTGAAATCACAAGGTTAATGCCGTATGATTCACGCCTTGATGATACTTTAAGCAGGAAACCGCCCTCCTGAGTGTATTTCAGGGCGTTTGTGAGAATGTTTATCATTATCTGCTTTATACGAACCTCATCGCCGTAAAGGATATTTGGCACATCAGGATCACATTCAACCACGAACTCAAGCTTCTTGCCGCCCTTTCGAGCAACTATCATATAGATAACATCATCAAGGATCTCTGACAGCTTGTACTGACTGCAGGAAAGCTCCATTTTTCCCGATTCTATCTTGGAAAAGTCCAGCAGATCGTTAATGATATTCATCAGATTCTTGCCCGAATGATAGATATTTTCATTGTTCTCTCTGACGATCTCGGAAATATCCTCGTTCATTGTAAGCTCGCACATTCCCATAATAGCGTTCATAGGGGTGCGTATCTCGTGGGACATATTTGCAAGGAATTCACTCTTTAATCTGTTTGATTCGTTCGCCCTCTCAATAAGCTCATTCTGAGCCTCCTCAGCCCTGTCTATTCTTACGAAAACCACTACTGCAAGAATGAGAAAAGCCCAGTAAATTATAGGAAAACGTATTCTCATTTCCTCGCTGTACTGATATCCCATAAAGTGCAGAGGAGTAAGCATATACAGAGGAACTGTGATACCCAGCAGAATACTGAGAATTGCGCCGTAATAAAGGCTGATAAGCGCCATACCGCCCATAGGCACGAACAGAAGCCACATAACGCTGACTCCCCCGACGCCGCCCTCATAAAGAAAGAATACCATCAGAGCGTAAAGGAATATGACTACAAAAACGGAAAGCGTTCTGCCTGACTTGATTTTTGCAAAAACAATGATAGTAAGGATCATAAACAGACCTATCACGGCATTTGCTATACCCATAATAACATCAGCGCCGATAAAGCATACCGCACTCATTATCAGGGCATATGCACTGATAAGAGCAAAGGCTATGTATAGTCCGCTTCTGTTAAAGTTTCTTCCCTTTTCACGGACTCTGATAATATAATCAATAATACCTTTTATTTTATGCATACTCATTAACCTGCTTATCAGTATAATACTGACCTTTCAGACATCAATCGCAGAATTTTATCAATTTACCCAATTAAAGTCAAATCATACAGAGAAGCTGTACATTCCTCACAGGAATGTACAGAACTCTTAATTTTCTATGCCGATCATTTTTTCAACTGTCCTGAACACTTCGTCATAACAGCGTATAAACTCGTCAAAGCTCTTTCTTATCTCATCTGCATTGTTCGCCTTTCCGAGAAGCTCCTGCTCCCTCGCCATTGCTGAGAAGCCCGACGCACCGATATTCATAGATGTGCTTTTCAGAGAATGAACAATAACCGTATAATTCTTCCAGTCGCCCCTGTCAACAAGAGCGGGAAGCTCAGGTCTGTATTTTTTCAGCTGTTCATAATAGCTTACAAGAATTTCCTTGTAAAACTCCTCGTCATTTGCAAAATATTCAAGACCTGCCTGCTTGTCTATCCACTCATTTGCTTCAGCGGCTTCCTCTGTTTCCGTTTTCTCGGGCTCAACGATCTCCTCAGGCTGCTTTTTCTCAATAAGCTCCGGACTGATATTGTTTCTTATAGCCGTTTCAAGAGCCATCGTATTGATAGGCTTGCTGAGATAATCCACAAAGCCCTCTTTAAGATATTCCTCCCTCGCACCCTTTATAGCATTGGCGGTAACCACCATAACGGGAGTGTCACGGTTAAGATTATCTCCGCTGTGAAGAATACGCATAGTCTCAATACCGTCAGGAGAGGGCATCATATGATCCATAAATATCAGATCATAGCATTTGTTTGAACAAAGCCTGATACATTCATCACCGCTTGCGGCAAGGTCTATTTCTATCTCATATTTTTTGAGAAGATGCTTGATAACTTCAAGGTTTACCTTGTTGTCGTCAACGGCAAGTATCTTTGCATGAGGAGCGACGAACGGATCTTCATCCACGATCTCAGCAGGCTTGTTTGTTTCAGCAGGCTCACCTGCCGCCTGAGGAATGGTAACGGTAAACATAGAGCCGCTTCCGTAAACGCTCTTTACTTCTATAGTTCCGCCCATAAGCTCGGTAAGATGCTTTGTTACGGCAAGACCCAGACCAAGCCCCTCGATATTTCTGTGCTTATTGAGATCGATGCGGTTAAATCCGCTGAAAAGGTTGCTGAGACTTTCCTCGGGAATGCCTACGCCCGTATCCGCAACGCTGATAATAAGCTCCAGCTTGTCATAATCCACCCTGCCGCAGCCGAAGGTCAGGGCAACATAGCCCTTTTCGGTATATTTTACGGCATTTGTAAGCAGATGGCTGGCGATACAGCTTATCTTATAGTTATCGCCCTTCAGATATTCGGGGATATTCTCATCAATGGTAAGCTTGTATTCAAGCCCCTTCTTTCTCATCTGCGGCTCAATTATCCTGTTGATGATAGCCACAAGGTCGCTGAATTTATATGTATCCTCCTCGATCTCCATAACACCTGATTCGATCTTTGAGAAATCAAGGATATTGTTTACATAGTCAAGCAGGATACCGCCTGCATTCTGTACGCTTGTTGCATACTGAATTATATTCTCGCTCTTACATTCACGGAGAATTATCTCATTCATACCGATAATGGCATTTATGGGAGTTCTTATCTCGTGGGACATATTTGTAAGAAACTCGGTTTTTGCCTCGTTTGCCGATTCAAGAGCCTGCATAGTTTCACGGAGCTCAATGGTCTGACGTTCAAGATTCTTCCTCTGCACCTCGTAAATATGGGTCTGATACTTGATGATAAGCCCCAGCAGACCCGAAACTACCAGCATACACTGTATCATATCTCCCGCAACAGCGCCCCTTGTTTCAATGGGGTCTATTATATCGGGAAATTTCATCTCAACCACAAAACAGCTTATCAGTATGACTGCATTGAGCCCGTACATAATAAAGCAGTACGGGGCTCTGAGAATAAGCCAGAAAATAACAAGACTTACAACGAACCATATGGGCATACCGCTTATCATACCGCCCGACATAAAATACATATAGGGAAATGACACAAGATCCACTATACATGTCAGAATAAGCGCTGCCTTTGTTTTCTTTTTCACAATGGAAAAATATGCGGAAAAGCCCAGTACAACATCAACAACAGCAATAATCATATTCGCTGCCGGACTAAGTCCCAGAATCACCGACATCCAGAAGCATATAAAGCCTGCAAGAAACAACGCCAGCAGCGCAACGTTAAGAAAACGGTGCTGTACGTCATATTCTTCACTGAACAAAGAGTCCTTCAGCACCTGCAGCTTTTTCATCATTCAACCACCCTGTCCTGACTGTAACCCGGCTGCATTTCAAGCCGGCGGATACAGCCGAAAAATTCTCATATATACTAATATATTTATAGTATAGCACATAACTCCGTTATTTTCAAGTGCTTTTACATATTTTTACAAAAACCAAGCCATTTTACGAAAAGAATTCCCCTGTATGAAAATCAGTATCCACATGGGTCGTTACAGTAGTTTCTTCGGAGGTCACAGACGATGTGTCCGATTCGGATACAGCTTCATAAGAAGTCTCCTCAGTCACAGACTCTGTATATGTATCGGAAGTAATATCCGCTGTCTTAGCATCGGTATCGCTTTCGCTCACAGGCGGCTCTGTCACAGCCTCGGTAACAATTTCACGTCCGCCCTCGGGGATAAGGACAATCGCCTGAGAATGCATCTGCTTGAAGCGCACCTCAAACTTGTCTATGTTATAGTCAATGATTCCCTTCATAGGGTCGTTGAGGGTAACTGTGGAATTTGCGATATTAAAGCCCGCCAGCACAAAGCAGTGCTCGTTCAGATACCAGTCAAGCTGCTGCCCTGTTGCATTGTCATACCATGTTTCATAGTATTCGGGCTCTATCATTCCGTCAGTCGCCCAGCAAAGCACTGGAGTGCCTGCAATAAGGTATTCATACAGTGTATCGGGGTGACAGCCCGAAATGTTTTTTACGGTATATCCTCCGCCATTATCGGCTATGTATTTGTTAGCCGCCTTTTCAATTGCGGGAGAAAAACAGCCGTAGCCCTTTGAAAAGGGGTCGCCGATAAAGTAGTCATAAAAGCTGTCCTTATGAAATTTTCCGTCAATGGTCTGAGGATTTCCCCATGAAACAGGCAGATAGTTTCTTGCCATATCCGTTTTTTCGGCGTCAAAGCCGTAGAAATTCAGCAGTATCGTGAGGGCAGTTATCTCACAGCCCACAGGCAGCTCGGGATTCTGCAGGATATTCGCCATATCAATATAAACGCTGTTGCTGTCGTACTCCTTGCGCTGTCTGCTGGTAATGACCGTCCGTGAAGTAGTAACAGAGGTTTCCTCAGAAGCAGCGGTCACAGCTTCGGTCAATTGAGAATCAGCTGTTTCAGATAATGTCACAGAGGTTTCGCACACCTCGGTAACAGAAGCCTCGGTTTCAGCGGGAGCGGTTTCAATTTCAATATCGTGCCCGTAAAACTTAGGATCTTCTTCGGAAACAGCGTCAGTCTCAAGGGGCATAGTGGTATCAGCGTCGGAAATATCCTCGCCGCTTCTGTTTTTTAGCATAAGCAGACCGCTGACAGCTATAACAGCCACAAAAAAAAACGTAACGCCTATCCTTGATATAAATTCAGAATTGTTCTTTTTCATCTAAAGCCTGTCCTTATTTGATAATTATGTTTTATTATACCATATTTTGATTTGATTGTAAACAGTTATTTTTATTTTTTACAAATAATAGACCGGAGGAAAAATGTTCAATATTTTCATACTCAGCACCCAAAATATGAAAAATATCATATTGACAAAATAACCATAAAAGTATATAATTTAAAGTAATGTAATCGTTGAACATAACAATGACCGATAACAGACTACGAATAAAAAATCACAAGAAAAGGACGGTTATACCTATGAACGCCGCAAAAACATCTGCCGAAATTTTTGAGTCGCTTTTCTGCAATGACTGGGAGTTTTCCAAAAATCCCATTGATACGGAATACTCGGATTCCCTTGACTGGAAAAGAGTGGATATTCCCCACGACTGGCTCATTCACGATACAAAGAACCTTTACGAAACCTCCACAGGCTGGTACAGAAAGCGCTTTAACATCGACAAAAAGGAGGGAATGCGCACCGCTGTCCGCTTTGAGGGCGTTTATATGGACTGCAAGGTGTATGTAAACAGCAAGCTTACAGGCGAATGGAAATACGGCTATTCCACCTTTGAATTTGACATTACCGAGCTTCTCGTTGACGGCGAGAACCTTATTTCCGTAAGAGTGGATTACCGCAGCCCCAACTCCAGATGGTATTCGGGCGCAGGAATCTACCGTAAGGTGCTCATTAAAAACTATCCCGACTGCCATATACTCAGCGACGGCGTTTACATTTCCGCAGACACCAAGGGCAAGGTAACTGTTTCCGCAGAAACAGCCCGTCCCAAGGGTATGCCCGTTGCAGGTCTTTCTGTAAGACAGTCGGTTTTTGACGGAGATAAGCTTGTATGCAGCTCCGAAAATGCCGTGACCGCATTTGCTGACTGCGCACTTCCCGATACTGTTCGCACAGAGGGTGCTTCTCTTGCTTCAAATTCCGTAACTATGCACATTCCCGAGCCTGTGCTGTGGGATATTGACGCCCCCCATCTCTATACCCTCACAACCGACCTTGTACAGAACGGTCAGGTTATACATACCGTTCATAACCGCTTTGGTCTGCGTGATATTGAATTTACCTGCGACAAGGGCTTCTTCCTCAACGGCAGACACGTCAAGCTTCACGGAAGCTGTGAGCATCACGACCTTGGCGCTCTCGGTGCGGCTATCAACCGTGAGGCGCTGAGAAGAAAGCTTTCAAGGCTCAGGGAAATGGGTGTCAATGCCATCAGAACAAGCCACAATATGCCCGCTGTTGAGCTTATGGAGCTTTGCGACGAAATGGGTATCCTTGTTCTTTCCGAGGGCTTCGATATGTGGGAAATGAGCAAGACCGACTATGACTATGCACGTTTCTTCCCCGTATGGGTAGATAAGGACGTTGCAAGCTGGGTAAGACGTGACAGAAACCACCCCTGTCTTATCGGCTGGAGCGTAGGAAACGAGATATACGATTCTCACGCAAACGACCATGGTCAGGAGATCGCTTCAAGGCTCCTGTATCTTGTACGCCTTCACGACCCAAGAGCAAACGGATATGTGACCATCGGCTCCAACTATATGCAGTGGGAGGGCGCTCAGAAGTGCGCCGATATTGTAAAGCTTGCAGGCTATAACTATGCCGAAAGGCTTTACGAGGAGCAGCACAAGGCTCACCCCGACTGGATGATCTACGGCTCGGAAACATCTTCCGTTGTACAGAGCCGAGGAATATATCACTTCCCTCTTTCCGAGCAGATTCTCTGCGAGGACGACGAGCAGTGCTCAGCTCTCGGCAACAGCGCTCCCGGCTGGGCGGCTAAGAACGTTGAAGCCTGCATCATTCCCGACCGTGACGCTGAATACTGTGCAGGTCAGTTTATCTGGACAGGCTTTGACTACATAGGCGAGCCTACTCCCTACAGCACAAAGAACAGCTACTTCGGACAGTTCGACACCGCAGGCTATGCCAAGGACAGCGCATACATTTTCAGAGCGGCGTGGACTGATTATAAAAAAGCTCCCTTTATCCATCTTTTCCCCTACTGGGATTTCTACGAGGGTCAGCTTATTGACGTAAGAGCCGCAACAAACGCTCCCAAGGCGGCTATATTCCTCAACGGCGAAAAAATTGCCGAGGGCGATATAGACCACCTTCACGGCAAGACAATAACCCTTGATACACAGACCGAGTATGTAAAGGGAGAGCTTCTTGCAGTAGCATATGACGAAAACGGAAACGAGATAGCAAGAGACGTATGCCGTTCCTTCGGAAATACCGCAGAGCTTCGCCTTACCCCCGATAAGACCGTAATGAACGCTGACGGCGAGGATATGATATTCCTTGACATTGACGCTGTTGACAAGGACGGCAATTTTGTTGCCAATGCAAACAACAGAGTATCCGTAAAGGTCGAGGGCGCAGGCAGACTTGTGGGACTTGACAACGGAGATTCCACCGACTATGAGCAGTACAAGGGCACATCACGCCGCCTGTTCTCGGGCAAGCTTCTTGCAATGATCGCCGCAGGCAGAGAATCGGGCGAGATAAAGGTAACTGTTTCCTCCCCCTCTCTCCCCGAAGCAAGCATTACTCTCAGTGCGGCTGAATGCACAGCAAAGTGCGGCGTATCTGCCGATGAAAACAATGCTCCCCGTGAGTTTGACTGCACAGCGGCTGAAAATGACATTCCCGTAAGAAGAATAGAGCTTATCAGCGACAGAAAGAGCTTTGCCCCCGACTGCACGGAGATCACATTCAAGACAGTTGTATATCCCGAAAATGCCTCATATGCCGACGAGATAGAATACCGCATAACCACAGCTATCGGAGTACCCTCCAATGCTGCGGAGGTAGTTTCCTCGGATAAGGAATCTGTCACCGTAAAGTGCAAGGGCGACGGAGAGTTTTATATCAGAGCCCTCTGCAAGAACGGCACTGACAAATACCACGTTTTCACTCCCGTTAAGCTTACCGCAGAGGGTCTTGGCGCAGCCTCCTTTAACCCCTATGACTATGTATCCGCTGGAATCTATTCCGTATCGGGCGGCGAGGTATCAAACGGAATCGAGAGAGGCGCATCATTTGTTACAAAGGGCAGCTGGTTCGGCTTTGAAAATGTTGACTTCGGCTCTGTAGGAAGCGACGAGATAACCATTCAGTTCTTTGCAAACTGCAATACTCCCGTAAATATCCGATTCTTTGACGGAAGACCTGACGAGGGCGGCGAAATGATAGGCGAATTTTCCTACTGGATCCAGCCCATCTGGCTTACATATCAGCCCTACACCTTCAAGCTTTCCAAGAAGCTCAGAGGAGTTCACACCATTGTAATGATGTCAGATGACCGCTACGATATAGGCGGATTCAGCTTCACAAAGCCCGAAAAGGAATTTGCCGAGATAAATGCATCGTGGAATGACGAGATATACGGCGATAAATTCACCGTTGAAGAAAATGCGGTCACAGGAATCGGAAACAACGTAATGCTCAGCTTCGGCGAATTTGATTTCAGTGAAAAAGCTCCCGCAAGAGTAATTATCACAGGAAAGTCAAAGCTCCCCGTTAACAGTATCCACGTTGTATTCACAGGAGATACCGAGTGCAGAGTGCTTGCTGAATTCAAGCAGGCTGACGAATACACTCCACAGAGCTTTGAGCTGAGCGGAATCAGCGGAAAGTGCAAGGTTGCATTTGCATTCCTCCCCGGCTGTGACTTTGACTTTGAGTCATTCAGATTCGAGGCGTAATATGGCTTTTCTCACAGAAGAAATGCTTCCGCTTATACCCTTTGCGGTGTGCATTGTGGTAATGCTGCTCGGCGGCGGCGTTTATGCGCTTGTTAAGTGGATAAAGAAAAAATGATATAATAAATCAGACTGTACTGAAAAACCAAGTTTTTCGGTGCAGTCTGATTTTATTTTACAAAATATCAATTTACAAATCCGATAGAAAATATTATACTGATTATTGTAATACTAATTCGGAAAGGAAATGTACATTTATGGAAGAAACAGCAATCGAAACCACCGCCCCCGCAATTGTCAGCGAGGCGGAAAATGTTATGGAAGCAGTTTCCCACGGTCAGCTTGACAGCACGGTGCTCAAAAGCTTTACCGACGCTCTTGTGGGCTTTCTGCCTACTGTAGTAACTGCGGTCATCATCTACATCATAGGAAAAATCGTTTCAAAGATACTTCTCAAGGTCATAGACAAGGCAATGGGCAGAAGCCGCATTGACGAGACCGCACAGGGCTTTCTGAAATCCCTTCTCGGTATAATTTTCAGCGCATTTGTGATCGTCATAACCCTCTCCACTCTCGGAATACCTATGACCTCTATCATCACAACCATAGGTGCGGCAGGAGTTGCTGTTGCCCTTGCTCTCCAGAACAGCCTTTCAAATGTTGCAGGCGGCTTCCTCATTCTTCTGACAAAGCCCTTTGTAAAGGGTGACTACATCAGCACCAACGGCAATGAGGGAACTGTTGAGGATATAAGCATACTTTCCACAAAAATGCTTACCGTTGACAACAAGGTCATCTATATTCCAAACAGTATGATCTCGGGAAACACGCTCATTAACTTCAGCCGTGAGGAAAAGCGCCGTGTTGACCTGAAATTCAGCGTTTCTTATGACGAGGATTTCAGAAAGGCGATAAAGCTGATAAACGGCGTTATTTCGGCACATAAGCTTATCCTTACAAATGAAGCTCCCTTTGTAAGGGTATCCGAGCTTTCCGAAAGCTCTGTTGACATTACCGTCAGAGTATGGGCAAAAACTGCCGATTACTGGACTGTTTACTTTGACCTTATCGAGCAGGTCAAGAGCGAATTTGACAAGAACAATATTGAGATCCCCTATCAGAAGCTTGATGTGAATATTTCAAATAAGTGAGCCTGCGGTATATCCTACAAAATGTAGGATATACCGCATCAGTCTGTCGATAAAGTGTGCTAACGAAAAAAGTTGCACAAATAAACACAAGATAAAAGTTTCGGTCAAGCCTTTTCAAAGGCTTGCGGGGTCGAGGGGCAGAGCCCCCGTCGCCCTCCGCAGAGGGCGAAATTCCCCTTATTTCCGTGAAATAACGGAGCAAGGGGTGAGAAATGCGACAGCATTTC
>JAGAJY010000069.1 GCA_017848125.1 Oscillospiraceae bacterium
GCCGTTCTCTGCCGCTCCGCTCCGCAGTTGCGGGTGCGTATGCGGCAGGAGAAACGGACAAGCTTTCGGGGGCTTTTCGGCTTGGTTTTCAAGGTGCTGTTTGTGGGTATGGTTATCCCACAAGTATATTATACTCTCTGATTTGTTATATGTCAATAACAATCGTTCAATTTATGTAACGAATCAGAGAATATGACAAAAATCGCTTTACAAATTCGTGCAATTATGTTACAATTTAGTGTGAAAAATGCAGAAAGGGTGATTTTATGGCACACGAAAATAATCTATATGCATTGAGATTTTCAAAGCACCTAACACAAAAGCAGTTTGCGGAAGAAGCAGGAATACATCCAGGTGTGTATTCTCGTTATGAACGTGGTGAAACTGATATCCCGTTATCGGTAGCTAAACGCATTGCAGAAACGTTTAATGCAAGCATTGATTACATTGCCTGTCTATCCAGCGAAATAGATTACGAAACAATAGCCGAGAATAGCGATATGGTTAAGCGTGCTGAGATAGAAGAACTAAAACGCAGAATAGAACAACTTGAAGAAAGTATCAGTTAATAGAAAGCCCTGAGAATGTTTCTCGGGGCTTTTGTTGTATCAAAAATGTTACAGAACAGATGTGTTAATCTACATTCAGGTTCTAGTGGTAGCAATACCGTGTGTGTTCAAGTCACATTATCCGCACCACGGCTTAACGAAGCCAAAAATAGCCCCTTGCAGTTTCTTTCTGCGAGGGGCATTTTTATGTTTACTTTTTTTGCAGTTCTAGTGTGCAATCTGCAATTTGCAATGATAATTTGAAAAAATACCTTGCCCGATATTGACAAAATGCCGAAGCTGTGGTAAAATTACATTGTATTGGTATTGTTAAATATACTGAAAATAAATTATAAGGAGTTTTATTGCTATGAACAAGAATCTCAGAAAAGCTATTATCGCAGGTAACTGGAAGATGAACAAGACCCGTCCCGAGGCTAAGGAGCTTCTGGAAGCTATCAAGCCTCTGGTTGCAAATGCAGAGGGAAATGTTGAGGTTATTGCCTGCGTTCCTTTCACAAACCTTGAAACTGCTGTAAACACTACAGCAGGCTCTAACGTAAAGATCGGCGCAGAGAACGTTCACTTTGAAAAGAGCGGCGCATTTACAGGCGAGATTTCCGCTGATATGCTTACCGAGCTTGGCGTTGAGTACGTTGTAATCGGTCACTCCGAGAGACGTCAGTATTTCGGCGAGACAGACGAGACTGTCAACAAGAGAACAAAGGCTGCTCTTGAAGCAGGTCTTAAGCCTATCGTATGCGTAGGCGAGCTTCTCTGGGAGAGAGAGTGCGGCATTACCGAGGAAGTAATTGCACGTCAGATCAAGCTTGACCTTTTCGATGTTTCCGCTGAGGACGTTAAGAAGACTGTTATCGCTTACGAGCCTGTATGGGCTATCGGTACAGGCAAGACTGCTACCGCTGAGCAGGCTGAGGAGGTTTGCGGCTTTATCAGAGACGTTCTTGCAAAGCTTTATGATTCCGCTACCGCTGACGCTGTTACAATCCAGTACGGCGGCTCTATGAACGCTAAGAACTGTGCAGAGCTTCTTGCTAAGCCCAACGTTGACGGCGGTCTTATCGGCGGCGCTTCCCTCAAGGCAGAGGATTTCAACACAATCGTTCAGGCTGCTGTAAACGGCTGATTTATAAAGTAATGCATATCGGAGGGCTTTTGCTCTCCGTGTGTTTTATATTGATGATATTTCGTTTTTTAACGGATAAATTACTCTGATTTTTTATTTGGAAAGGATTTTAATAATGAGTAAAAAACCTGTTGTTTTAATGGTACTTGACGGCTATGGTCTTAACGAGAGAGCTGACGGCAATGCAATTGCAATGGCAAATACTCCCGTTATGGACAAGCTTATGAAGGAATGCCCTTTTGCAAAGGGAAATGCTTCCGGTCTTGATGTAGGTCTTCCCGACGGTCAAATGGGTAACTCTGAGGTTGGTCATATGAACATCGGCGCAGGCAGGATCATTTATCAGGATCTTACAAGAATCACCAAGGATATAAACGACGGCACATTCTATAAAAATGAAGTTCTCCTCGAAGCATTTGAAAACTGCAAGAAGAACGATTCCGACCTCCACCTGTGGGGACTTCTCTCCGACGGCGGCGTTCACAGCCATATCACACATCTTTACGGACTGCTTGAAATGGCAAAGCGTGAGGGTGTTTCCAAGGTTTACGTTCATGCATTCCTTGACGGCAGAGATACTCCTCCCGCATCTGGCAAAAGCTATGTTGAGGCTCTCGAAGCAAAGATGGCTGAGATAGGCGTGGGCAAGATCGCATCTCTCAGCGGACGCTACTATGCAATGGATCGTGACAACAACTGGGATCGTGTTCAGAAGGCATATGATTCTCTCGTAAGCGGCGAGGGCGTTCAGGCTGAAAGCGCTGTTCAGGCTATGGCTGATTCCTACGCAAACGACGTAACCGACGAATTTGTTCTCCCCACAGTTATCACCGAGAACGGCAAGCCTCTTTCCGTTGTAAAGCCGAATGACTCCGTTATCTTCTTCAACTTCCGTCCCGACAGAGCAAGAGAGATAAC
>JAGAJY010000070.1 GCA_017848125.1 Oscillospiraceae bacterium
AACTGCTTTCAGTGCGCCGAAATCGGCGTCGTCCGAGGAGAAGGAAAGGTCGTCTATGAAAATGATGAATTTCAGAGGATTTCCCGAAATGCTTTCCATCACGTCGGGAAGCTCGTGAAGCTGGGATTTTTTCAGCTCTATGAGCCTGAGCCCTCTTTCGGCATATTCATTGACCACAGCCTTTACGGTGGAGGACTTTCCTGTGCCTGCGTCGCCGTAGAGAAGGCAGTTTGCGGCAGGACGTCCCTTTATCAGAGCCAAGGTATTGTCAATTACCATTTTTCGCTGTGTTTCATAGGCAGGCAGCTGCGAAAGTCTCTGAGGGTCGGGGGTAAGAACGGGGATTATCTCGTGATCCTTCAGCATAAATGCGGTATATTTTGCAAAAATGCCGTAGCCCTTTGTGAAAAGCTTGTCTATCCTGTCGGCGTAGATGCTGCCGAAATTAAGATGCGTGTTTTCCCATTCGGGGAGATAGCCCATATAGCCCATTGCGGTGCGGACATTTTCGGTGGTGAGCATTGAAATCTCGCCGAAAAGACCAAGCTCCCTGCGGACTGCATTCTCCATAACGGGAGGAACGGGCTGTCTGCGTGCTTTAAGGAGGAGATAGGTATTTTCGTCCTCGGTAACAGCCTTGATAATATAGCTTGACAGATTTCCGCCGTGCCTGTACAGGGAATTTGCAAACTCTCCCACAGCGGAGGGAGTCTGCTCTCTGAGCATATCCATAAGTCTGCTCATGGTTTTAAGCTTCAGAACTCCTCGGAAAACCGCAAGCCCCGAAAGCCTCGTGTAAAGATCGCTAAGCTGATTCATAAATGATACTTCCTTAAAATAAAAAACGCCCCGAAGCAAACGCCTCGGGACGATATATTACCGTGATTCCACCCGTTTTCACGCTTTCCTGACGAATATCGCAGAAAAACGCCTCAACATGACCTTGTAACGGAGGTCTGCCGCCGCAGATTAAGCGGTCTCGGAGAACGGTCCCCTTCCTTGCCGCATACTGAACCCGATCACAGCCCTTGTCGGGAACTCTCTGAAAGCTGCTTTTTGCAGGAGGGATTTCTCTTCGTCGATTTCAAAAAAATTTTGATTCAAATATATAATATCACTAAGCCGTCCGTTTGTCAACGGTATTTTTGTACAGCAAATCACCGATTTTCTTATGTAATAGTGTTAAATTATATAAAATTCCTTGACAAGAGGAAAAAATTATATTAAAATAATATTGTGTCTGCAGTAAAAATATTTATAGGCAGGCAGATATTTATGAAATATCTGCTCGCTGTTTATATCAGCTGCTTTTACATTATCGCTTCAAACGGTCATGCACAGCGCTTTCTGTGCTTATCGAAGAAGTTTTTCATACATATTATGAGCCGTCCGTTCCGTTATTATGACGGTGTGCTCAGTTCAGGGGTCTGTTTCCCGCATTTCGGTTTTGTTACACGAATTACATATGGATATATTTCCCGAACATTAAAAAACGGTTTATTTAATATTTATGAGCTTCACGAACCTCCGAAGCGATTACCATATTTATTTTATTTATAAGGAGGTTTTTTGGTTGCAGTATGCCATTTATGTGGTCATCTTCGTTGTGGCGGCGGCTGTTTCGGGATTTATCTGCTTCAAGGCAGGCATAAATTACCGCAAATCTCAGGCTGAATCCGCTATAGGCTCTGCCGAAAAGGAAGCCGAGCGTATTATCGAGGCTGCAAAGGAAGAGGCTGACAGCAAGAAGAAAATTGCTCTGGTGGAAGCAAAGGACGAGATCCACAAGAGCCGTACAGAGCTTGAAAAGGAGATCAAGGAACGCAGAAATGAGCTTTCCCGTCAGGAAAGACGTATTCAGCAGAAGGAAGAAAACCTTGACAAGAAAAACGACGCTCTGGAAAAGAAGGACGATCAGCTCCAGAAAAAGCTGAAATCCGCTGACGAAAAGCTTGAAGAGGCTGACAGAATAAAGCACTCTCAGATGGAGATACTGGAGAAGATCTCTCAGTTTACCATGGATCAGGCTAAGGAGCATCTGCTTTCAATGCTTGAAAACGAGCTTGTTCACGAAAAGGCGCTTAAAATACAGATGTATGAGCAGCAGCTCAAGGACACCTGTGAGGACAAGGCAAGAAATCTTATTTCTCTGGCTATTGCAAAATGCGCCGCCGATCAGGTTGCTGAAACTGCGGTTTCAGTTGTTCCCCTTCCCAGCGATGAGATGAAGGGAAGAATCATCGGACGTGAGGGAAGAAATATCCGCACTCTGGAAACTCTCACAGGCGTTGAGCTTATCATTGACGATACACCCGAGGCTATCACCCTTTCCTGCTTCGACCCTGCAAGACGTGAGGTGGCAAGGATCGCCCTTGAAAAGCTTATTGCAGACGGCCGTATCCACCCTGCAAGGATAGAGGAAATGGTGGACAAGGCAAAGAAAGAGGTTGAGCACCGTATCAAGCAGGAGGGCGAAAGAGCTATCCTCGAAACCAACGTACACGGAATCAATCACGAGCTTGTCCGTCTTATAGGAAGACTGAGATACAGAACATCTTACCGTCAGAACGTTCTCGACCACTCTATCGAGGTTGCGCATCTGGCAGGAATCATGGCTTCCGAGCTTGGTGTTGACGCTAACCTTGCAAGGCGTGCGGGTCTGCTTCACGACATCGGAAAGGCTCTCAGCTATGAGATAGAAGGCTCTCACGTTCAGATAGGCGTTGACGTATGCCGCAAGTACAAGGAAAATGCGGATATTATCCACGCTATCGAGGCTCACCACGGCGATGTTGAGACAAAGACCGTTGTGGCGGCTCTTGTTCAGGCGGCTGACGCTATTTCCGCCGCAAGACCCGGCGCAAGAAACGAAAACTATGAGAACTACATCAAGCGTCTGCAGAAGCTTGAGGAGATATGCACATCTTACGAGGGTGTTGAAAAATCCTACGCTATTCAGGCAGGCCGTGAGGTTAGAATCATGGTAGTTCCCGAGCAGATAAACGATGAAAAGATGGCTCTTGTGGCAAGAGAAATTGCCGCTAAGATCGAAAACGAGATGGATTATCCCGGTCAGATCAAGGTACATCTTATCAGAGAGAGCAGAGCTATTGAATTTGCCAAGTAATATGAAAAA
>JAGAJY010000071.1 GCA_017848125.1 Oscillospiraceae bacterium
ACAGCATTAGAAAAAGCGGTTATACAAGGTCATACACAAGCATGCTTCGAGTAATAAAGAAATATGTAAAGCCCGAAATAGAAAAGAGAAAACCACGCAAACCCAAGCCATATGAAAGAGCAGCATATCCTGGACAGAAAATACAGATAGATGTAAAATATGTGCCAAGCTATTGCGTATCAAGCGGAGAAAAATTCTATCAGTACACAGCGATAGACGAATGTACAAGATTCTGCTTCAGAGAAATGTATGATGAGCACAGCACTTACAGTTCCAAAGATTTTCTGATGAAGCTGATAAAAGCCTTTCCATTCCCGATAAGAGAGATTCAGACTGATAATGGAACGGAATGGACAACGGCATTACTTGTAAAAGATAAAGCAAGCAAAACAATGTTTGAAAAGGCTTTGGAGGATATGGATATTATCTATCACAGAATAAGAGTAGCTACTCCAAGACATAACGGCAAGGTTGAACGTCAGCATAGAACAGATGAAAAAAGATTTTACAGAAAAATGCGTATGTACAGCCTTGAGGACGGCAGAGCACAGCTTGCTAAATACAACAAGAAATCAAATAATATACCCAAGGTATGCCTGCATTTCAGAACGCCGAAAGAGGTTTTGAATGATTACCTTGCGGTAATGTGAGTCGATTGCAAATTTTCATTTTTCTGTCGCCTTTGGCTCCTACAAAATGAAAATTTGCAATATATCACTTAACACTATATTTTTTGAGGGTATGTGTCAACTATCATTGACAACTGAACATTGATATTCATTGTTTAACACTCCTATGTATTGACTTTATGGGGGTATATGTGCTATAATATAGCTGTCTTTTATGTTTATCCGCAGATAATGCGGTGCTTTTCGTCCCTTGCAAAGTGTTCTTGCAAGGGGCTTTTTGTTTATCTCTCGGTAACTTCTACGATATATCCGAGAGTATAGACTGTATGTGTTGCTCCTGAGCGGTCGTTAAAGCTGAGCTTGCAGGCTGTTTCATCATACTGCATATCGGTTCCCGAATATTCTCAATTCTCAGCGCCCGTAGTGCTGTAAACAGTTGCAGTTCTTTCAGAGCTTTCCTCTTTGTTGGTCAGGGCTGATACTCCGAAAGCTCCGATAATTGCCCCTATAAGAGCCCCTACAAGATAGAATATAATGCCCTGAGCGGCTTTCTGCTGTGTCCTTCTTCTCGACTTCATAATTCAAAAAATCCTTTCTGCATATTGACATATTAGGGGAGCGGTGCTATAATATATATAACCTCTCGCTCCTCTGCGAGCGGTTCTTGCTTTTGCTCCTGCTGTAGTGGTTCTCAGCAGGGGCGTTTTTGTTTTTGGGAGCGAATATGCGAGCTTGCTCATTTTTGAGCGAGTTAGTTTTACTCAAAATTGAGTAAAAGGTTTATGCTCTTTTTTGAGCAAAATGCAGCCCCGTTTTAGGGAGTCACCTGATTGCCGCTATTCACTTTCCCAACTCGGACATTTTTGCCCGAGTACGGTGAACGATTTGTTTACCCTCTTTTTCTATCAATTTAGTGCTCACAGTGGGAACGGCTCTGTTATGCAAATTTAAGATTGACCCTTGCCCCATAGTTCATATAAGGCTCGTAACCGCCTGTTACTGTTCCTGTGGAAAGTATTGCGAGTCCTGCCCTGAGCAGCTTGGAGATATTTGCGGCAAGCTCTCTCGCAAGGTAGCCTATAAGGAAAGAGCCTTTTTCCTTAACGGTTGCTATAACTCCGACAGCGTTCATATCTGCGGGGTTGGTAGGCTCTGCGGCGATTCTGAACATTACAAGCTCAGGCTTATATCTTGTAAGATGTTCGAGGGCTGTCTGCCTTTTATCGGTTGCGGCTGTTCCTCTGACCTTAACAGATATTTCGGGAAGCTTAGCGAGTGCCCAGGCTTTTTTAAGAGCCTCGGAACGGCTGTAGCCCTGTTTTACAAGCTTATTTGCGTTACGGAAGATTATCGAGCGATTCATAATATACTCCCTTTCCTCTGCGGTGTGGTTCTTTGGTTCTTGCTGTTAGAGCTTGAGACCCCTATGATATTACACTACTCTCAAACTGCTCGATCTTTGACAGTTTCATTTTTTCACCTCCGTGTGTTTTTGCTGTGTCCCTTTCGACATTATCATTATAGCATATGGTTAACCATATATCAAGTGGTATATTATACAAAGTTAACCATATAAATTTGTGCGACATATATATGGTTAACTTTGATAGAATATGCTATAATATAATTGTGAAAGTGGGGTGATATATATGCCGCCTAGTGAAGCACAAAAAAGAGCGTCAAATAAATATAATCTTGAACATATGTCAACACTTGGTTGTAAGGTTACAAAAGAGCAAGCACAAGCTTTTAAAGAATATGCAACCGAACACAATACTACATCTAACGCACTTTTGAAAGAATACGTTTTTGAGTGCATTGGAGAGAGCAAGAAGGAGTTAGACAAATGAATAATTTACTTTCCAAAGACGAGATTGAACAAATATTATTAAACGACAAAAACAAACTAAGAATTATAATAAGAAACTGGAATAATAACGGCATTATATTTGCTGAAGATACCAATTTAACGGATAGTTTTTTTGACGCTAATGCGCAAATAATAAAAGAAATATTGGTTGAAAACGGCGGAAATGATTACAAAGATTGCACTTGCATAGGAGTTAAGACTGATAATGGATTTTATTATGCATATTTTACATGGGAAAAATGGGATTGCATAGCCGATGTGAAAAATGTGATAAACGACCGCTATAGTTAAATGTTGTATAATTATATTTGGAGGTGATAACGTGGCAGTATCAAAAGCACAAATGCAAGCGACTAAACGATTTGAGGATATAAATTATGATAAAATTCTAGTTAGATTGTCCAAAGGATCAAAACAACATATTCAGACAGTAGCCGCCGAAAATGGCGAAAGTGTTAACGCATATATTGTCGGTGCAGTTAATGACAGGCTGAAATCAGAGGGGCATTCAGAACTTCCGACAAAAGCAACATCAGAACAGGAGTGTAATAATGGATAAAACAGGGAGCGGCAAACAAAAAACGTTAAAAAACATTAAAAAGCGTAAAAAAATAAAGTAAACTGCTAAAAAATATCATAAATTATGAAATTTTACTATTGACAATTTCACTTGTTTTGCATATAATATAAGTAATAAAACCTCGCGCACCTCTCGATGAAGTGTCCCAGCGAGGGTATTTTTTTATATAAGAGGTTAATATGGAAGTTAAAGAACCGAAAGCATACGAAGAACAACTAAATATGCTCATTTCAAGGGGCTGTGAGGTTAAAGATGTCAAGAAATCCATTGATGGCAACCTCTAAAAACCCCCTTTTGCAAGAACACAATCAGGTAAAAAATGCAAATCAGGTCAAATATATGCGTAAAGCATTAAAAACGGGTTGTTTTTCTTAGGTGATTTCTGCAAAAGGGCGCAGTTATCCCTTGTCA
>JAGAJY010000072.1 GCA_017848125.1 Oscillospiraceae bacterium
ATACTCAACGTGAGCGGTATTGATTGTGATACCTCTTTCTCTCTCCTCGGGAGCCTTATCGATGTTTGCATAGTCCTCGAACTGTGCATAGCCCTTGAGGGAAAGGTACTTGGTGATAGCAGCTGTAAGAGTAGTCTTACCGTGGTCAACGTGACCGATTGTACCAATGTTTACGTGGGGTTTGGTTCTTTCGAAATGTGCCTTTGCCATTGGAAATTTCCTCCTTTAATTGTAAGTTTAAAAGCTTATGCAATTATTTTAGCAGATTTGCAAATAAATTGCAAGGCTTATTTGTAAATTTTCGTAAAAATTTACATTTATGCTAATTTGAATCAGCCCTTGTTTCTTGCAGACATGATCTTTTCTGCAACAGATCTGGGAACCTCAGTATAGCTGTCGGGCTCCATAGAATACTGACCTCTTCCCTGTGTCTTGGAACGAAGGTCGTTGGAGTAACCGAACATCTCGGAAAGAGGAACAAGGGAATCAACCTGAGCTGTACCGTTGTTTGTTTCCTGACCGAGGATCTGTCCACGACGGGAGTTAAGGTCACCGATAACTGTACCCATGTAATCATCGGGAACAATAGCGGATACCTTCATGATAGGCTCGAGGATGCAAGGATCAGCCTTCTTCATAGCCTCCTTGAATGCCATAGAACCTGCGATAGAGAACGCCATTTCAGAGGAGTCAACCTCGTGGTAGGAGCCGTCGTAAAGTGTAACCTTAACGTCAACAACCTGATAGCCTGCGAGAACGCCTGCCTTCATAGCGCCCTGAATACCCTTGTCAACAGCGGGAATGTATTCCTTGGGAATAGCACCGCCGACAACGGCATTGATAAACTCGTAGCCCTTACCGGACTCATTGGGCTCAACCTTGATCTTAACGTGACCGTACTGACCCTTACCACCCGACTGACGAGCGTACTTGTGGTCAACGTCCGCAAGCTTCTTGATTGTTTCCTTATAAGCAACCTGAGGAGCACCGATGTTAGCCTCAACCTTGAATTCTCTCAGGAGACGGTCAACGATGATATCGAGGTGAAGCTCACCCATACCTGCGATGATAGTCTGACCTGTTTCCTCGTCAGTCCATGTTCTGAATGTGGGGTCTTCCTCAGCAAGCTTTGCAAGACCTACACCCATCTTCTCCTGACCTGCCTTTGTCTTGGGCTCGATAGCGAGCTGGATAACAGGCTCGGGGAATTCCATAGACTCAAGGATGATGGGATGCTTGGGATCGCAGAGAGTATCACCTGTTGTGGTATTCTTGAGACCTACGCAAGCAGCGATATCTCCCGAATAAACGGTGTCGATATCCTTTCTGTGGTTGGAGTGCATCTGGAGGATACGACCCATTCTCTCAGAGCCGTCCTTAGTTGCGTTGAGAACAGTAGCACCCGAATCAACAGTACCCGAATAAACTCTGAAGTAGCAGAGCTTACCAACAAAGGGGTCTGTAGCGATCTTGAACGCCAGAGCGGAGAAAGGCTCTGAATCGGAAGCAGGTCTTTCCTCTTCTGCGCCTGTATCGGGGTTAACACCCTTGATAGCAGGAATATCGAGAGGAGAGGGCATATAGTCAACGACAGCGTCAAGAAGCTTCTGAACGCCCTTGTTTCTGTAGGATGTACCACAGCAAACGGGAACGATCTTGTTATCGATGCAGCCCTTACGGATGCAATTCTTAACTTCCTCAACTGTGAGCTCCTCGCCCTCAAGGTATTTTTCCATAATCTCGTCGTCCATCTCAGCAGCAGCTTCGATCATCTCATCGTGATACTTCTGAGCGAGCTCCATGAGTTCCTCAGGGATAGGCTCTTCTCTCATATCCTTACCGAGATCATCGTAGTAAACCTCTGCCTTCATTTCAACGAGGTCAACAAGTCCCTTGAAATCGTCCTCGGAACCGATGGGGATCTGAATGGGAACTGCATTACACTTGAGTCTGTCCTTCATCATATCGACAACTCTGTAGAAGTTCGCACCCATAATGTCCATCTTGTTAACGTAAGCCATTCTGGGAACCTGATACTTATCAGCCTGACGCCAAACGGTCTCAGACTGAGGCTCAACACCGCCCTTAGCGCAGAAAACAGTTACAGAACCGTCGAGAACTCTGAGAGAACGCTCAACCTCTACTGTAAAGTCAACGTGGCCGGGTGTGTCGATAATATTGATTCTATGGTCACCCCAGTGAGCAGTTGTAGCAGCGGAGGTGATAGTGATACCTCTCTCCTGCTCCTGAGCCATCCAGTCCATAGTAGCGGAACCTTCATGGGTTTCACCTATCTTGTAGGTTACACCTGTGTAGAAAAGGATACGCTCTGTGGTGGTGGT
The DNA here is from genome assembly GCA_017848125.1 of Oscillospiraceae bacterium. Classification (GTDB taxonomy): domain Bacteria; phylum Bacillota; class Clostridia; order Oscillospirales; family Ruminococcaceae; genus Huintestinicola. The sequence goes on from JAGAJY010000072.1 coordinate 2,343, forward strand.
TTTACCTGCGTCGATGTGAGCCATAATACCAATGTTTCTTGTTTTTTCAAGTGAACAATCTCTTGGCATAGCTTTTCCTCCAAAAATTAGCTGCGTTTATAACGTACTGCTTTGGCTCAGGGTACGTCAGCGGGCTTGTCCCAAGCTGACCTCCCCCTAAGGCTCTGTTACCATCTGTAATGAGCAAATGCCTTATTAGCTTCAGCCATCTTGTGAGTATCCTCACGCTTCTTGCAAGCACCGCCAACGCCGTTCATAGCGTCCATGATCTCGGCAGCAAGTCTTTCCTTCATGGTTCTTTCGTTTCTTGCTCTTGCGTAAGTGGTAAGCCATCTGAGACCAAGAGTCTGCTTTCTCTCGGGTCTTACCTCCATAGGAACCTGGTAGGTAGCACCGCCCACACGGCGAGCCTTTACCTCCAGGAGAGGCATAATGTTCTCCATAGCCTCGTTGAACGCCTCAAGAGCGTCCTTTCCTGTCTTTTCAGCAACAATTTCAAAAGCTCCGTAAACGATCTTCTGAGCAACGCCCTTCTTACCGTCGAGCATTATATTGTTGACAAGACGGGTAACGATCTCGGAATTGTAAACAGGGTCACAAAGAACCTCACGCTTAGCTATTTTACCTCTTCTTGGCACAATACTTCCCTCCTTCATAATAATGATATCATAGGTACTCGTTTCTTCCACGACACGTCGTCCAATGCAGAGGTCCATCTATATAAAATGAAAACTCCACAATAATAACAGAATCGCTGTGTGGCTTCATCTGAGTCTATAACAAATTTTTCGGCAGCTATTACTTAGCTCCTGCCTTGGGTCTCTTAGCTCCGTACTTGGAACGAGCCTGATTTCTCTTAGCAACACCCTGAGCGTCGAGAGTACCTCTGATGATGTGATAACGTACACCGGGGAGGTCCTTAACTCTTCCGCCTCTGATGAGAACAACAGAGTGCTCCTGAAGGTTGTGTCCGATACCGGGAATGTAAGCTGTAACTTCGTGACCGTTTGTAAGCTTAACTCTGGCAATTTTTCTCATAGCGGAGTTAGGCTTCTTGGGGGTAGCGGTTCTTACAGCGGTGCAAACGCCTCTCTTCTGAGGTGAGCTGAGGTCGATAGCAGTCTTCTTCTTGGCATTGTAGCCCTTCTGAAGAGCAGGTGCTGTGGACTTCTTTGCAATAACTTCTCTTCCCTTGCGAACTAACTGGTTAAAGGTAGGCATTGATACATCTCCTTTCATAGATTTAATGGTATGGTATAAAAATATACCATCACACATTTAATTATTATACACGCATTTTCCCCGATTGTCAAGCATTTTATACAACTTTGCGTGCATATTTTTGTTTTTGTCGCTTTATACAACTGTGAGCCTTTGGTAAATGCATCAAATTGTATTTTCAGACAAAAGGAGCAGCCCCGAAGGACTGCCCCTGTGTGTTTTAATGAATTCAGTGAACTGCCGAATGGTCGGAAGCTTCGCTCTTTAAAAGCTGAACATTATTGTAAACGTCCATACCCGTACCTGCAGGAATGAGCTTACCAATAATAACATTTTCTTTAAGACCCAGCAGATAATCGCTCTTGCCCTTGATAGCAGCGTCTGTGAGCGCCCTTGTTGTTTCCTGGAAGGAAGCAGCGGACAGGAAGCTGTCGGAATTTGAAGAAGCCTTGGTAATACCCTGGATAATAGGCTTGAAGGTGATAAGTCTGATATCCTCCTCGCCTGCGTCCATTCTTGCCTTGAGCTTAACATTTTCCTCGTAGATCTCCTTGCGGTCAGCCACAGCTCCGGGGAGCATGAATGTAGAACCGCCGTCCTCAACACGAACCTTCTTGAGCATCTGACGAACGATTACCTCAATGTGCTTATCATTGATATCAACACCCTGGAGGCGGTAAACCTTCTGAACCTCGGTGATGATATAGTTCTGAACAGCCTGCTGACCGAGTATCTCGAGAATATCGCCGGGGTTGACAGAGCCCTCTGTAAGAGCGTCTCCCTTATTGACCTCAGAGCCCTCGTGAACCTTGATCTTGTAGCCGTAAGGAACGGGATAGTATTCCTGATCGCCTGTCTCGGGGTCTGTGATGATAACATTTCTTGTGTTCTTTATCTCAGTCATGCTGACCTTACCGCCGAATCGAGCGATAATAGCCGCATTCTTGGGACGTCTGCTCTCAAACAGCTCCTCAACACGGGGAAGACCCTGTGTAATATCCTCCGCCGAAGCGATACCGCCCGTATGGAAGGTTCTCATTGTAAGCTGTGTACCGGGCTCACCGATAGACTGAGCAGCAATAACACCGACTGCCTCACCCACAGCAACAAGATTGTTGTTGGACATGTTAGCACCGTAGCACTTAGCGCATACACCGTGCTTAGCGTGGCAGTTAAGAACGGAGCGGATCTTCACTCTCTCAACGCCTGCGTCAACGATCTTCTTGGCGTCAGCGTCGGTTATAAGCTTGTTTCTGCTCATAAGCAGACTGCCTGTAGCGGGATCATAGAGATCTTCAAGCAGATATCTTCCCAGAAGTCTTTCCTGGAGAGGCTCGATCATCTCGTTGCCGTTCTTGATAGTGTAGATCTCGATACCCTCGTCAGTGCCGCAGTCCTCCTCACGGATAATAACGTCCTGAGAAACGTCAACAAGACGTCTTGTAAGGTAACCCGAGTCAGCAGTACGCAGAGCCGTATCGGCAAGACCCTTACGGGCACCACGGGAAGAAATGAAGTATTCGAGAATGTTAAGACCTTCACGGTAATTAGCTCTGATAGGCATCTCGATTGTAGAACCCGAAGTATTGGCGATAAGACCACGCATACCTGCCAGCTGACGGATCTGGTTGATAGATCCACGGGCACCGGAGTCCGCCATCATAAAGATGGGGTTATACTTGTCAAGACCGTTTTTCAGAGCGGAAGTAACGTCGTCTGTAGCGCCGTTCCATATCTGAATGAATCGCTTGGACTTTTCAGCAGCGGAAATAAAGCCTCTGCGGTACATAGCGTTGATCTTTTCAACCTGCTTGTCGGCAGCCTCAAGGATACCTGCCTTCTCCTTAGGGATCTCAGCGTCGCATACAGCAACGGTGATAGCAGCCTTTGTGGAGTATTTGAAGCCGAGAGCCTTAACTCTGTCAAGTACCTCGGAGGTAGTTGTTGTGCCGTGAGTTCTGATACATCTTTCGATAATATCCGAGAGCTGACCCTTCTTAACAAGGAAGTCAACCTCCAGATCAAACTGCTTATCGGAATTTGTTCTGTCAACATAGCCCAGATCCTGAGGAATATTCTCATTGAAAATGAGACGGCCTACAGTACAGTCAATAAGCTTGGAAACACGTCTGTCGCCGATATCCTTGGATACACGCACCTTGATAGCAGCGTGCAGGCTTACAACGCCTTCCTGATAAGCCATAAGAGCCTCGTTCACATCTCTGAACACCTTGCCCTCGCCCTTTTCTCCCTCTTTCTTCATAGTGAGGTAATAGGAGCCGAGAACCATATCCTGAGAAGGAACAGCAACAGGACGTCCGTCCGAAGGCTTCAGCAGGTTATTAGCCGCAAGCATAAGGAATCTTGCCTCAGCCTGAGCCTCAGCGGACAGAGGAAGATGAACAGCCATCTGGTCGCCGTCGAAGTCAGCGTTGAACGCAGTACAAACAAGAGGGTGAAGCTTAATTGCACGACCCTCAACAAGGATAGGCTCAAACGCCTGAATACCCAGCCTGTGCAGAGTAGGCGCTCTGTTCAGAAGAACAGGGTGGGACTTGATAACATTTTCCAGTGCGTCCCAAACTTCATTCTCCGCACGGTCAACCTTCTTGCGGGCAGACTTTATGTTAGTGGACTTTCCTGTGTCCACAAGACGCTTCATAACAAAGGGCTTGAAAAGCTCCAGAGCCATCTCCTTGGGGAGACCGCACTGATACATTTTCAGCTCAGGGCCTACAACGATAACCGAACGTCCGGAGTAGTCAACACGCTTACCCAGAAGGTTCTGACGGAAGCGGCCCTGCTTACCCTTAAGCATTTCGGAAAGAGATTTCAGCGCTCTGTTGTTGGGACCTGTAACAGGTCTGCCGTGACGGCCGTTGTCAACGAGAGCGTCAACAGCCTCCTGAAGCATTCTCTTTTCGTTTCTGATGATGATGTCGGGAGCTTCAAGCTCCAGCATCTTTTTCAGACGGTTGTTTCTGTTGATAACACGTCTGTAAAGGTCATTAAGGTCGGAGGTAGCATATCTGCCGCCGTCGAGCATGACCATAGGACGGATATCGGGTGGTATAACGGGAACAACGTTGAGAACCATCCACTCAGGCTTGTTCCTTGAAAGTCTGAATGACTCGATGATTTCAAGACGCTTTAAAAGCTTGATTCTCTTCTGACCCGAAGGGAGGTCCTTAAGCTCAGCCTTAAGCTCGTCGGAAACCCATTCAAGGCAGTTTACCCACTTGGACTTGTCAGCAATTTCATCATACTCGCCGTTTGCATTGGCAGCCTCGATATTCTCATCAAAGAGCTGTTCAATGTACTTAGAGCCGTAGATGACCTTGATTGACTTACCCGACTTCTTTTCCTCCTCGAAACGGTTATAGCGCATAACATCGTAGTTATACTCCATTCGGGAGATCTTCTGACCGACAGAATACTTTTCGCATTCGCCGTTGTCGGTGATAACAAGGATACGCTTAGCGAGCATATCTCTTATCTCGTCCTCGGAAAGACCTGTTACAGCCGAGAACTGATCTATATACTTAACGATATACTGATTATATCTTTCGGGGTCGTATTCTTCGAGAAGCTCCTGAATAGCCTCAGCTCCCATAGCCGCATAGAAGCCGTCCTCATACTTCTCAATGTTGTCGGCATAATCCTTTTCGGAAAGCAGATCCTTCTTGGTAAGGCTTGTGTTTCCGGGGTCAACAACGATATATTTAGTAAAATACAGAACCTCCTCCAGGCGCTTCTGAGGAACCTCCAGCACCTGACCGATCCTTGAAGGTGTGCCCTTGAAATACCAGATATGGGAAACAGGAGCCGCAAGCTCAATATGACCCATACGCTCACGTCTTACCTTTGCACGGGTAACCTCAACGCCGCAGCGTTCGCACACCTTGCCCTTGAAGCGTATCTTCTTGTACTTTCCGCAGTGACACTCCCAGTCCTTTGTAGGGCCGAATATCCTTTCGCAGAAAAGACCGTCTCTTTCGGGCTTCTGAGTTCTGTAGTTAATGGTTTCGGGCTTTTCAACAATGCCGTGAGACCAGCTTCTGATTTTATCGGGGGAAGCAAGACCAATTTTTATAGACTCAAAAATGTTCTGTTCCAATAGCTTACACTCCTTAAACCAATAGAGTATATACCGTTTCCCCGAGTATTCGGGGAAACAGGTATGAACCGCCGTACAATTATGTCATCTGCTAAAAAATGTCAAACAAAAGTCATTATCAGATAAGATCCTCATCGTCGCCGAAGTCGTCCGCACCGAAGTCGGAATCGTCATCATCGCCGACATCATCGAAATCATCAGCGTCGGAGCTGCCGAAATCGTCCTCGTCGCCGTCCTCGAGAGAGAAGCCCTCATCGAGGTCGCCCTCGTCGAAATCGTCAGCGTCTGAAACAGGAGGCGGAATAACATCGTCGTCCTCCTCAAAGGTAGCCTTGAGGTCGATCTCCTGATTATTTTCATCAAGCACCTGAATATCCAGACACAGTGACTGGAATTCCTTGATAACAACCTTGAACGCCTCGGGAATACCGGGCTTGGGAACATTCTGACCCTTAACGATAGCCTCGTAGGTCTTTACACGTCCCACAGTATCGTCCGACTTGACAGTAAGGATCTCCTGGAGGGTGTAAGCCGCACCGTAAGCCTCCAGCGCCCAAACTTCCATCTCTCCGAAACGCTGACCGCCGAACTGAGCCTTACCGCCCAGAGGCTGCTGAGTAACGAGAGAGTAAGGGCCTACCGAACGTGCGTGGATCTTGTCGTCAACAAGGTGGTGGAGCTTCAGGTAGTACATTATACCAACAGTAACTCTGTTGTCAAAAGGCTCGCCTGTACGTCCGTCTCTGAGAACGATCTTGCCGTCCTCGTCCATACCGGCCTCTCTGAAGCAGGCACGGATATCCTCCTCGTGAGCGCCGTCGAATACGGGAGTCATTATCTTCCAGCCAAGCTTTCTTGCAGCCATACCCAGATGTACTTCAAGCACCTGACCGATGTTCATACGGGAAGGAACGCCCAGAGGGTTAAGAACGATGTCCAGAGGAGTACCGTCGGGCAGGAAGGGCATATCCTCGGATTTGAGGATTCTCGAAACGACACCCTTGTTACCGTGACGGCCCGCCATCTTGTCGCCTACTGAGATCTTTCTCTTCTGAGCAATATAGCAGCGAACAAGCTTGTTAACTCCGGGAGAAAGCTCGTCGCAGTTTTCACGGGTAAATATCTTAACGTCAACAACAACGCCCGATTCGCCGTGAGGCACTTTCAGGGAATTGTCTCTTACTTCCTTGGCCTTTTCACCGAAAATAGCCCTGAGAAGTCTTTCCTCGGCGGTAAGCTCAGTTTCACCCTTAGGTGTAACCTTGCCGACGAGAATATCGCCTGCCCTTACCTCCGCACCGATTCTGATAATACCACGGTCATCAAGATCCTTGAGAGCGTCCTCGCCCACGTTGGGAATATCTCTTGTGATAGTCTCAGCGCCAAGCTTGGTATCTCTCTCCTCGATCTCGTATTCCTCGATGTGGATAGATGTGTAAATATCTTCACGGACAACACGCTCGTTAAGCAGAACGGCGTCCTCGTAGTTATAGCCTTCCCATGTCATAAAGCCGATAAGAGCATTCTTACCGATAGCAAGCTCACCGTTGCTTGTAGCAGGACCGTCAGCCAGAACCTGACCAACGTGTACCTCCTCGCCCTTTTCAACGATAGGACGCTGGTTAACGCAGGTACCCTGGTTGGAGCGCTTGAACTTGATAAGCTTGTAGGAATGAGTAGCGCCTGTACCCTCCTTGATAACTACCTCGTCAGCGCTTACGCTCTCAACAACACCGTCGTGCTTGGAGACAACGCATACGCCCGAGTCAACAGCCGCCTTATACTCCATACCTGTACCGATAATGGGAGCGTCTGTTTTAAGAAGAGGCACAGCCTGACGCTGCATGTTCGCACCCATGAGCGCACGGTTAGCGTCATCATTTTCAAGGAAGGGGATCATCGCCGTAGCGATGGAAACGACCATCTTAGGCGAAACGTCCATAAAGTCAACACGTTCTCTCTCGCATTCGAGGATCTGGTCTCTGTAACGTGCATTGACTCTGGGACGGGCAAACCTTCCGTCCTCAGTAAGAGGCTCATTTGCCTGAGCAATGGTGTAGTTATCCTCCATATCGGCAGTCATATAAACTACCTCGCCCGTAACAACGCCTGTCTCCTTGTCAACCTTTCTGTAAGGAGCTTCAATGAAGCCGTACTCATTGATTCTCGCAAAGGAAGCAAGATAGGAGATAAGACCGATGTTAGGACCTTCGGGAGTCTCGATAGGACACATTCTTCCGTAATGTGAGTAGTGAACGTCACGAACCTCGAAGCCTGCACGGTCACGGGAAAGACCGCCGGGGCCCAGAGCGGAAAGACGTCTCTTGTGAGTAAGCTCCGCAAGAGGGTTGTTCTGATCCATAAACTGAGACAGAGGGGAAGAACCGAAGAACTCCTTGATAGCCGCAGTAATGGGACGGATATTGATAAGGCTCTGAGGAGTGATGGTCTCGGATTCCTGAGCCTGAGTGTTCATTCTCTCTCTGATGCTTCTCTCCATACGGGCAAAGCCGATCCTGAACTGATTCTGGAGAAGCTCGCCTACAGAACGGATACGTCTGTTGCCGAGATGGTCGATATCGTCAACAATACCCACACCCTCGCAGAGATTGATGAAATAGCTTACAGTAGCAAAAATATCGTCAAGAGTGATATGCTTGGGAACAAGCTCGTCTGCACGCTTCTTGAGCATTTCCTCAAGCTCGTCGTTGTCAGCGGCAGTATCGAGGATATCTCTGAGAACCTTGAAGGAAACAAGCTCATTGATACCGCAGGAAGCAGGGTCAATATCCACATAGCCCTTGATGTCAACCATACCGTTTCCGATAACCTTGACTTCCTTTGTCTCAATGTGGCTCTGGGAATCACCTGTTGCAGATGTCACCATTTCCTTGTGCTCAACTCTGAGCCAAGCCTCCATAACGCCTGCCTGCTCGATCTCCTTAGCTCTCTCGTAAGAAATAAGCTCGCCCTCGTCAGCCATAATTTCGCCTGTGGAAGGGTTAGCAACAGGTCTTGAAAGGTAATGACCTGCAAGACGGGAAGAAATACCCAGCTTCTTGTTATACTTGTATCTTCCGAAGCGTGAGAGGTCGTATCTCTTAGCGTCGAAGAAAAGCATATTAACGTGAGAAACAGCGCTGTCAACCGTAGGAGGCTCACCGGGACGAAGCTTCTTGTAGAGCTCCAGAAGAGCTTCCTCGGTAGTATTTATATTGGAGTCCTTTTCAAGGATAGTCTGACTGAGGATAACGCTGGGACCGAAAGTATCGTCGATCTCCTGATTAGTGCCGCAGCCGAGAGCCCTGATAAATGTTGTAAGAGGGATTTTTCTGTTCTTGTCTATCCTTACATATGCAACATCGGAGGAATCCATCTCATATTCAAGCCACGCACCTCTGTTGGGGATAACAGTAGCCTTGAAAAGATCCTTACCTGTCTTGTCCTTCTCAAAAGCATAGTAAACGCCGGGCGAACGAACCAGCTGGGAAACGATAACACGCTCAGCACCGTTGATAACAAAAGTACCGCTGTCAGTCATCAGGGGGAAATCGCCCATGAACACTTCATTTTCCTTAACGTCGCCTGTTTCCTTGTTCCAGAGAGTAGCCCTGACTCTGAGCGGAGCCGCATAGGTAACATCTCTTTCCTTGCATTCAGCGACGGAATATTTAGGAGTTTCGTCGAGATGGTAGTCAACGAAATTCAGCACCAGATTACCGTTATAATCCGTGACAGCTGCAACATCACGGAAAACCTCTTTAAGTCCCTCCTCAAGAAACCATTTGTAGGAATTTTTCTGCACTTCGATAAGATTGGGCATTTCAAGAGCTTCATTGATCTTTCCGAAGCTCATACGGGTAGTCTTACCGAGCTGCACCGGCTTTACATTCACCATAGGCGGACTCCTCCTCACTTTTTTAAAAGCATTCGGAAACTCACTTCCGAACAATAAACGCATATCTCAGCCAAGCCCCGTCCAAGGGGAAAACAGTCTGCATACAGTATAGCCCGAGCAAAGGAAATTCAAGCAATAAAACCGCTCAGACCGCACATAATACAAACAGCGGACGGAAAAACAGGCATAAGAATACATTATGATACAGTATATTATTATACTATAGCTGTCAAGCTTTGTCAAGAGTTTTTTCCTCAATTTTCATTTTTTTACGTTTTGCACAATTCATCACAGCATTTCACCTTATCCAAAAGAGAGCGTTATCAACTTTACCGAAATTTATATTTCATAGATTTCCATTTGACAATATTATTATATGATGATATAATATAATTGTAAGATAAACGCATTACTTTCCAATACAAAAGGAGGTCAATTTATGGCAAATCAGGTACTCGTGCAATTCCGTGTTGACAGTGATCTGAAAAACGAAGTCAGCGAAATATACAATTCTCTCGGAATGGATCTGCCCACCGCTTTCAGAATGTTTATGGTACGAAGCAAAATGGTGCGTGGCATTCCCTTTGAAACAACGCTTCCCGAAACTGCCGTTACAAAGTCCGAAGGTCTTGCGGCATTTGAAGCGTTAAGAGCTCAGGCAGCCGATGTTCCCGAAAT
>JAGAJY010000073.1 GCA_017848125.1 Oscillospiraceae bacterium
AAATTATTTTAGCATAAATCTATGCATTTGTCAATAGTCAGATTAGAATTATTCAACGCTTTCCATTGATTTGTTGAATTCGTCGATAAGAACTGTAGCTGCATCAGCAAGAGAATCTCTTACAGAAGACCAGTCAAGACCATAGAATGAAGCTCTGATGCCGTATTCGCCGCTGTCGAGGAGATTGTAAAGGTCTGTGGGGCAGCCTGTGTGGATAGAATACATAGGATTCTCGGCTGTGAGGTCGTTTACTCTGTGTCTCATTTCAACCATTTCGTCGGTCCAGCCGTAAACGTCTTTAAGCTTCTGGTCAGCGATCTCAACAGCATTTTCGTCAGATGCGGAAGCGATAATACACTCCATAAATCTTGCAACGCCTTCGGGATTCTGAGCGCCCTTGCAAAGCATATATGCGTCAAGACCTGCGGGAAGATAATACTTGTCCGAATCGTCTGCCTTGGGGATAGGTACGAACATTACGTCCTCGGGATTTCCGAAGGAAACTGTCCAGATATCGGGAGCACCTTCAAGAGCATAGATTCCGCTTATGTAGAAAAGCTCCTTGCCCTCACCGATAAACTCGGGGTGAACAGACCAGTTGAAAAGATTCTTGTCAAGCACAAGACCGTTCTGGTTAAGTTCATACATAAAGTTCATTGTTCTTTCAAGCCGTGGGTCGAAAAGATTATCCACAAGCTTTCCGTCTTTAAGCTCAACAGGGGATACGCCTCCTGAAAGCATAAGGGGCTTTTCATTGAACCAACCGTCAAGACCGTACTGCTCGCTGTCGTTGTTAACATAGGAAAGAAGCATATTCTTGAAAGCAGACCAGTTCCATTCGCCGTTTTCAAGAAGCTCGGCAGGGTCGTCAAAGCCGTGTGCCTCGATAGTCTGTCTGTTGTAGATAACTACTTCGCCTGCTGTAGCCTGTGTTGCAATAAGATAATGCTTGCCCTTAAGCTCAAACTGGTCGTTAAGGTCCTTTACCGAGCTCCAGAGCTCAGATTCAAAATCAACATACTGATCGTAAGGCTCAAACTGACCGTTGGGAACGCCCTTTGGGAATGAATCAAGGTCGCCGCCTGCGATAAAGTCAATGCCTGTGCCGCCGAGAATATTGGTAGAAAGGTCAGTAAATCTCTGCGCCCAGGTGGTGGGGATATACTCAATTGTTCCGCCGTATTTTGATTCAAAAAGCTCCAGAGAAAGGGATTTTGTATTTCCCGAAGTGGAGGCGTTGAAGGGATCATAGAATGAGAACCACTTGATATTCTTGTTTTCAAGCTCTACATCAGGAAGAAGATCGGCAACGTTAGCCATTTTGCCCTGCTCCTCCGAGGAAAGAGTTTCGGTGTTGATCTCAACTGTGAGTGCGGTTGTGGTTTCCATTGTTGTTGCAGAGGTTTCGGCAGTCTCACCGCCTCCGCCGCAGCCTGTGAGAGAAGCGGTCATTGAAAGAGCGGCTATTCCTGCGATACAGCGTGTAAGCTTGGTCATAATTATCTATCCTTTCATTAAAATACCATAATAATTGCTGAAAATAAAGGGGATAATATTATCGTATTAACACACCTTTTAGCAATTATATCACAAATTTGCTCTTATGTCAACGTTTTCAGATGTATATTTTGCTGACTGCAAATTGTTGATTATGACAATGAAGGGATGTTATGGTATACTGAATTTGTAACACCGTTGCCTAATATGATATAATAGTCATAAAGGAAATGTAGCGGTCAATATACTTAACGCTGCTCTTTAAAGTAAGCCCACGCTTGACAGCATGGATTTTCTCACGCTGTTCGTTAAA
>JAGAJY010000074.1 GCA_017848125.1 Oscillospiraceae bacterium
CCAAGGAAGAAACAATCACCTACACGGAACTTTACTCCAGAACAGGCTCGGGACTTCTTCTTGCCTTTCTCATACTTCTTATCGCAATCGTAATCATCTCAATGTGGCACAGCATTTCCACATCAATTGATATGGAATACACAAACCTCGGCATACTCAAATCACAGGGCTTCACCTCGTGGCAAATCCGAATTGTGTACGTACTCCAGTATTTCATCGCTGAGGTTATCGGCTCGGTAACCGGACTTATCATTTCCGTTCCTGCACTCAGACTTCTCGGTATGCTTTTCCAGCCTATGACGGGACTTCTCACAGCTACCGACATTTCTTTCGTAAAATGCGGCGCAATGGCGCTTGCGCTTGCGGTGCTCTGCATTGTGTTTGTGGTAGTTGCAACAAACAAGGTCGGCAGGATTTCCCCTGTCCGTGCAATTTCAGGCGGCAAAGCGGAGGTTTATTTCGACAGCAGACTTAATCTCCCAATCAAGGCAAAGCCGCTTTCATTCTTTATGGGTCTGCGCCAGTTTACATCACGCTTCAAAAGCTACGGCGGCTCGGTTTTAATTGTTGCTCTTCTCGTTTATTTTATGATGACGGTAACAATCCTTTCCGACACACTTTCAAGGGAATATTTCGGCGAAACACAGTTTTTCCAGAACATCACCCTGATACTGAACGAGGATTTTGACCTTGACAAAATGGAAGATTTCGAACAGACCGTTGCGGAAATTGACCCTGATGCGAGAACACTTTTCAACTTCTCCGATTATATAATGATTGACGGAATTCAGCTTTACTGCAATTCCTACAACAAGCCTGATATGCTTAACAAGGTTTACGAGGGACGTATGCCGATTTATGACAATGAGGTTGCTGTTACAGAAATTGCTTCCGAATTGCTTGGCAAGGGTATCGGTGACACGGTTGTAATTGGAAGCAATGAAGACGCAAAGGAATTTATAGTTACTGGTATCTATCAGAATTTAAACGACGCAGGTAAGAACATTACCATCACAAGTGACGGTTTGTACCGTATCAACAAAACAATACCTACGTTCTACGTTGAAATGGCGGATTTAAGCCTTACAAACAAGGTTGCTGAAAAGCTTGAAGAAAAGTACGGCGAGAATATTCTCCGCAAGTATGTTGAGGAGGAGAGAAACACCTCCGCTGACGGAATTTTCGAGCTGATTGACACTATCTGCGTGGTTATAGTTACGGTCGTGTACAGCATTTCTATCATCTTCTCAGCTGTTGTAATCAGTATGATTTGCTCCAAGGCATTCATCAAGGAACGCACGGACATTGGTATACTGAAATCTTTAGGCTTCACGGCAAGCGGTCTGCGCACACAGTTTGCATCACGCTTTACAATTATTGCCGCAATCGGAGCGGCTGTAGGCGGAATTGCATCGCTGTTCCTGACAACACCGCTTCTTGAGGTGATAATGAGAATGGTGGGACTTACACGGATTGATGCTGATATCACGCTGTTCACATTCCTGTTCCCTGCCCTTGCGGTATGCGGCAGCTTCTTCCTTTTCGCATATTTTGCGGCAAGAAAAATCAACACGGTTGAGGTAAGAGAGCTTATAAGTGAATAATGAAAACTATTAAAACAGGCTTGCTCTGCTAAAATGCGGGGCAAGCCTATTTTATGAGGATAGATTTACAATATAAATGAAAAGACAAAAGTATCGAAAATAAGGAGCGTCGTGCTATGAATCGTTTTTCTTTCTGTACTCCGACGGCAGCATACCCATATGCTTTCTGAACACCGTGCTGAAATATCCCGCATCTCTGAAACCCGATTTCTCAGCCGCTTCGGCAATGGAAACCGTGCTGTCTGACATGAGCCGCTTTGCCTCGTCAAGCCTCAGCTCAGTCAGATATTCATTTGGACGCTTATCCGTATTTTTCTTAAAAATACGGCAGAAATGCTGCGGCGTTATCCCCAGCATATCGCTCAGCTCCGTCATAGAAATATCCCTTCTGAAATTCTCGTTCATATATCGGAGCACAGGCAGAAGCATTGACATCTGTTTGCTTTTGCCGCTGTCAGCTTCGGAATCCATATATCTGTGAAACCTTATCATATATTCGTAAACATAGCCCGAACAGCTATATCCGCAGTAAAGGATATCCGTTTCCTGAGATGATACCATCTTGTCAAAAAGCTTTTCCATAGCCGTATCATCATAGCAGGATATTACCGCAGGTCTTGTCATGGAAAGCTTATCCAGAGTATCGTCGCAGGCACAGCCGTCAAAGGCGACCCAGCGGATATCCCAGTTTTCAGCTTCGGGATAATAGCAATGCGGAAAATTTTTCGGCATAAAGAAATAATCACCTGAATGTATATTTATCGAATTATTCTCATATTCAAGAATACCGCTGCCGCCTCCGCAGAAAAATATCTGATGCCACAGATAGCCCTGCGGTCTGCTTACACGTCCCTGAAATCCGCTTCCGCCGATGCCTGCAAGGTAAAAAGGAAGCTTTTTTGATTCGGGATCATAGGGATATAAGTTCTTTTCTAATTTAAGGCAACCTCTAAAAACCCCCTTTTGCAAGAACACAATCAGGTAAAAAATGCAAATCAGGTCAAATATATGCGTAAAGCATTAAAAACGGGTTGTTTTTCTTAGGTGATTTCTGCAAAAGGGC
>JAGAJY010000075.1 GCA_017848125.1 Oscillospiraceae bacterium
GCAGAGACTATTGCAATGGTAACAGACAGCGTTGACGCTTATGTAAAAAAGGACACCGACCTTGCAAAAGCGGTCATTGTCCACGATGACAAGGTTGATGAGTATTTCGACAGGATAAAGCAGAGCCTTATTAAAATGATTGCCGACAACCCGGAAAATGGCGAATTTGCCCTTGACCTGCTTATGATAGCCAAGTATTTTGAGCGTATCGGTGACCATGCAACGAACATTGCCGAATGGGTGATCTTCTCCGTAACAGGCGAACATAAGAACTCGTAAAGGAGTTGATAAATATGATATGGTGCGTTGAGGACGACGCAAGTATCCGTGATATAGAGGTTTACGTTTTACAGTCAACAGGACTGGAGGCAAAAGGCTTTGAGGAGGGCGACAGCTTTCTGTCTGCGCTTAAAAATGAGCTTCCCGACCTTGTTATCCTTGATGTAATGCTCCCCGGTAAAGACGGTATCGAGCTGCTGAAAATAATGAAAAGCACAGCGGAATATGCGGATATTCCTGTTATTATGGCTACCGCAAAGGGTGCGGAATTTGATAAGGTGCAGGGGCTTGATCTGGGCGCAGATGATTACCTTGTAAAGCCCTTCGGAATGATGGAAATGATCTCGAGGGTAAAAGCAGTCATGCGCCGCTGCAAGCCGAAAACAGTAAGCCGCATATTACAGGCAGGCGGACTTTCCCTTAATCTTGACGAGCGTACCGTGGCGATAAACGGCGAAAAGGTTTCTCTTACATACAAGGAGTTTGAACTGCTTTCGCTTTTTATGAAAAATGTGGGGCTTGTCTTTTCAAGAGATACTCTCTATAACGAAATATGGGGAGCTGATTTTGTGGGCGAAACACGAACTGTGGATATGCATATAAGAACTCTCCGTCAGAAGCTGGGCGAATACGGCGAGCTTATTGAAACTGTCAGACAAGTGGGATATAAATTCGGAGGCGGCTATGACAGATAAAATCTTCCGTTCCATATTCATTACCGCTATTGCGGTATTAGCCGCAACCCTTGCTGTCATAACCACCTTTCTTTATGATTATTTTACTGATATTCAGGCATATCAGCTTAAAGACGAGCTTTCCATTGCTTCTGTGGGCACGGAGCAGTCGGGTGAGCTGTATCTTGATAAGCTCAGATATGATAATTTCCGTTTGACGTGGGTATCAGAAGACGGAACGGTGCTTTTCGACTCTCAGGCTGACAAAGCGGCAATGGACAATCACCTTGACCGTGAGGAAATAGCAGAAGCTTTTGAAACGGGAAAAGGCAGCAGTTCACGCTATTCCGCAACTCTTACCGAAAAAACGCTTTATGAAGCGGTGTTGTTGTCTGACGGGACGGTGCTTCGTATTTCCGTAAACCGTGCAAGCGGTTTCAGGCTTCTGTTAGGTATGGTTTATCCCATCATAATTATCGTGATGATAGCAGTTATAATCTCGGCTGTGTTTGCAAATAAAATGTCAAAAAGGATAATCGATCCGCTCAATAAGCTTGATCTTGATAACCCGACAGAAAATGATGCTTACGAGGAAATTGCTCCATTGCTCAGACGTATTCACAGGCAGAATATGAAGATCGAACGCAAGGCGGCAGAGCTTAACCGAAGAAAAGATGAATTTGACCTTATCACAAAAAATATGCGTGAGGGACTTATTCTGCTGGATAAAAACAAAACCATTCTTACTGTAAATCCGTCGGCAATCAGTATTTTCGGAGCAGATAAAAACTGCGTGGGCAATGAGTTTCTGACTATTGACAGAAAAAACGATTTGCGTTCTGCTATAGAAAAGGCACTTTCAGACGGTCACAGCGAGATACGTTCAAAAAGAAGCGAACGTGAATATCAATTTGATATAAGCAGGATAGAAACGGACGGTGAAACAGTAGGTGCGGTAATTCTTGCATTTGATATAACAGAACAGGCTGACGCTGAAAGGATACGCAGAGAATTCACGGCGAATGTTTCACACGAACTGAAAACTCCGCTGCAAACTATTACAGGCAGTGCGGAGCTTATTAAAAACGGACTTGTAAAGCAAGAGGATATGCCTAGATTTGTAGGTCATATCCGAGAAGAAGCAGCACGGCTTGTAACGCTTGTGGAGGATATCATCAGGCTTTCACAGCTTGACGAGCAGACAGAGCTTCCGAAGGAAAATGTTTCGCTTTATGAAACAGCAAACGAAGCCTGCGGCGTTCTCCGTGACAGTGCGGATAAAAAGGATATCAATATTTCCGTATCGGGTGACAGCGGAAATGTTTACGGCGTAAAGCATCTGCTTTTTGAGGTTATCTACAATCTTTGCGACAACAGTATCAAATATACTCCCGACGGAGGCAAGGTCGATGTTGATATTTCAGAGACTCAGAAGGAAGTAACAGTCACTGTTTCCGATAATGGAATAGGCATTGCCTCTGAACACCATGCAAGAATTTTTGAACGCTTTTATCGTGTGGATAAAAGCCACTCGAAAAAATCAGGCGGTACAGGATTGGGACTTTCTATTGTTAAACATTCTGTTCAGTATCACGGCGGTAAAATTTCAATTCAGAGTGAGGAAAATAAGGGTACTGCTGTTACGGTTGTTTTGCCCAAAAGCAAATAATATATTTATAAATATGGTGTTATTTGAGATAGCATAATGTAAAAAAGCGTTACCTTTCAATCCGAGAGGTAACGCTTTATGTATCGAAATATAGCTGCTTTGGTTGGTGTGACCATATGAGAGTGTTACAGTTGTGGTTGTAATGCTATGCTTGCTTTGGTGCGTCTGTTAAATGATGCTGAATTTATTCAAGAAACATTGTTGTATAGAATTGTAATTTCCTGTTTGACTATTGCAGTCATAATTTATATGGTGTATGTATTATTACGGCTTTTTATCCGCTTCTTTTATAGGTGATTGAAGTTTAAAGGGAACACCCCAATAAGGTACATAGCTTTCCCTGAAATGAAGTATGCAACCTAAAAGCGTTAAAGGAACAGAACAAATGTACCCGTCAAACCCTACCTCGCCTTTAAGTCCACCAAACCCTAATGCTAAAATAACCTTAAGTATCCAATCGACTCCAATGGAGAAAATGAGACTCTGAGCCGCTACGCCCACGTTCTCGATGAGCAGAAAAGAAAAGCAATGGATATTTTGCTTGACGATATGTAAAACTCATTTTAATCAGCTTGGAATACGGTAAAGTGAACTGTTCCGGGCTTTGCCGTATATGCAGACCTGTTGTTAATACAAAATTTACAACTACTCCTGTAAACGGCTTAAAATTCAGACTTTCGCATATGTGAAAGTCAAGAGTTTCGCATATGCGAAAGGCTACTTATTATATAGCTTTATAGATAGTTATTGATCGGAATACAGAAAAAAGAAAAATCGGCAGGCGAATAAGCTCTGCCGATTGGTGCGTATTACTCATCATTCATAATATCGAAATGTCTGCGGTATCTTCTGGGTATTGAAACAGGCACATCATATCCCATTTCTTTGAGAGCCTTGGGAATAACCCTCATACCGTCCTTAAAAAACTCCTCAATGCGCTTTTCTTTGTGTGTAATGCTGCTGTAGTTCGGAGGGCA
>JAGAJY010000076.1 GCA_017848125.1 Oscillospiraceae bacterium
AAGCATTTTATCACAGCCCTGTTGACAACAACCTTTTCCGCCTCGGTCATAAGCTCCTCCAGCACCTTTGGGTCAAGAGTCATATTCTCTGCGTCAAAGCCCTGAAAGCCTGTTGAAAAATCATATCCCTTAATGTTTTGATCAGTGATATAGGCAGCTGAATTCATGTAATATAGCTTGGCAACTTCTGTATAATGCACCTGAATTTTATCGAGAGCTTCGGAAAAATATGCCCCGTCAGCTTCGATAATGTCAATATTCTCCTCTGCAAGAGCAACAGCCTTGCCGTATTCCTCCAAACTGATATGACGGTTTATTTCTTCAAGCAGACCAGATTTGTCCGAATCGTCCGTTTCATCGGCAGGCAGTTCATTTGCTATTGTATCCGTATCCTCGTAAAGCTCCGATGATTCCGCAAGCTGTCCGCAGGCTGAAAGCAATACTGCACAGCAGGAAATGACCGTCAGAAACGGCCTATACTTCATAAAAATCACCCTCTAAATTTACACTTTAATAACATTATAGCATCATTAACAGGAAATTTCAACCATTCGGACAACTTTTTATCAAAAAAATTGATTTTTGTTTAGTAAATCGTTTACGACATTCTTTGGAAACATTTTTCATATTTACTTAATTGACATTCAAAATAGAGTATGTTATATTTTACTAAGCCAAAGCCCTTTGTGCTTGGTGTAATAAAACAAAGGTCGTGTTATACAATGAATATCCGTTCAGCAATAAGAAAAATAACCGCAGCAGTATGTGCTGCTTCAATGACATTTTCCCTTTCCGCAGCCGTAAGCGCCGCAGTAAAGGACTATGAATTTGATGTTTCGGCAGCTCCCACCATTGACCCGTGGGCAAGCCACTTCATCGGCATGGATCACTATGACCCAACAAAGATAACCGCCGATTCTCAGATGATAGTTACATACACATACGAATATGCCGTTGACCCTGCCGAGCTTGAAAAGGACGACAGCGAGGAAGCAGAGCCTATGGCTCCCGTTGAGCTTATCGTTCAGAGCTGGTCATCACCCGACACACCTATGGTAAATTCATCGGGCGGCGTATGGGCAAAGGTCGCTCCTGCGGAGTATGATGACGGACGTGCCGTTTTCAACTATGCCGATATGGTAGCTGCCTACGGAACAGACGATTTTTCCGACGTTGACGCTCTGAATATCGGTGCTACCGAAAACATCAAGCTCACCCTCACAAGCTGCACCCTTACAAACTGCGGCGATGATATGTACATCGAAATGACCGACGCAGAACGTGCGGAAGCTTATAAAAACGCTCTTATAATCGTTCTTGCCTCTGCTCTTGCTCTTATTATCATTATCATTGTTGTGTTTATGGTAATACTCAAGAGAAAATCAAGCTACGCATATGACCCCACTACAGGCAAGTATGTGAAAATGAATAAGTAATAATGAACTCAGCTCCGCTCCCATAATCGGGAACGGAGCTGTTTTTTTACGCATTTTCGGGAACAGGCTCATTAACGTTTGCTATGTACTTTATCCATCTGATATTAAGCCCTCTGTTTCGCTTCATCTGCCTGAATCCGAGGAATGTGTCTATACCTATCACAGCAGTAAGCATTATGCTTACAGACTGCATACTGTCTGCGTTAATGCTTTGTATCACGCTCATAACAGGTGCAAAGCATACATCCATAAAAAGCGTTATCACCAGAGCAAAGCCGATGCTTGTGGGAACGGAAGTGTATTTTGTGATGTGAAATGGCAGTCTGCTGTAATTCCAGTATTCAAAGCCGAAGAAACGCTCGGTAAAATGTCCCAGTATCAGCTCCCCTGCCGTAACGATAAGCATTGAAACGAAAAAGTACAGTATAAGCCTGCCCGTCCTGTCCGATGTGACCGCATTACCCGAAAGCATAGTCATATTATCGGGCGTTCCGAACACTGCATACATCCCCGTTACAAGCACGCCGTAGCCCATCAGAAAGGGCAGGCGCATATTTCTGTTATCGATAAAGCCCTTTGTCGCCGCAAGCCATATATTTTCAAGGCAGAAGCCCAGAAAGGAAATGAAAGCGGACATTATTCCCAGAGAATAAATGTCATAGCCGTTTATCATAAACATAACCACCCTTTTTTATTCTGTGGTTATATTTTACAGCGCAAACCGCAACCTAACTTCAACCTTACCTCAATTTTTGTTGAGCTTTCACACAGGAAGTATCACCGTAAAGCGAGTACCCTTTCCAAGAACGCTTTTTACCTCTATTTTTCCGCCGCTGAGTTCTGTTATCTGCTTTACAAGGGCAAGCCCCAGTCCGCTTCCCTCATTTTTTCTTGATGTGTCCGACTGCCAGAAACGGTTGAAAATATGCCCCGTCTCTTCCTCGGAAATTCCGCAGCCCTTGTCCTCAACGGAAAATATCACACTGTCCTTTCTCTGATATAACCTTATGATTATCTCGCCGCCCTGCTCGGAAAACTTAACCGCATTGTCAATAAGGTTCACCCAGATATGGAGCATAAGCCCCTCTGTGCCGTTATATACAGTTTCCTCCAGATCAATATCGAAATCAATCTCCTTTGCTGTCCATTTAGGTTCAAGAAGAAGAACTGCCCTGCGTATCTGCTCATCAAGCCTGAACTCCTCTTTTTTTGCAGGAATAGCCTGATTTTCAAGCTTTGACAGCAAAAGTATATTCCCCACAAGCTCGGAAAGCCTTTTGGTGTTAAAAAGGATCTTTTCCACATATTCTTTCTGTTCCTCGGGCGGCAGACCGCTTTCCTGCAAAAGCATTGCATATCCTTCAATTGCGTTTATCGGGGTTTTGAATTCATGGGAAACGCAGGAAACGAAATTAGTCTGAAGCTCCTCTACCGCTCCAAGCTCTGTTGTCATCAGATTGAAATTTTCGTAAATATCCCGTATTTCTGTTACAGCTGATTTGGTTTCAAGCCTTACGGAAAAATCCCTCTTAGAAACAATCTCCATCGCCTTTCCCAGCTTTGTGATGGGAAACAGAAACAGGTTTCCCGCAAGCCTTGCAAATACGAACCCCAGAATAATGCTGAATACCATCAGCCAGCCTGTTGAGGAAATATTAAGCGCTTGATGAAAATAGCGTCTCACTACATATGTTATCAGCTCTGCAAAGCCCAATGTCAGCATTACAACAAAAAGAACGATTATCGTGAAATAAAGGATTATTCCAAGCCCTGTCTTATGCACAGTTTTTTTCTCTTTCATCAGAGCTTCACCGCCTTGTAGCCTACACCCCTCATAGTCACAATTTTTATATCCTTGTTTTCTTTGAGCTTGTCTCTCAGCCTGCCTATATGCACCTCAACCGTATGAGCTTCTGCGTCCGATTCGTAGCCCCAGATATCGTCCATAAGCTGCTGCTTTGTGAATATCTTTCCGGGATAGGAAGCCATTTTGTAAAGAAGCATAAATTCCTTCTGAGGAAGCTGGATAACGCCCTCTGCCGATGTTACCGTCATCGAGTCATAATCAAGGACAGTACCGCCTATAGTCTGCCTGCGCTCGCTTATCATCTGAGCACGTCTGAGAAGTGCGCCCACCCTCAGCACCATTTCATTGACATTCACAGGCTTTACCATATAATCGTCCGTTCCCGAAACGAAGCCCTCACGCATATCGTCATAAGCGTCCTTGGCGGTTATCATAAGCACAGGAATATTGATGCCCGAATCTCTCAGAGAGCGGACAAGCTCATAGCCGTCAACATTCGGCATCATTATATCGGATATTATCAGATCGTAATAATCCTTATCAAGCATATCAAGAGCCTCAGCTCCGTCAGCTGCCCCGAAAGCCGCATATCCGTTTCTTGAAAGGACTCTCTGAAAAAGCTGTCTGAGTTCTCTGTCGTCCTCGGCAATAAGTATTCTGAACATATTATTTCGGACCTTTCCTTTTTTGGAATATTATAGCACACTGTTCAGCATTTTTCAACCATAAACCCATTTGCACAAATTAAACAAATAAATATACAGATTTAATACAAGTGTAACAAATTTATGGTAAAATGAAATGTATTTTTATAAAAGGATCTTTGAAAGGACTGACAACATTTTGAACAGCAAGGCAGTGGATATTTTTGAAAACGCACCTATACCAAAAGCGGTTATGGTGAACATCATTCCGTCTATTATCAGTATGCTTATGGTGCTTGTCTATAATCTGGCGGACACTTTTTTTATCGGACAAACCAAAAACGCCTATATGGTCGCCGCAGTTTCGCTGGCAACTCCCGCATTCCTGCTTTTTATGGCTGTGGGAATGCTTTTCGGAATAGGCGGAACTTCACTCATTTCCCGATTGCTTGGAGAGGGAAAGAGTGAAAAGGCGCTTAACGCCTGCTCATTCTGTTTCTGGACATCTTCCGCAGTGGGAATCATCGGTATGCTCATAATGCTGCTCGGCGCTGACTCCATTGCAAAGATCGTCGGTGCTACTCCAGATACATATGATTATGTAGTGGAATACCTGAAAATAGTTGCCTACGGCGTTCCTTTCCTGGTGCTGAGCAATGCATTCAGCTCAATAATCAGAGCTGAGGGCAAGGCAAGCAAGGCTATGGCGGGAATGATAATTGGCAATATGGCAAACATAATTCTCGACCCTATTATGATTATGGGAATGGAAATGAATGTAGGCGGTGCGGCAGCGGCTACCACCATCGGCAATGTGCTTTCCGCTGTTTTCTACATTATCCATTTTGTAAGCGGAAGATCAATGCTGACTATTCACCCTAAGTTCTACAAAGCAGGAAACGGTATAGCAGTGGGTATCCTTGCCATAGGCATTCCTGCCTCCCTCAACAGTATCCTTATGAGCGTATCAAATGTGGTCATAAACAATCTTATGACAAATCACGGCGACATGGCTGTGGCAGGTCTTGGCGTGGCAATGAAGGTAAATATGATAGCCGTAATGCTCCTTATCGGTCTGGGTACGGGGATACAGCCTCTTCTGGGCTACAATTTCGGCGCAGGCAACAGAAAAAGATTTCTGGGAGTGCTGAAATTCTCTATAATCCTCGCAGTTTCTCTCAGCCTTGTTATGACGGTCATATGCTATGCGGGAGCAGGACCTATGGTAAGCGCATTTCTTGAAGAACCAAGCGCATACGACTACGGAATGCAGTTTGCAAGGATATACATTATTTCGGGTCCTATTCTCGGAATACTGTTTGTTATGATAAACACCATTCAGTCAATGGGTGCGGCTCTCCCCTCTCTGATACTGTCAATAAGCCGTCAGGGACTTCTGTTTATGCCTGTGCTTTTCATATTCAACAAAGTATTCGGCACAGCACGTTCCCTCGCAATGGCTCAGCCTGTGACCGACTATCTTGCGGCAGCGCTTTCGGTTATCCTCGCAGTTGTCGCATTCAAGAAATACTTCCGTGAACGCAAAGAAAACGTATGATTTACAGATTACCCGACTTGACGCATTTTTATGTGTCAAGTCGGTTTTTCTCTTTTTGTATCAAATGCACAAAAAACGTTTGAATAATTTGTTATGCAAAAATAACACATTACGGTTGAATTAAAACGTTTAATATGTTAAAATAATATAAGCAATATGTCAGACAGCAGAAAACTGCGGTTTAAAGCCGTCCGACGTATTCAGCCCCGAATCGGGCGAACAGTACAAATATTATGAAAATGAGGTATGTTCAATGAAATTCGGTTTCTTTGATGACGCAAACAAGGAGTATGTCATTACGTCTCCAAAAACCCCTTATCCCTGGATAAACTATCTTGGAACACAGGACTTTTTCAGCCTTATTTCCAATACCGCAGGCGGATACAGCTTCTATAAGGACGCTCGTCTCGCAAGAATCACACGTTACCGCTACAACAATGTTCCCGCTGATGCAGGCGGACGCTATTTCTACATAAACGACAACGGCACAGTATGGAATCCCGGCTGGTCTCCCGTAAAGACTGAGCTTGATGAGTACGTTTGCCGTCACGGTATGGGCTATACCATCATCAAGGGCAAGAAGAACGGTCTTTCCGCAGAGGTTACCTTCTTCGTTCCCCAGAACTTCACAGGCGAAGTTCAGAAGGTAGTTCTCAAGAATGAGGGCAGCGAAAAGAAATCCTTCAAGCTCTTCTCCTTCGTTGAGTGGTGTCTCTGGGACGCTCAGGACGACTCCGCAAACTTCCAGAGAAACTTCAACACCGGTGAGGTTGAGATCGAGGGCAGCACTCTCTATCATAAGACCGAGTACAAGGAAAGAAGAAACCATTTCGCTTTCTACACAGTAAATGAGTCCATCGACGGCTATGATACCGACAGAGAGACATTTATGGGAAGCATCTACAATGACTTCTCCAACCCTGAGGCTGTATTTGCAGGCGAGTCCAAGAACTCTGTTGCAGACGGCTGGTCTCCCGTTGCTTCTCACAGCAAGAGCATCACTCTTGAAGCTGGCGAAACAAAGACTCTCGTTTTCGTTCTCGGCTATGTTGAGAATCCTTATCCCGAGAAGTTCAATGCTGACGGCTCTATGAACAAGTCTAAGGCATATGAGATGATGAAGAAGTTCGATTCCGCAGAAAAGGCTGACGCAGCTCTCGCAGAGCTTAAGGAAACATGGGACGACCTTCTCGCAAAGTATACCATCTCCTCCCCCGACGAGAAGCTCAACAGACAGGTCAATATCTGGAATCAGTATCAGTGTATGGTTACCTTCAACCTTTCCCGTTCCGCTTCCTACTTTGAGAGCGGTATAGGCAGAGGTATGGGCTTCCGTGATTCCAACCAGGATATCCTCGGCTTTGTTCACCAGATCCCCGAAAGAGCAAGAGAGAGAATCCTCGACATTGCCGCAACTCAGCTCGAGGACGGCGGAAACTACCACCAGTATCAGCCTCTTACCAAGAAGGGCAACGACGCTGCAGGTACAAACTTCAACGACGATCCTCTGTGGATGATCCTTTCCACAGCAGCATACATCAAGGAAACAGGCGATTACGACATTCTTAAGGAAAATGTTGACTACAAGAACGATCCCGCTCTTGCACAGCCCCTCCTTGACCACCTCAAGAGAAGCTTCTATCACGTTGTGAACAACAAGGGTCCTCACGGTCTGCCCCTTATCGGACGTGCTGACTGGAATGACTGCCTCAACCTCAACTGCTTCTCCAGAGTTCCCGGCGAAAGCTTCCAGAACACTGCAAGCAACATTGCAAAGGAAGTTCACCCCGAGACAGGCGCTCCCCTTAACGAGGAAACCGCTGAGTCTGTAATGATCGCAGGTATGTTCACATACATCGGTCCCGAGTATGTTGAGCTTTGCAGAAGAATGGGCGATACTGCTGAGGCTGACAAGGCTCAGGCTGAGATCGACAAGATGAAGCAGGCTATCATCGACTACGGCTGGGACGGCGACTGGTTCCTCCGTGCATATGATGCATACGGCAGAAAGGTCGGCTCCAAGGAGAACGACGAGGGCAAGATCTTCATTGAGCCTCAGGGCTTCTGCATTATGTCCGACATCGGCGGCAAGGAGTTCACAGACAAGACTATGGCAAGCATTGAGAAGTATCTCGGCACAAAGCACGGTCTTGTTCTCAACAATCCTGCATTCACAAGCTATATCGTAGAGTACGGCGAGATCTCCACATATCCCGGCGGATACAAGGAGAACGCAGGTATCTTCTGCCACAATAACGCTTGGATCATGTGTGCTGCTGCTTACGCAGGCATGGGTGACGCTGCATTTGATTACTATACAAGAATCGCTCCCGCATATCAGGAGGACGAGAAGCTCCACAGAACAGAGCCCTATGTATATGCTCAGATGATCGCAGGTAAGGACGCTAAGCGTTTCGGTGAAGCAAAGAACAGCTGGCTCACAGGTACAGCTGCTTGGAACTTTGTAGCTATCTCCCAGTACATTCTCGGTATTATCCCCGACTACAGCGGTCTTAAGATCGATCCCTCCATTCCTAAGGCTTGGGACGGCTACACCGTTACACGTCAGTTCAGAGGCGCAACCTTCAACATCAAGGTTGAGAACCCCGACCACGTTTCCAAGGGTATCAAGTCTCTTACTGTTGACGGCAAGGCTGTTGACGGAAATGTTATTACCGATATTACAAGCGGCGTTCACGAGGTTGTCGCTGTAATGGGCTGATAACAGCTTGAAATAACCGAATATAATTTAAGGGCTGATGTATTGAAAATCAATGCATCAGCCCTTTTTATCAAACGAAAAAACATAATTGCCCGAGCTGTCAGACACAACTCGGGCAATTATTATTCTGCATCAGCTAAGTTCAAACATTCCTGTGTAAAGCTGATAGTATTTTCCCTTTTCCTCAATAAGCTTATCGTGGTCGCCTCGCTCGATTATCCTGCCGTTTTCAAGCACCATAATAGCATTGGAGTTTCGTACCGTTGAAAGCCTGTGAGCAATCACGAATACCGTTCTGCCCTTCATAAGACTGTCCATTCCCTTTTCGATAAGTGCTTCCGTTCTGGTATCAATAGATGAGGTAGCCTCGTCGAGAATAAGCACGGGAGGGTCGGCAACTGCTGCTCTGGCAATTGCAAGAAGCTGTCTTTGTCCCTGAGAAAGATTCGCTCCGTCCGAGGTAAGCATTGTGTTGTAGCCCTCGGGAAGATGTCTGATAAAGGTATCGGCATTTGCAAGCCTTGCAGCTGCCATAACCTCTTCATCGGTAGCGTCAAGCTTTCCGTATCTGATATTGTCCATAACAGTTCCCGTGAAAAGGTGTGTATCCTGCAATACCATTGACAGGGAGCGTCTGAGATCCTGCTTTTTGATTTTATTGATATTTATCCCGTCATATCTTATCTTTCCGTCGGGAACATCATAGAATCGATTTATAAGATTTGTGATAGTGGTCTTGCCTGCTCCTGTAGAGCCTACAAATGCTATTTTTTGCCCCGGCTTTGCGTAGAGGGAAACACCATTCAGAACAGTCTTGTTTTCTTCATAGCCGAAAGTCACATCATCAAATTCAACTCTGCCCTCTACCTTGGTATAGGTAACTGTTCCGTCAGCCTTGTGAGGGTGCTTCCACGCCCATACTCCTGTACGTTTTTCGCTTTCGGTGATAGTACCGTCAGGAGCTATTTCAGCATTTACAAGAGTAACATATCCGTCATCAGCCTCGGGCTGTTCGTCAAGCACCGCAAATATTCGCTCCGCACCTGCAAGGGCAGAAAGTACAGCGTTAAACTGCTGTGCCACCTGTGCAATGGGCATTGAAAAGTTTCTTGAATACTGCAAAAACGCTACAACAGTTCCCACAGTTATTACTCCGCTGAATGTGCTGACACCGTTTATCGCAAGAATACAGCCAACTACTGCAAGTATCGCATACTGAATATGAGCAAGGTTATTGTTGACAGGTCCCATAATATTCGCAAAGGTGTGAGCATTTGTAGAAGCCTCACAAAGCTCATCGTTAAGCTTTTCAAACTCATCCTTGGAGTTTTTCTCGTGAACAAACACCTTTACAACCTTCTGACCGTCGATCATTTCCTCAATATAGCCATTTACTGCACCGATCTTTTTCTGCTGCTCCTTGAAATACTTTCCGCTTCTTGAGCCAATAAAGCCCGTGACAAACAGCAGTACAACAAGCATTGCAAGCACAAGAAGGGTAAGCTGCCAGCTGTAATAGACCATCATAAAGAATACGCCTATTACGGTTATTGCCGAGGAAATAAAGCTGGATATCGAGTTTGACAGCATTTCTCTGATAGTATCAATATCGTTTGTATAGCGGCTCATTACATCGCCGTGAGTGTGGGTATCAAAGTATCTGATAGGAAGCTTTTCCATATGGGTGAACAGATCTTTTCTCAGATTGAAAAGAGTCTTAGTGGAAACTGTCAGCATTATTCTTGAATAGCCGTATGACGATAATGCTCCGAGAGCATATACAAGCATCATCTGCGCAAGAGTTCCGATAAGCTTTGCAAAAAGCACTTCGTCCTTGTTTCCTATCATAGGAGTGATATAATCATCAATTATTATCTGAAGGAAAGACGTTCCTATTACGCTTGCAAGAGAGCTTATTACTATAAACACTACAACAAGTGCCATATGCCCCTTATACTCGGAAGCATATTTCATTATTCTTTTGAAAGAAGCCCCTGCATTGGCAGGCTTCTGTACAGGACCGGGTTTGCGTGGAGGCATTATTCTTCAGCTCCTTTCTGCTGTGATCTGTAAACCTCCATATATATCTTATGGCAACCTCTAAAAACCCCCTTTTGCAAGAACACAATCAGGTAAAAAATGCAAATCAGGTCAAATATATGCGTAAAGCATTAAAAACGGGTTGTTTTTCTTAGGTGATTTCTGCAAAAGGGCGCAGTTATCCCTTGTCA
>JAGAJY010000077.1 GCA_017848125.1 Oscillospiraceae bacterium
AAGGGCAGAGTAGCGATAAACATACCCTCCTGAACCTGTGTCTGACAAGCGAGACAGGTTTTAAGCTCCTGCTCTCCCTTGATTCTGTAGATAGTAGCGCAGGCACCGCAGAAACCGTTTCTGCAGCCGCAGCCTCTTACCAGCTGGTAGCCTGCATATTCCATAGCTTTCATAATTGTAAGGCTTGCAGGAACACTGTACTGCTTGCCGAACAGATAAATATTTACCATATTTTCCATCGTGAACTTCACTCCTTAATCAATATTCATTAGGCAGCTCGTCGAGCTGGTCAAATCTGAAAACAGGTCCGTCCTTGCAGACATACTTGTTGCCGATGTTGCATCTGCCGCATTTGCCGACAGCGCACTTCATACGAAGCTCCATAGTGGTGAATACCTGAGTTTCGTTGAAGCCCAGCTCTTTAAGTCCGGCAAGAGTGAACTTGATCATAATGGGAGGGCCGCACATAACAACAGTCTTGCTGAGGTCGGGCTTAAGCTCCTTGACATAGTTGGGAATGAAGCCGACGTGACCGTCCCAGCCTTCCTGCTCACGGTC
Source organism: Oscillospiraceae bacterium (assembly GCA_017848125.1). Lineage (GTDB taxonomy): Bacteria > Bacillota > Clostridia > Oscillospirales > Ruminococcaceae > Huintestinicola. The sequence goes on from JAGAJY010000077.1 coordinate 559, forward strand.
GATAGTAAGGTTAACTTCGATACCATCGTCCTTCATCCATTCATTGATGATCTCGTTGTAGTCAACCAGATCGTTCATTGAACGGGAGCCGTAAACTATCTGAACCTTGCCGTAGTTTGCTCTGTTGTCACGGACATAGTTGATAACGGAGCGAAGGGGAGCAAGACCGATACCGCCTGCGATGAACAGGAGATCCTTGCCCTTGAGCTTTTCGGGATCTTCAACAGGGAAGCCGTTTCCGTAAGGACCTCTTACGGTGATCTGCTGACCAACGTCCATCATATGGAGCCAGCTTGTAAGGCAGCCGCACTTCTTGATGGAAAATTCCATAAATTCCTTGTTTGTAGGAGAAGATGTGATAGAGAACATACCCTCGCCCACACCGGGAACAGACAGCATAGCGCACTGACCGGGGATATGCTCAAAAAGCTTCTTTCCGTCTGTGCCGACTACACGGAAGGTCTTTACATCGGGAGTATCCTGACGGATGTCAGTAACAACGCCGATCATAGGGATTAAAGTTTCATTCAGCATTATTTTATTACTCCTCTCCGAAGGTCTTGATGACCTTGACTATATTCATAGAAATGGGGCATCTTGACAGGCAGCGTCCGCAGCCTACACAGCCGAATTCACCGTTGTTGTTATCGGGGAAGTAAACCAGCTTGTGCATAAATCTCTGTCTGAAACGCTGGAGCTGAGTGTTTCTGGAGTTTCCGTGAGCCATCTTTGTGAAATCGGAATACATACAGCTGTCCCATGTACGGTAGCGCTTGATCCCGTGACCTGTATCGTAGTCCTTGATGTCGTAGCACTGACAGGTGGGACATACGAATGTACAAGTACCGCAGGCAAGGCAGGATTCGGAAAGCTTAGCCCACTTTTCTGAGTTGAATATTTCAAGAAGAGTGTTCTTTCTGAAATAATCTGTGGAAATTCCTGCAAAGGGAAGCTTTTCCATAACAGCCTTTGTTGCTGACTGCTGAGCCTCAACAGCCTCAGTGCCGCATTCGGTAAGAAGGCTCTTTACGGATTCGATGAACTTCTCGCCCTTTTCATTGTTAGCCTTGATGTAGAGAGCGTCCTCGGTCATCCAGCAGGCAGCGTCGCCCTCGGGAGCAGTTGCGTCAATGCCGAACACGTTGCAGAAGCAGTTTTCCTCAGGCTGTGTGCAAGCCATTGTTACAACAGTTCCGTGCTCTCTGCGTGTTGCATAGTATGTATCAACAGGCTCTGCAAGGAAAACCTTGTCAAGAATAGCAAAGCTTCTTGCATCGCAGGCACGGACGCCGAATACAACGAAATCCTCGCTTTCGGTTCTGTTGTCGATAACCTCGATGTTAAGACCGTTTCTGTTGAAATCGCAGATATTTACAGTCTGGGGGAAGAAGAAGTCCTTTGCGCTTCTTACGGTATTGAGAGCCTTGCTGAGTACAGTGCCCTCGCTCCATGCCTTGTAGCTTGCTCTGCCGTCCTCGCCGTCAACAGGGAGATAGAGGGTCTGAGCGGCAGAAACAGCGGCAAAGAAGTCGTTCAATTTATCAATAGGAAGCTTGAACATTATTCGTTACCTCCTCTTTTGTAAACAATATTGGGCTCGCAGTCATCAAAGGTATAAGCGTTGAGAGGCGCTCTTGTTTCGAGATCCGAGCCAGCCTGATAATCGCCGTAGAACTCGTTTATATCCTTGATATACTTTCTGTTGATAAGGTGCAGGGGAATGTTCTGGGGACATACTCTTGTACATTCGCCGCAGTCTGTGCATCTGCCCGCAACGTGGAAGGAGCGGATAAGATGGAACATATTCTCCTCAAAGCTGTCTGTAGCGGCTCTCTGAGCAATGCCCGAATCGGGATTGTCGAATACGCAGTTCTCGCAGGAGCAGGCGGGACATACATTGCGGCAGGCATTACATCTGATGCACTTGGAAAGCTCGCCTCTCCAGAAGTCATAACGCTCGTCAGCGGTCATCATTTCAAGCTTTTCAACAAGCTCAAAGCGTGCGCCGTCGTCGTTTACTTCGCCGTCCTCGCCGATAATCTCGTCATAAATAACGTGCTTCTTGCTCTTGCAGGTCTTGCACTTATCGCCGTGAGTTTCGCTCTTGGGGATAGAAGTATCGCCGTAGAGAGTCTTTACGGTAACAGTTTCGCCGTCGCTCTCCATACCGATGATACCCTTAATTCCTGTAGCCTTTACAGTGTCGATATCGACTTTTCCTCTGCAGGGAACAGCGATGATATAAACATTGTCACGGATGATTCTGTGCTCCTTGATAAGCTGATTGAAGCTGTAGGTGTCACAGGGCTTGAGGAATACAAGGAGCTTGCCCTCCTTGCGGGATTCCTTGATAAGATATTTAGAAAGGTTGGGCGCACAGAAATCATTGTAAATGAAACCTGCGTCGATCTCCTCGGCTGATGTAAAAACAGCAGGGGTAGTATCGTAAGCAAATTCGCCCGACTTCCAGCCTACAATGCGGTTTACAGTGCCGTCTGCCAGAAGCTCCTTAGCTCGTTTGATTACTGCTTCTTGCATCTCAGATCCTCCAATCTCTTGTTTTCGCCGAGCTTTGTAACGGTCTCAACGAACTCGTTCATTGTAGCTGCGAACTTAGCGCCCTCAGCAGCTGAAACCCATTCAACTCTTGTTCTTTCTCTTTCAATGCCCATAAAGTCAAGCATTGAGAAAAGGAGAGTCATTCTTCTTCTTGCGAAATAGTTTCCTGAGGTGTAGTGGCAGTCGCCGGGGTGGCAGCCGCACATAATAACGCCGTCTGCGCCTCTCTGGAAGGCACGGAGGATAAACATGGGATTAACTCTGCACGAGCAGGGAACACGGATTATCTTAACATCTACAGGATAGTTAAGTCTGTTTGTACCTGCAAGGTCAGCGCCTGCGTATGAACACCAGTTGCAGCAGAATGCAACGATCTTGGGTCTGAATTCCTTATTTTCATTTACTTGCATATTGCGTCTACCTCCGCCATTATCTGTTTATTGGAGAAGCCCTTGAGATCCATTGCGCCCGAAGGACAAGCAACAGTACAAGCACCGCAGCCCTGGCACACAGCCTCGTTGACAGAAGCCACACGTCTGACAGCCATAGAGCGGTCATACTGCATAAATTCCTTGTCGGAATAGGTAATAGCGCCGTAGGGGCATACCTTTTCACAGGAGGAGCAGCCGTTGCACATAAGCTCGTTGGGCTGAGCCACGCAGGGGTTACCTGTGAGCTTATCCTTGGCAAGAAGACCGATTACCTTAGCGGCAGCGGCACTTGCCTGAGAAACTGTTTCGGGAATATCCTTGGGACCCTGACATACGCCTGAAAGGAAAACGCCTGCTGTGGGGCTTTCCACAGGACGAAGCTTAGCATGAGCCTCGGTAAAGAAATCATTTGTATCCATACTTGCTCTGAGCATTGTAGCTACAGAACGAGCAGTCTTGTCAGGCTCAATTGCTGTAGCCAGAACAACAAGGTCTGCATTGATATGGAGCTGCTTGTTTGCAATAAGGTCGGAAGCCTGTACATCAAGAGTTCCGTCAGGCTGGGGAGCGACCTTGCCGACCATTCCTTTTATATAGTGAACACCGTACTGCTCAACAGCTCTGCGGTAGAACTCGTCGAAAAGCTTACCGGGAGTACGAACGTCAATGTAGAATACATAAACATCTGTATCGGGATACTTCTCTCTGATGAGCATAGCGTGCTTTGCGGTGTACATACAGCATATCTTGGAGCAGTAGGGCTTTCCGCAGCCGTCGTCCGATCTTGAGCCTACGCACTGAACGAATACGATGGTCTTGGGGTGAGCCTTGTGATCGTCCTGTCTGTCAAGATAGGAGGGTCTGATGAGAGTACCGCTGGAAGGACCTGCAGCGTTCATAAGTCTTTCAAGCTCCAGAGATGTGATAACGTCCTTGCTCTGGGAGTATGCGAATTCGTCATAGTTATCTATCTTGATAGGATTGTAGCCTGTAGCCGCAACGATTGCGCCGTACTGCTGCTCGATGATCTCGTCCTGCTGCTTGTAGTCGATAGCGCCTGCGGTGCAGACCTTGGAGCAAACGCCGCACTTGCCTGATTTGAGCATTGTGCAGTAGTCAGCGTCAATAGTAGCGACCTTAGGAACAGCCTGAGCGAAGGGGATGTAGATCGCACGTCTTGTATCAAGACCCAGATTGAATTCGTTGGGGACCTTCTTCTGAGGACATTTTTCTGTACAAACGCCGCAGCCTGTGCACTTTGTTGTATCTACATAACGAGCCTTCTTCCTGATCTTTGCGGTGAAGTTGCCTACAAAGCCGTTGATCTCGTCAACCTCGCTGTATGCGTAGATGTGGATCTTTTCGTTCTGTGCGCAGTCAACCATTTTAGGTGTGAGGATACAGGAAGCACAGTCCAGTGTGGGGAAGGTCTTATCGATCTGAGTCATCTTGCCGCCGATAGTGGGCTGCTTCTCAACAATGTCAACCTCAAAGCCTGCCTCTGCAATATCAAGAGCAGTCTGCATACCGGCAATACCGCCTCCGATAACCAGAGCACGCTTTGTAACAGGGCTTTCGCCCGCAACGAGGGGAGCGTTGAGCTGAACCTTGGCAACAGCTGTTCTTGCAAGGATAACAGCCTTTTCGGTAGCTGTCATAATATCCTTATGTATCCATGAGCACTGCTCTCTGATGTTTGCGATCTCAACCATATAGGGGTTGATGCCTGCTTTTGAAGCGGCTTTTCTGAAGGTAGCCTCGTGCATACGAGGTGAGCAGGAGCAGACTACAACGCCTGTGAGCTTATGCTCATTGATAGCCTCCTGGATCATTGTCTGACCGCCCTCGGAGCACATATACTGATACTCTACGGAGAAAACTACGCCGGGCTCCTGCTTCATAGCCTCTGCAACAGCCTTTACATCAACGGTTGCCGCAATGTTTGTACCGCAGTGGCATACAAATACGCCTATTCTATGCATTGATTTTTCTCCTCCTTACTTAGTGAATTTACGGAATGCGCTGACGAGAAGCTGCTGAGGAGTTTCATCGTCAAGAAGTTCCGGAACATTTTCTGCTTTAAGATGGTTGTTGCCCTTCTGTCTTACAGCGGCAAGACGTACAGCTTCAACTACCTTTGCAGGCTCAACGCCTCTGGGACATCTTTCGACACAAGCAAAGCAGGAAAGACACTTGTAAAGGGAGTCACTGTTCAGAAGAGGCTCAATGTCGCCCGATTCAACCATATAAACGAACTGATGAGGGTGAAATTCCATCTCATCATAGGAGGGACAAGTTCCCGAGCATTTGCCGCAGCGCATACATTTGCGAACGTTTACGCCGCTTATGCGGAGAATTTCTTCTTTTCTATCCATTATCCTGCCTCCTTAGTTATCTTTAACGCCGAGAGCCTCTGCAAGAAGCTCTGTGAAATAGTAAACAGGCACGTCGCTGTCGTTCTTGTTAAGGTTGTACATACAGAGAGGACAGGCTGTGACCATCATTTCTGCCTCGAAGCCCGAAGCGCTTGATGCAACAGCATTTCTTCTCTTTGCGGCAGCCTCCTTGTCCTCAAGAGCGACATATCCGCCGCAGCATTCGTTTCTCATAGGATAGATAACAGGCTCAGCGCCGATAGCACGGATAAAATCCTCCATAATCTTGGGATTCTCGGGGTTATCCATCTGCATTACCTTGCCGGGACGGAGAAGCAGGCAGCCGTAGTATGCTGCGATCTTCTTTCCAGTGAGGGGATTAACTACCTTTTCCTTAAGCTTGTCGAAGCCGATCACGTCACGGAGAACTTCAAGGAAATGGATAACCTTTGTTTCGCCGCAGTATTCCTCGTCAAGCTTCAGGTAATTGTTTGCTCTGGTGCGGATATCCTCGTCGGTGAGCATATCGTTGTTTACCTGCTTTAAAACGTTGTGGCAGGCAGAGCAGAGTGTAACCAGATCTCTGCCCTGTGCTTTGGCGTCGGCAAGGGCTCTTACGGAAGAAAGCTTTGTAGCTATCTCGTCCTTTGCCATCGGATAAACGCCGCCGCAGCACTGCCAGTTTTCGATTTCCTCAAGCGTGAAGCCCAGCGCCTGTGCGGAAAGGCGGGCATATCTGTCAAGATCCTTAGCCTTGTTTTTCAGAGTGCAGCCCGGATAGTAACTGTAAATCATAGCTTTTATCCTTTCATAAATATTTTATATCATCTGCTCGGGGTGGAACACCTCGTCAAATTTCTCAGCAGTGAGGAAACCAAGCTCTACGCAGGCTTCCTTAAGGGAAATGTTGTCCTTGAACGCCTTCTTTGCTGTCTTAGCCGCATTCTCATAGCCGATGTAGGGGTTGAGAGCGGTAACCAGCATAAGGGAATTATGGAGATTGTGGTGCATCTTCTCCTTGTTAGCCTTGATTCCCACAGCGCAGTTGTCGTTGAAGGAAGTTATGGACTCTGCAAGAAGTCTTGCGGACTGGAGGAAGTTATATGCGCATACGGGCATAAATACGTTAAGCTCGAAGTTGCCCTGGCTTGCTGCCATTCCTACAGCAACATCATTGCCCATTACCTGAACGGCAACCATAGTCACCTGCTCGCACTGAGTGGGGTTTACCTTGCCGGGCATAATGGAGGAGCCGGGCTCGTTCTCGGGGATAGTGATCTCGCCGAGACCGTCTCTGGGTCCGCTTGCAAGCCATCTTACGTCGTTTGCTATCTTCATCATATCCGCAGCGAGAGCCTTGAGAGCGCCGTGAGCGAATACTATTTCGTCCTTGCTTGTGAGAGCGTGGAACTTGTTGGGAGCAGTGATGAAATTCTTGCCTGTAAGCTCGGAAACAGCCTCGGCAACCTTTACGTCAAAGCCCTTGGGAGTGTTAAGACCTGTTCCAACGGCAGTACCGCCGAGAGCAAGCTCCTTAAGCTCGGGGAGAGCAATCTCGAGAAGCTTCTTGTCCTTTTCAAGTGAGGAGCGCCAGCCGCTTATTTCCTGAGAGAAGGAAATGGGTGTAGCGTCCTGAAGATGAGTTCTTCCGCTCTTTACAATGCCCTGATTCTCGTCCTCAAGGCGCTTGAAGGTAGCGATAAGAGTGTCAATTGCGGGAATAAGCTTATCCTCAATTGCAATAACAGCGGAAATGTGCATAGCTGTGGGGAAAGTGTCGTTTGAGGACTGGCTCATGTTGATGTCGTCATTGGGGTGAAGAAGCTTGCTGCCTGCAATTTCGTTGCCACGGTTAGCGATAACCTCGTTAGCATTCATGTTAGACTGAGTGCCGCTTCCTGTCTGCCATACAACGAGGGGGAAGTGGTCGTTGAGACTTCCGCTGATGACCTCGTCGCAAGCCTTGGAAATAGCTGCGAGCTTTTCGTCGGTCATCTTTTCGGGCTTGAGAGTGTGGTTAGCCATTGCAGCAGCCTTTTTAAGGTAGCCGAAAGCCTTTGTGATCTCTCTGGGCATAGTTTCGATGCCTACGCCGATAGGGAAATTCTCGTGGCTTCTTTCGGTCTGAGCAGCCCAGTATTTGTCTGCGGGAACCTTTACCTCGCCCATAGAATCGTGTTCAATACGGTATTCCATTGGTATGTACTCCTTTTATAATAAATGATAAATTATAAACATATCTATACATAACTTTTGGCGGCAGGTATATTACGGCTGCCGCCTGAGATGATTATGTCAGAATCAGAATTCGAGATTTCTGATAACTTCCTTGAGACAGTCAGCGCTGTGTCTGAGCTTAGCGATCTCCTCGTCGGTGAGAGGAACATTGAGCTTGCTTTCAACACCGTCTCTGCCTACAACGGAAAGTGTGCTGAGGCATACGTCGCTGATGCCGTATTCGCCGTTCATCATTGTGGAAACTGTAAGGTTTGTATCAATTCCGCTGAACAGGCACTTGCAGATGTGGCATACTGAAATTGCGATAGCGTAGAAGGTTGCGCCCTTGTTTGCGATGATCCTGCCGCCGGACTTTCTTGCGTACTCCTCGATAGCGTCGTAGTCAACAACGGGACGTCTGTCCTCGGGGAGGCAGTTCATATACTGGTCAATGGGAATACTGGAGATGTTTGCAAGAGACCAGGGCACGAAGGAAGAATCGCCGTGCTCGCCGAAAACGTATGCGTGAACGTTCTGCTGGCTGATATTGAAGGTCTCGGAAAGACCTGTGCGCAGACGGGAGGTGTCGAGAGTTGTACCCGAGCCGATGATGTGGTTAGCGGGAAGTCCCGAGGTCTTGTGGAACTGATATGTGAGAATGTCGATAGGATTGCTTACAATGATATAGATAGCATTGGGAGCATACTTTACTATCTGGGGGATAATGGACTTTGTGATGTTAACGTTTGTCTGAGCAAGCTCAAGACGGGACTGACCGGGCTTTCTTGCTACGCCCGAGGTGAGGATTACAACGTCGGAATCCTTAGCGTCCTCATAAGTGCCTGCATAGATGGAGCAGGGGGAGCAGAAGGGCACACCCTGAATAATATCCATAGCCTCGCCGTGAGCCTTGTTCTCGTTGATGTCAACGAGTACGATCTCGGAAGCTATGCCGTCAACGACCATAGTGTAAGCAATAGTGGAGCCGACGCTGCCTGCGCCGATAATGGTAACTTTGTTGCTCATAAATCATTTCCCGCTTTCTGTGAGTATTTTGTTATGCGATTTTTCGCATTGAACTGTGATGGAAAACCGCTGCGTATCCTGTCCTATTTGGGACAAAAGGGCAGAATTTTCCCGTTATAATATATTCTATCACAAACCCGCAGAAAAATCAAGAGCAAAATATCATAAATTATGTACTTGTCAAAAATTTAACAAAGTGGGGGTGAAATTATAGCATTTTTAATAAAAAACGATTATATGTATTCAGCATATTGATAATTTCGGACAAATTTAACAGATGCTTTTATAAGTAAAGAATATGATGAAATTGATTACATACAAAGGCTTTGTCAGCCTGTTAAGTGAAATGCACGGCACAAAAGTTTTAATATACATATGTACAAACTGTAAAATGTTAAGTTCTTTCCGTGAGTTTTTTCATATAAGAATCATCAAAAATCCCATGATGCTTGACAACAGGTCATAAAAGGTATAAAATATGGCATAGTATATGAAAAACTACTGCCCGTTACGGGTCAAGGAGCTATTGTTTATGGATATTATCATAGTCGGCTGCGGCAAGGTAGGACAGAATCTTGCGGTACAGCTCAATAATGACGGCAACAATATCACTGTAATAGATACAGCCGCTTCAAAGGTGAACGAGGTTATCGGCAGGCACGATATTATGGGCGTTGTGGGAAACGGCGCAACTCACCTTATCCAGCAGGAGGCAGGCATTAAAAAGGCTGATCTGCTTATAGCGGTAACAGGCTCGGACGAGCTTAATCTCCTGTGCTGTCTCATTGCGAAAAAGGAGGGCAACTGCCAGACTATTGCCCGTGTAAGAAATCCCCAGTACAGCTCCGAGGCACGCTTTCTGAAGGACGAGCTGGGTCTTGCAATGATAATAAACCCCGAATCTGCCTCTGCTGCTGAGATCGCAAGAATACTCCGATTCCCTGCGGCAATAAAGATAGATACCTTTGCAAAGGGCAGGGTGGAGCTTATAAAGTTCAGACTTCCCGAGGGCAGTCCCATTGTGGATATGTCCGTCAAGGAGGTAATAGCCAAGCTTAAATGCGATGTGCTTATCTGTACAATTGAGCGTGAGGGGGAAGCATATATCGCAAACGGTGATTTTGTATTCCGTGAAAAGGACGTTATTTCGGTAGTAGCATCTCCCAGAAAGGCAAATGACTTTTTCAACAAGATAAAATATAAAATGCGTTCCGTCCGTGATGTAATGATAGTAGGCGGCGGCGAGATGACTCATTATCTGTCGGATATCCTTCTCCGTTCGGATATTGCAGTCAAGGTCATAGAAAAAGAGCCGAAGCTCTGTGAGGAAATGTGTACTGATTTTCCCGATGTTACCGTAATAAACGGCGATCCTGTGGATAAGGATATACTTCTCGAGGAGGGGCTTGAAACAGCAGGCGGCTTTGTGGCTCTTACCGGTATGGACGAGGAAAATATCCTTCTTTCGCTTTTTGCAAAGAGCAGAAGCAAGGGCAAGCTTATTACCAAGATAACGAGAATAGAGTTTGACGAGGTTGTGAATCAGCTTGATCTTGACACAATAGTTTACCCCAAGCAGCTCACCTCTGAAAGCATTGTCAGATATGTCCGTGCAATGAAGAATACTATCGGCAGTAATGTGGAAACGATGTACAGCGTTATCAAGGACAAGGTGGAGGCATCGGAGTTTATTTTAAAGGAAAATTCTCCCATTCTCGGAACACCGCTGAGTCAGCTTAAATTCAAGGATAATGTGCTGGTTGCGGCGATACTCAGGGACAGAAAGGTAATAATCCCAAGAGGTCACGATGAATTTATGGCAGGGGACGCTGTTGTAATAGTTTCTGAGATAATGGCGCTCAGCGATATTACAGACGTGCTGAAAAAGGGCTGATTCAAGCAAACATTCAGGAAAGGACATTCACAAACCTATGAACTTCCGTATGATAAAATATATTCTCGGCTGGATACTTGTTTTCGAGGCGCTGTTTCTGCTTGTTCCGCTGATAACCGCTCTCGTTTTCGGCGAAGGCTGCATAACCTCGTTTCTGGGAACTATAGCTCTGTGCCTTGCCGCAGGAGGACTGCTCATATTCAAAAAGCCCGAAAATACCCGTCTTTATTCAAGAGAGGGCTTTGTGATAGTTTCCATGAGCTGGATAGTTCTCAGTCTGTTCGGCGCTCTGCCCTTTGTTTTTTCGGGGGCGATACCAAGCTATATAGACGCTTTGTTTGAAACGGTATCGGGCTTTACCACAACGGGAGCAAGCATACTTCCTGAGGTGGAAAGTCTGCCCAAGGCAATGCTTATGTGGAGAAGCTTTACCCATTGGGTAGGCGGTATGGGTGTGCTTGTTTTCATTATGGCTTTTATACCGCTGAGCGGCGGGCAGAATATCCATATTATGAAGGCGGAAAGCCCCGGCCCGTCAGTAAGCAAGCTTGTTCCGAAAGTAAAGACCACGGCTCTGATACTTTATTCCATATATTTCGTAATGACAGCGGTTGAATTCATTATGCTTCTTTTTGGGGGAATGAGCGTTTTTGATTCTCTCAATACCGCTCTTGCAACAGCGGGAACAGGCGGCTTCGGAATAAAGAATGACAGCATCGGAGGATTTTCACCCTATATTCAGATAGTTGTTACCGTTTTTATGGTGCTTTTTTCCATAAACTTCACATCGTATTATCTGATACTTACGGGAAAGCTGAAGGAAGCTTTCAATAAGGAGGTAAGGGTATTTCTTATTATTGTAGCCGCAGCCATCGCCATAATCACATTTGATATAAGAACCTTGTTTCCCGATTTGAAGGAAGCTCTCAGACATTCGGGCTTTACAGTTGCTTCCATCATATCCACAACAGGCTTTGCAACAGTGGATTTCAATCTGTGGCCCGAGCTTTCGAAAACTGTGATCGTCCTGCTGATGTTTCTGGGCGGCTGTGCGGGAAGCACCTGCGGAGGAATCAAGATCACCCGAATCATAATACTTGTAAAGGGTCTGATAAAAGAGCTTGAAGTAATGATACATCCCAGACAGCTGAAAAAAATAACGGTGGATTCAAAGCCTATCGAGCATGAGGTGGTTCGTTCGGTAAACAGCTATATGGTCTGCTATGTGCTGATCTTTACAGCGTCTGCCGCTGTTCTCGCCATAGACGAGCACGACCTTATTACCAATTTCACCGCAGTAAGCGCCGCAATAAACAATGTGGGACCCGGTCTTGAACTGGTTGGTCCTACGCAGAATTTCAGCTTCTTCTCGCCCTTGTCAAAGGCTGTGCTTATATTCGATATGCTTGCGGGCAGACTGGAGCTTTTCCCCATGCTTCTGCTTCTTTCACGGGCAACATGGAGGAAATGACGGCTATGTTCACGGAAAATCTGTATCTGACGATAATCATATCGGTGTATCTTCTTTCAGTAAGCTTTTATTCTGTCATAATAACCTGCACCGATAAGCGCTGTGCCAAAAAGGGGAAAAGGCGTATCCCCGAAAAACAGCTTTTCGGTGCGGCGCTTCTGGGCGGCTCTGCGGCGATGTATATAACAATGAGGGTAATTCATCACAAGACCCTCCACAAGCGCTTTATGATAGGTCTGCCGCTGATAATGCTTTTGCAGGCGGCGATTGTGATCTGTTTGTACTGCCTTTTCAGATGAAATAATGCTAATGGGCTGCCGTAACCGACAGGGACAAGGATTTTGTTTATCTGCTTGAGAACAGCAGGGAAGAGATAGGCAGAAATTTCGGTCTGAAAGTTCTTGAATATTATAATCACCCGAATAAGACTGCGGCAATTCTCAAATCTGACCTGAATGATGAGTATTATCCTGTGGAACAAATTCTCGGAGGGCTTGCTACCGGCTCCAACGATATGTATAATGCAGGAATGAATAAAATTATGAACTCGGAAATCCGAAAATGAAAAATAGTTTTGATTATATAACTTAATGTAACAATAAATAAACAAAATATTTTATCCCATATTTATATGACATTTTTATGAATGCCCCGTAAAGTATCGGGGTATTTTTGTATTTATTGTATAAAAATGCTTGACATAACGTCAGATTTATTTTATAATCTTAATTGTATTATTATGCTTCGTTGGGGAGAGTCGCCATTATGAAAAAACCTAAGAAATCTGAAATAACAAGATCAATGCTTATAAGAACAGCCACGGGAAAATTCCTTGAAAAAGGCTATTCCAATACTACCATAAGAGAGATCAGCAATGAGCTTAATATGAGCCCCGGGCATATTCTTTTCTATTTCCCCAGCAAGGAGCATATGCTTGCGGTGCTGGCAGATATGCTGTGTGATTTTCAGTGGCAGATGATGAAACAGTATGTTGTTGAAGGTCACAGCTCTCTGGCGGCAGCCTGCCTTGAAATTACTGCAATGGCGGCGGTATGCGAGGAAAATGAAGTGGCAAGGGATTTCTATATTTCCTGCTACACTCACCCCACTACGCTTGAGATCATACGCAGAAATGACGCTGACCGCTCAAAGCTCATATACGAAAAATATTGCAGGGACTGGTCTATGGAGCAGTTCAACGGGGCGGAGATAATCGTTTCGGGAATTGAATATTCATCGCTTATGAATACCCCAAGCTCACCCTCGCTGGAAATGCGTGTGAGACAGGCTCTCAATTCCATAATGAGTGTTTTCGGCGTTCCTGAAGAAGCCAAAAAGGAACAGATAGAAACGGTATTGTCGCTGGATTACAGAGAGATAGGAAAAAACATTCTCGGTGAATTTCAGAAATACATAAACGAAACCAACGATCAGGCTGTTGAGCAGCTTATGGAAAAAAGACGCAGATGGAGAGAAAGCAGATTTTGATTTTCCGGGTTTTATGTTTATACTAAGATAAAAACAATCAGTGAAAGGCTGGGATAAAAATGGGAGCACTTACCTGTGCGGCAATATTTACCGACCATATGGTCATTCAGATGGGAAAGCCCGTTGTAATATGGGGTCACGACTACAGCGGACGGAAAATAACCGCTTCATTCTGCGGATATACTGCGGATACTCTTTGTATCGACAATAAGTGGCAGATAACTTTTCCTCCTGTAAATACTTACGGAGGGCCATATGAGCTGACTCTCACAGACGGAACCGAAAAGCTTACCATCAGCGATATTATGGTGGGCGAGGTATGGATAGCAGGCGGTCAGTCAAATATGGAGCTTGAACTGCAGAACGAGTGCCACGGCGGCGATGAACTTAAGGTCTGCAAGGATTCGGGCGTGCGTTTCTACTACACGAAGAAAAACCCTTACATAGACGAATTTTTCTACATAGACGAAAAGAACGGCGGCTGGCAGCTGCCTTCGGAGGAAAACTCAAAATGCTGGTCTGCGGTAGGCTACTACTTCGGAAAGAAGCTCGCCTCCGACCTCGGTGTCACAGTTGGAATAATCGGCTGCAACTGGGGCGGCACATCTGCTTCAAACTGGATAGACAAGAAAAATCTTGTGAGAGACAACGATACAAAATCCTACGTTGACGAGTATGACAAGGCTATGGAGGGCAAGACCTATGAGGATTACCTTGCTGACCTTCGTGAGTACCGTGAATGGGAAGCTGAGTGGCAGCCCAAGATAAACGAGTTTTATTCAATGAATCCCGAGGGCAGCTGGGACGAGGCACAGGAATATGCAGGCAGCAAATCCAGATGGCCCGAGCCGCTGGGTCCTCGTTCACCCTTCAGAGCAGGCGGACTTTACGAAACAATGCTCAGACGAATCGCACCCTACAGCGCAAAGGGCTTTATATATTATCAGGGTGAATCTGACGACCACAAGCCGCAGATGTATGAAAAGCTGCTGAAAATGCTTATCTCTCAGTGGAGAACAGACTGGAACGATCCCGAAATGCCTTTTATTCTTGTTCAGCTTCCTATGTTCATTAACAGGGACGAGGAGGACAGAAAGAACTGGTGTCTTATCAGAGAGGCTCAGATGAATACTCATCTGACTACGGCAAATACAGGCATTGCGGTAATCCTTGACTGCGGAGAGTACGGAAATATCCACCCTGTCAATAAGATACCCGTAGGCGAGCGCCTTGAAATGCAGGCTATGCACCATGTTTACGGAAAG
>JAGAJY010000078.1 GCA_017848125.1 Oscillospiraceae bacterium
CCGGTTTAAAATCGGACATACTCTGCGGAAATTCCCTTACAAACCGTAAGCAACCTTCCGCTTCATCGCATATCATTCGCAGTCACGCAAGAAGTATTATAACATACTTTTCCCTGAATTGCAAGCATTTTGCAAAATAACACACATAGAATTTCTACGAACTTTGCAGCGCATTTTTATGCACATTCAACAAACAGGCAATACGCAGTCCCCCACGCATTGCCCGTCTGAATATTTTATTCTTAAATCATACCGTTATAACGTTACAGAGCCGCAAGTCACAGTTCCGCCTCATAATTACGCATTACGAATTACGCATTGCGAATTAAATCAGTACGCTTTGCCCCAGTAAACCATATGCTTTGCAGGCTTTCCGCAGCAAACGCACTTGTCGGAAAGCTGCTCCTGCTCAAAGGGAATACATCTGGAGCCAACGCCTGTCTTTTCCTTTACCTCGTCCTCGCAGGCTTCCTCGCCGCACCACATAGCCTTGACAAAGCCGTCGCCGTTCTTTTCGAGAGCCGCTGTTATCTCGTCCATAGTAACGCAGGAATATGTTTTCTTCTCACGGTTTTCAAGAGCAGCCTTGTAAAGACCGTCGTGAACCTCTTTAAGCTTTGCTGCAACTGTGTCAGCAATGCCGTCAAGAGAAACAAAGTCCTTCTGTCTGTTGTGACGGGTAACCGTAACACACTGATTCTGCTCAATATCCTTAGGACCTATCTCAATGCGGACAGGAACACCCTTCATTTCATATTCCGCAAACTTCCAGCCGGGGCTGTTGTCGCTGTCGTCCACCTTGACTCTGATGCCTGCCGCCCTGAGGATATCGGCAACCTCGTTAGCCTTTTCAAGAACGCCCTCCTTGAACTGCTGAACAGGAACGATAACTGCCTGAACAGGAGCAATGGCAGGGGGAAGCGCCAGACCGTTGTCATCGCCGTGGGTCATAATTACCGCACCGATAAGACGTGTTGTAACGCCCCACGAGGTCTGATGAGGATATACCTTCTTGTTCTCCTTGTCGGTGTACATAATGTCAAACGCCTGAGCAAAGCCGTCGCCGAAATAGTGGGAGGTACCTGCCTGAAGCGCCTTGCCGTCGTGCATAAGAGCCTCTATCGCATATGTGGAAACAGCACCCGCAAACTTGTCGCTCTCGGTCTTCTTGCCCTTTACAACAGGCATAGCAAGGCTTTCTTCGCAGAACTGAGCATATACGTTCAGCATCTTCTCAGTCTCGATAACAGCCTCCTCAGCAGTTGCATGAATAGTGTGACCCTCCTGCCAGAGAAATTCTCTTGAACGCAGGAAAGGACGTGTGGTCTTTTCCCATCTAACAACGCTTACCCACTGATTATAAAGCTTGGGAAGATCTCTGTAGGAATGGATAATGTTTGAGTAATGCTCGCAGAAAAGAGTCTCGGAGGTGGGACGGACGCAAAGCCTGTCCTCAAGCTTCTCGCTGCCGCCGTGAGTTACCCATGCAACCTCGGGAGCGAAGCCCTCAACGTGATCCTTTTCCTTCTGGAGCAGGCTTTCGGGAATGAACATAGGCATGCAAACATTTTCGTGACCTGTAGCCTTGAACATACCGTCAAGTATTCTCTGGATATTTTCCCATATAGCATAGCCGTAAGGACGTATTACCATACAGCCCTTAACGCTTGTATATTCAACAAGCTCAGCCTTTTTGCATATGTCTGTGTACCATTTTGCGAAATCCTCGTCCATAGAGGTAATGGCGTCAACCATTTTTTTATTGTCCTTTGCCATTTCGGTAAACTCCTTTTTATCGCCGAAGTTCATTCAGCGTCAGATTTTTATCGGGTAATATTATATCATACTTTTCCGTTTATTTCAAGAGGGATTCGTCAATTCCACATCAAAGCGGAAGAAATTCCGCCTGTCTCTCACGGAAAACGGTGTAATACTCAAATCCGCAGTCTTTGAGCATTTTTCCTGCCCTATCAAAGCCGAAGCCGAGATTTTCGGGGCTGTGAGCGTCTGAGCCGAGGGTAACAAGCTCTCCTCCAAGCTCTCTGTACCGCATAAACACCTCACGGCAGGGATTCGGGTCATTCATACCCTTTGCAAGCGCCCCCGTGTTGCATTCAAGAGCCTTGCCCTTTTCAATAAGCACTCTGAGTATCGGGTCTATGTATTCCGCAAATTCTCTGTAGGAATAGCTCAGACCGTGCTTCTGACCGTATCTTACAATATAGTCAAGATGCCCCAGAGAATCAAAGCAGTCTATTTTTTTAACTCGGCTGAGAGTGGCTTCAAAAAAACGCTCATAAGCATTTTTCGGGTGAGTTTCAAAATACTCGTCATAATAAGGGTCAAGTCCGTCTATAAAATGCACAGAGCCTATTACAAAATCAAAGGGAAACTCCCCTGTCAGCCCTTCAAGATATTCCGCTATGCGGCATTGAAGCCCAAGCTCAACGCCGATGCAGATATCAAGCCTGTTTTCGTATTCTGCACGAAGTCTCAGCATTTCATCAAAGTAGCTGAAAAAGTCCAGCTCGAAATCAATATCCGATACTACATCGTGGTCGTGGTGGTCGGTAATGCACACACGCTTCATTCCCAAAGAAACAGCCCTGTCAAGCTGTTCTCGGGGAGGAGTGTCGCTGTCCCCCGAAAAGCTCGTGTGAATGTGACAGTCAGCGTACATCATATCCTCCTTAATTATTCAGATGTGTCAGACTCATATTCAAAATCAGCCATGCTGTAACGCTCCTCTATACAGCCCACAAGGTTGCTTGTTGTTACAGCAAAGGCATTGTTCAGGAAAACAACATCCGTAATGCCCTTTTCCTTCATATAGTCAACAGCATTTCTGCCGAAATAGCGTATGTCGATAACATAGATCTCATCAAACAGGTCAACAAGATAAGGTGCAAAAGCATTTCCGTAGGATTCCTTGAAAACGCATACCTTCCTGCCCGTGCTGTTTTCCGTAACGATTTTAGTGTGAACAAAATCAGAGCAGAGAAACACGCCGTAAGCGGATCTCGGGTCAACCTCATCATTGAAAAGAGAACCTTCGCTCTGAAGCTCAAGAGTCTTATTGTCATAGTAATAAGCCTTGTAGGGAGTTTTCGGCTTGTAGTATGTAAACGACTCGGGGCTGTTTTTCAGAGTAACATCATTGGTGTATGCGTAAAGCGAGCCGACATAGCCCTCAAGAGTTATCGCCTCATAATCCTTGTCTATGTCCTTCGGAACTGCTCCCATAGCCTTTGCAAGAGCCGAATATGCATAATAAGCGCCTCTGTGGGACCAGTGATGGTCTGTCCTCAGATAGATATACTCATCTGTGTGAGCCGCAAGCTCCGAGTAAACATCAACGGGAATAACGTCCTCGGTGTAGCTGTTGTAAATGTGGTCTATAGCGTCCTTTTCGGAGCTGCTGTAGCCGCTGAATTTCTCGGGCAGATAGAATTCCACAGCAGTAGGCACGACAAGATTGTAAACATTCACATCTTCTCCCATAGCCGCCTTGTATCTGCTGATGATATCCGCATATCGTGTGCCCAGCGCCTTATCCTCTTTAAAAAGCATAACGCCTGCATTGCCGCCGTACATCTTTACGCCGTCAACAATAATACCGTTGTTTGTGAAAACGGTGTATATCTTAACTCCGTTTTCCTCGCTGACAGTAACATTCGGAGGCACGTCACCATTGTTATTATCCTCAACAGCAGTGACTTCTCCGTAAAATTTGGGAGCACTGCCGATACCCTTCATTCTGTTGTATTCTGCGCACAGGGATACAAGCTGTTCACGGAAAGGCACCGTATCGGAAAAATACTTTGAAAACTCTGCGGAAAAGCTTCCGTCCAGATAGCTTTTATAAGTAAGCACAGGCTTTTTGGCAAGCTCTCTTTTCTCCGATTCGGAAAAAACAGGACGTTCTATAAAAACAAGGCACAGCCCTACAGTAACAAGCGAAACTATAAACAGAGCTGTGCTGATCCTCTCGTAAGATTCCCGAAGGGAGCGGCAGACCGACTCCCCTTGGGAATTTTCGTTTTTCCTTTGTTCTGTCTTATCCTTCATTGTCACCCATTCCCTCCGCTTCCATCGGGATTATCGGAATTTACAGGCTGACTTTCAGAAACGGGAGCAGCCGTTTCCGCCGGAACAGCCTCAGCGGCATTCTCGGGTAGTGTGCTGTCGGCAGGCTGAGCGGATTCCGAAACAGCGGTTTCATACACAGGCAGATACGGCTTCAGAGCGGCAATGCTTTCCTCGCTCAGAGTTCCGTAGGGGTTTGTGAAAAGCTTCTCGATTCCGTCGATAAGAGAGCTTGTATTAGCCGCAAATGCATTGTTGATGAAGATTATATCGGTAATACCGTTTTCCTTCATATAATCCACAGCGTTTCTTCCGAAATAGCGGATATCAATAACATATATCTCGTCAAAGCTGTCCACAAGATAGGGAGCAAAGGCATTTCCGTAGGACTCCTTGAATACGCAGACCTTTCTGCCCGTGTTGTTCTCGGTAACTATCTTAGTATGCACCGAATCCGAGCCGATGAATACGCCGTAAGCATACTGAGGGCTTACATTATCATAGAACAGCGTACCCTCGCCGTTACATTCCAGAGTGTCATACTTATAGTAATAGGTTTTGTATTCGGACTTGGGCTTGTAATAAGTGAAAAGCTCGGGGCTGTTTTTAAGGGTGATATCGTTGGTATAGCCGTAAAGAGAGCCAACATATCCGTCAACTGTCTTTACCTCATAGTCCTTGTCAATGTCCTTGGGAGTTTCACCCATAGCCTTTACAAGAGCCGCATATGCATAGTATGCACCTCTGTGGGACCAGTGATGGTCTGTTCTCAGGTAGATATATTCATCTGTGTGAGCCGCAATTTCCGAATATGCGTCAACAGCAATAATGTCCTCGGTATAGCTGCTGTAGATGTGGTCGATAGCGTCCTTTTCAGAGGAGCTGTACTTCTGGAATTTCTTGGGAAGATAGAATTCAACGGAGGTAGGCACTACAATGTTATATACATTTACATCGGGACCCATAGCCGCTTTATATCTGCTGAGAAGCTCCGCATAGCGTGTGCCCATCTTCTTGTTGCCGCCGAAAAGCATAACGCCCGCATTGTCGCCGTACATCTTTACGCCGTCAACAACGATTCCGTTGTTGGAGAAATCTGCGATATTCTCAACCTCTTCCTCCTCGGTAACAGTCGTTGTTTCCGAGGGAACAGTTTCGGCAGGAACAGAGGTCACAACAGCTTCGGAAGTGTCGGGAGAGATCACCTCGCCCCCCTCAGCATCGGTAACAATTTCATTTCCTGTCTGCACAGTAACAGCCTCGGTAACAGTCTTTGCTGTTTCTTCTCCGATAAGATTTCCGTCATCATCCGCAACCACATTAACATTACCGTAGAACTTCGGTGCGCTGATACCCTTCATATCGTTTATCTCGGCACATAGAGCCACTATCTGCTCACGGAACGGTACTGTGTCGGAAAAATATTTAGTATATTGATCCGCAAAAATCCCCGTGAAATAAGTGTAGATATTAAGCTCGGGCTTTGGAGCAAGGTCTCTTTTTTCCGACTCGGAAAAGGTGGGGCGTTTGAGGAAAACAAGGCACAGCCCCATAAAGAACAGCACAGCGATAAACAGCACTATGCTGACCCTTTCATAAACAGCGTGGCGGGACTTATATACCTTTTCCGCCTCTGTCAGTTTTTTCTTTTTTGATATCTGCTTTGATTTATAAACCTTTCTGCTTTTTTCATTCATATTATCTTTCATTCAGCTACAGCCTTTCAAACAAATCAGAATCTGAAATACAGGAACGGATTGTAGGTATCACCCACAAGGGAAATGACCGACAGGAACATTACAAGAGCAAGGAAAACAGTCTTTATTATGCTTACAAATATGAAATTGCCGCCCGACTGCATCGAAAACCTCTCACCCACCTTGGAAACATAGCCGTAAACGGGAGCACAGAGAACAAGGGCAATGATGATGAGCCACAGATTGTTCTGAAGCTTTGAAACCGTAAGAATATCGGTAAGAGCAAGCCCTCCTCCGCCGAACATCGCTCCCACGCAGGCGGAAAGCTGAGTCAGGTCGGTAAAATAGAATATCGCCCAGCCGAATATTACGGCAATAAGCAGGTAAATGTGACCTATGAATTTAGGAAGCTTTTCAAAAAGCTTTAAAAGGAAGGTCTTTTCGATAACAAGAAGTATTCCGAAGTAAACTCCCCATATAACGAAGTTCCAGCTTGCACCGTGCCACAGACCCGTGCAGAACCATACAACAGCAATATTCAGAAGCTGATGCTTTCTGTTTCCTCCCAGAGGAATGTAAACATAGTCTCTGAAAAAAGTGCCAAGCGAAATATGCCATCTTCTCCAGAATTCTGTAACAGAAGCGGAAATATAGGGATAGTTGAAGTTTTCGGGGAAATGGAAGCCGCACATCATACCAAGACCTATCGCCATATCCGAATAGCCCGAAAAATCGTAGTAAATCTGTAAGGAATAGAAAATAACGCCTGCCCACGCCGCAAGAACCGAAGCGGGAGCTTTTCCGAAATCAAGAAGCTCTCCCGCAAGCATACCCATTGAGTTTGCGATAAGAACTTTTTTTCCCAGACCGAAAATAAGACGGTTTATACCCTGATGAAATTCGCTTATCTTGACATCTCTGTTCTCGATCTCCCTTGCAACCGAACTGTATCTTACGATAGGGCCTGCAACCAGCTGGAAAAACATTGAAAGATAAAGAAGATATCCCGAATAATGCTTCTGAACTCTTGCATTGCCTCTGTAAACATCGACTACATAGGTAATGGACTGGAATGTGTAGAAAGAGATACCGATAGGCAGATGGAAATCGGGCACAGGAATAGACAGGCCGCCTATACTGTTTATTGCAGAAACTATCATACCGCTGTACTTGAAAACCCCGAGAATAGCGAGATTCACAACACAGGATAATATAACGCCAAGCACAGCCTTTTTCTCGCCCTTATGCTTATCGATAAATCGTCCGTTCAGGAAGTCGAAAACCGAGCTGAATAGTAGCAGGCACACCCACACAGGCTCTCCCCACGAATAGAAGAACAGCGAGAACGCCACAAGAACGATATTTTTAGCCGTTGTTTTTGAAGCGGCAAAATAGCATATCAGAAACAACGGCAGAAAAATAAACAGAAAAAATATATCTGAAAATACCAAAGCACTACATTCCTTTTTGTTAAAATTCAACACTGAGTTTGTAAGATATAAATATATTATACACCATTTTTTTTGTAAATTCAACCACTTGAAAACAAAAATAATGTCGAAGAAATAACATTTCGGTTACGGTGTAGAAATTTCTGTCATATAACCGATCAAAATAGGATATATCAACCAACATCATTATTTTAACCTTTTAAAAAGCTTACCCTTAATTATCCTTTTTATCAGCTCACGGTAATATGCAAACTCCTCTGTTCTGCCAAAGAGCAGAAAAAACAGCAGATTAGGCACAGCAAGGCAGATAACCACACGAAGAACAAAGCCCAACAGCCCGCCAAATGTGATTAGACCGCACAGGAAATGCGTCAGCATACAGGCAATTGCCGTTACTGCGGTATAGAGGATAAGTCTGCCGAAGTATTTTTTCGGGCTGCCGCCGAAAACGTGTCTGAACAGCACGCAGGGCTCTACCCATATGCATACCGTTACCGTGCTTATGATAGTTCCGAGAAATATACCCGAAACGCCCATAGCCTTTGCAAGAAGCACCGAGGTTATAAGATTCACAGCAGCTTCAATAACAGGCTTATATCGGTCATACCAAAATGCCCCCGCAGCCTCACGGAAGGTAAGCACAGTCCGTCTGATACCCGTAAGATAAAACACAGCGGATATAAGCACCACCGTAAAGCCGTCAAAAACAAGCCTGTCGGTTTTCAGCCACAGGCAGATAAAGGGGTTGAACAGATTCACAAGGCATACAAAGCAGAAGCCCATTACCCAGAAATTCAGGAAGAACACACGGTAAAAGGATTTTTTCAGAGCTGTCTTGTCCGTATCCACAGCGTTAAGGTTGCCCACTCCTGCGGAAATGGAGGTAAACAGCTGTAGAGTTATCTTTTCAAGTGCACTTGTGATAAGGTAATAGTTGGAATAAATACCCGTTGCAGTCAGCCCGATAAGCTTTGAAATAAGAATGTTATCCGTAGAAAAAACCACCATACCGCCTATCTTGTGCATCATCATCGCGTTGATATTCTGCTTGATTTCCAGATAAGTTTTTTCAGGAACGGTGTATTCCGTCTTTTCTCTGAGATAGGGGTACATTTTATCCGCACGCCGTGAAACGGCAATATTCTCCGCAACGGTAAAAATCAGCTGAACTGCCGTAAACAGCAGATAGTTTTTTGTTGCATACAAAACCGCTATCTGAGCGGCGTTCATCAGGAAGAAGAACACATAGCGATATATCGTTGCCACATATTTTTTCTGGTCGCAGATAATAAGCGTCCGCTTGTAGCTGAAAAAGTAGGAAACGCCCGTGTTTGCGGCATAGAGAAGATATATTGCCGTCAGATGGGGAATATCGGGAACTTCCTCCATAAACAGCGGATATATGGGAATAAACAGCACCGACAGCAGAAGTATTATAACGCCTATGGCATTATAGGCACGGCTGTAAAGCCTCATAAGTGCCTGCACCGCAGGGGTGTCATTTTCCGCAAGGGGCTTGTAGAGGGCAAAGGTCATAGCAGTACCAACGCCAAGCTCCGCAAGGGAAAGCACCGTCAGGATATTTGTAAAAAGTCCGCTGATACCCAGATACTCCTCGTCAAGGCAGTCAAGAAAGGCACGTCTTGCGATGAAGCTTATGAGTATTCCTGCCGCCTGACCGATAAGAGCGGTGACAAGGTTTTTCAGAGAAGACTCTGTTCGGGTCATTTTATGACTGTCCTTTCTGCATATTGAGCGTAATGATTCAGCGGTTTCTCAGGCGATAGTAAATATAGCGGCTGCGGAGAGGAATACCCTTTTCTTCAATAACCCCGACAGACGAGTCAGAGGTCTGCTCTGCAATATCGGCAGCACAGCTTGCAATTACTGCCAATGCAAAGATCCAGATATTGAAATATGCTTCCATAAGCATCATAACAAAAACAGTAAAAATGCCGAAAGCGATAAGCTGTGATACGGGATATTGTCTTAGCCTGTAAAGATTTGCCATAGCTGTGAAAAATATTGCGATGTAGAAAACCAGCGACACAACACCGCCCTGTAAAAGAACTTCAAGAATAACATTATGGGAATAATAGTATAAGCCTCTCACGAAGATAAATCCGTGTCCCTCATAAACTCCGTAGCCTGTCAGCGGCGAACGCTTTATAAGAAGTATGGCAATATCCCATATATCCGTACGTCCTGTAAACGTAATGCTTTTATGAAGCATATCCTCAATAATAAAGGAAAACAGCGTCTGAAGCCTGAACACTATAATAAAAAAGAAGGCTGCAATATAAATCAATGAAAGATTCAGTGAATTGAACAGCTGAGAAAGCCTTGTGCGATAAAACAGAATAACAAATGCAATAAAGATAAACCAGCCTGCCACGCCCGTAGCTGACCAGGTTTTCAGTATAGTTGCCGAAACAATGACCGTAAACAAAAGTACAGGAACGGTAAATTTCCTGCTGCTCAATGAACTGTAGATAAAGCTGTACACCATCAAGGGGATAAGCACAGGCGGCAGTCCGTTTCGGCTTCCTATGATGTAATAAACATTGCCGTAATAGCTGTCTGCCGACAGTCCCTGAGGAACTATAAACACCGTCAAAAGGTTTATTATGGACAGCGGAATAAAAATACTCAGAACAGTTTTAAAATAGACCCTGCTGTTTTTTTTCACAGCAAGCTCAGTTATCATACAAAAAGAAACTACAGTGCCGCAGTTTACTGCCTGACTCCAGTAATTTCCATTGTTGATAAATGTTGAAAAGAAAAGACTTAACTCAAATAGGATTATGCATATAATAATTCTGCTGATTTTTCTTCCGTTCAGATAAGAAACAACAATAACCGCCGCAGAAACTATCTTGCATATATCAAAAATAGAATCCACAAAGCTGAGCGAAGGAATATGCTCAAAAAACGGCAGCTTAAAAAACGGCAGAAGAAGCAGCGTAAGCGCCCATTGCTTTTCAAATATTTTCACTCTGCCATCACTCCTTAATTTTCAAAGGAAAAATATATTTCCTCAAGCTGCCTTGCGGTATCGGCAATATCATAGCCTGC
>JAGAJY010000079.1 GCA_017848125.1 Oscillospiraceae bacterium
ATAGGTGTGGAATGGGCGAAAAAGGTGTTCGGGACGAACAGACCGATAATTGTCAGCACTCACGTTAATACCGATCACGTTCATAATCACATCGCCGTTTGTCCGTATGACCTTGACGGAATCCGCTGGCACAGCAATTATAAAACATTGCAGTTCGTCAGAAAGCGGTCCGATGAAATTTGCCTTGAACATAATCTTGACATTATCAGAAATCCGAAGAAGAAAAGCACTGTCAGCTACAAGGAACACGATGCAAGGAAAAAGGGATATTCGTGGAAGGTTAAAATGGCAGATACCATTGACAGGCTTATCCACAGTGATGATGTTACGGACATTTATTCGCTTATCGAAAAAATGAAAGAGTGCGGTTACTCCTTTACCAACGAAAGCCGAATGATCGCAAAACCGAAAGGCGTGAAATACGGCTGCTGCATTTCAAAGCTGGGATATGGTTACTCCTATCAAATGTTAATTCAGAGGATAAATAACAAGCAGAATGAATTTGTGGGAAGAAAGATAAGTGCCTTTATCGGTTTTCAGGTTGAAATCGCTGTCGGGCTTCGTGAACGTCAGTTTGACATATATCGTTCTCAGTCGGTGAATATGCCGACTTATGCAGAGGTGAGAAAATCTTTTGAGGTGTTGAACTTTATCCACAGCAATCACATTCATTCCCTTGATGATATGAGAGCTTGCCTTGCGGCGGCAAATCGTAAAGAAGACATTGCTATGCACAGATATTTCAGGATTGCTAATAAAAAGGAACAGCTGAAAACGCTGGACTATCTGGGAGATGAATATGCCCGTCTGCTTAAAGTGGAGAACAGAGATAAAGCACAGCAGAGGCGGTTAGAGAAACTTCATTGGCAGCTTATGATAAGCGGAGGTATCAGCGGTTGGGATACTCATATGGAAAACTGGCTGACGAAGCTGAAGGAAAAGCTTCGTAATGACCTTAAACAGCTTGACAGCCTTGCCGCCGAAATGGGCAGAGCATCAAAAGAGCGTACCAATGCGGAAACGGCTCTTGCATATCTTGAGGATTTTCTGAAATCCGATTATGACCGGATTCGTGAACAGGAACAGCTTCGCATTCAGATCGAGAATTATCATAATGGTCTTGAACCGCAGGAAGATGGTACATACAAGGCAGAGCCCAAACCCACAGCAGAGAGAAATGCGGAGTTTGCATATCTGGATATGCGTGAGGAACAGCGCAGGAGAGCAGAAGAACAGCGTAGGAGAGATGAGCGGCAGAGAGAAATGAGGAACAGGAGCCGCAGCGGTTACTGTCGGTGATGAGTGTTCCAAATCAAAAAAAAGAACAAAAGAAATTTCCAAAGGAAAGGAGCATTTTTGCTTATGAAAGAAAGAATAATCGAGCGTACCGTAAATGGTATCAAGGTAACATCTCACATTCCCGAAGATGTGAGCGAGAGCTTCAAGAGAAACAGGATCAACCAGATCTATGACATTCTTGTGGCTGCCGATAAGAGAACCGAGAAATCGGACACAAATACAGACAAGTCCCAGCCCGGGAAATCAGCGTAAATAATTTTGAAAATATCGCTTTAAAGTGTTGAAATTCAGGGGCGAATATGTTATAATGATTATAACGTAAAATCGCCTCTGAAAATTTATAAACTATTTCGGAGGTAATTTATTATGAATAAGTATATAGCAATCTATGTTCGCCGTTCCGTCAGCGATAAGGAAAAGGGCAATAATTCTCTTTCCATTCCTGCTCAGATAGCGGACTGTATCAAATTTGTAGGGGAGGATGCTTTTTACAAGGTTTATGAGGAAGACGGAAAGTCGGGCAAGGACATAAAGCACAGACCGGCATTCAGACAGATGTTCGAGGATTGCCGAGAGGGACTTGTTTCCAAGATCGTTGTGAAGAAGTATGACCGTTTCAGCAGAAATATGCGTGAGTATCTGAACATCACCGATGAGCTTGACAAGCTGGGAGTAAGCGTTGTTTCCCTTTGCGAGCCGTTCAATACGGACACCAAAGAGGGCAGAATGATGAGGAACAATCTTCTGAATTTTGCTGAATTTGAGCGTGAAGCCATAGCGGCGAGAGTAAAGGACTCTTATGATACCAAAGCACAGGAAACAGGCTTTTATCAGGGCGGAGTAGTTTATTTCGGGTATCAGAGTTCAAGGCAGACCATAAACGGAAAGACAGGCTCCGTACTTGTTCCTTACGATTCGGCTGTTACTGTCAGGGCAATGTATGATGTTTACGCAAATCCCGAAGCATCGCTTAGAGATGTTATTCTTTATATAAACGAGAACAATCTCCCGATGGACGCTCCGAAAGGGGACGGCACAGTTACAAGGGGATTTGATGCACCGAATATCGCTGCTGTACTGAAAAATCCGCTTTACGTCAGGGCAGACAAGAAT
>JAGAJY010000080.1 GCA_017848125.1 Oscillospiraceae bacterium
CATGCCGATAAGACCCATCATCTCAACGTGCGCAGGAACGGAGGAAGAACCGGCGAACTGTGCGTCGGAGTGCATACGGCCCATGGTATCGGTCATGCCGTAGGAAGCAGGGCCTGCTGCCATGTTGTCGGGGTGGAGAGTACGGCCTGTACCGCCGCCGGAAGCAACGGAGAAGTACTGCTTGCCCTTTTCAACACATTCCTTCTTGTATGTGCCTGCAACAGGATGCTGGAAACGAGTGGGGTTAGTGGAGTTACCTGTGATGGAAACGTCAACGCCTTCCTTCCACATGATAGCAACGCCCTCTGTTACGTCGTTAGCACCGTAGCAGTTAACCTTTGATCTGAGGCCGTCGGAGTAGGACTTGCGGAATACTTCCTTAACCTCGCCTGTGTGGTAGTCCATCTCAGTTTCAACGTATGTAAAGCCGTTGATTCTTGCAATGATCTGAGCAGCGTCCTTGCCGAGACCGTTAAGGATAACTCTCAGAGGCTGCTTTCTAACCTTGTTAGCCTTTTCAGCGATACCGATAGCACCCTCAGCAGCAGCGAAGGACTCGTGACCTGCCAGGAATGCGAAGCACTCGGTCTCTTCCTCAAGAAGCATCTTTCCGAGGTTTCCATGACCGAGACCAACCTTTCTCTGGTCAGCTACAGAGCCGGGGATACAGAAAGCCTGAAGACCCTCGCCGATAGCAGCAGCAGCGTCAGCAGCTCTTGTGCAGCCCTTCTTGATAGCTATAGCACAGCCTACTGTGTAAGCCCACTTAGCGTTTTCAAAGCAGATGGGCTGAATGCCCTCAACGAGCTTGTAGATGTCAAGACCCTTTGCCTTAGTAACCTCGGCAGCCTCCTCAATGGAGCTGATGCCGTACTGGCTGAGAACAGCAAGGATCTGCTTTTCACGTCTTTCATATGATTCAAACAAAGCCATTGTAGATTTACCTCCTTGATAATTATTCGGAAATTACTGCTTTCTGGGATCGATGATCTTGGCAGCGTCAGCAACTCTTCCGTACTGACCCTTAGCCTTCTCAAATGCAGTATTAGCGTCATCTCCGCCCTTGATGAAATCCATCATCTTGCCGAAGTTAACGAACTGATAGCCGATGATCTCATCATCTTCGTTAAGAGCAATGCCTGTAACGTAGCCGTCGGTCATTTCGAGGTAACGGGGACCCTTTGCGAGAGTACCGTACATTGTACCAACCTGTGAACGAAGACCCTTTCCGAGATCCTCAAGACCTGCACCGATAACAAGACCGTCCTCAGAGAATGCGGACTGGGAACGTCCGTAAACGATCTGGAGGAAAAGCTCTCTCATAGCTGTGTTGATAGCGTCACATACGAGGTCAGTGTTGAGCGCCTCGAGAATAGTTCTGCCGGGAAGGATCTCAGCAGCCATAGCTGCGGAATGAGTCATACCCGAACATCCGATAGTCTCAACGAGAGCCTCCTGGATAACGCCTTCCTTAACATTGAGGGTAAGCTTACAAGTACCCTGCTGAGGAGCACACCAGCCCACACCGTGTGTAAAACCGGAAATGTCCTTGATTTCCTTAGCCTTTACCCACTTAGCTTCTTCGGGGATTGGAGCGGCACCGTGCGCAACGCCCTGTGCAACGGGGCACATTGTTTCAACCTCATGAGAATAAATCATAGTAGTTACAAACTCCTTTCAAATTTTCGCCGATGATGGATAAATCCGAACACCGCATAAAATAATTATACAATATATTTCGGCAAAAATCAAGTGCCTTTTGTATAATTTAGGAAAGTTCTTCCTTTTTGGGTCTTTTTCATCAATTGAGCCAAATTGTAAAGCTATCGAAATTGTTTTGTTTCATTACGGCAATACAATTTATTATTTTCCTGTCAGCAAAATATCCTCGGACATTGTTCCTTCAATAGTAAAGCTTTTCGGATAAACTCCCTCGTCCTTTTCCTTGTCGAAATTCGCCGCAGGAATAACAGCCACAGGCTTCACCGCAAAGGTGTAATTTTTGCCGCTTTTCAGCGTTGTAAACTTGCAGGCAGTCGCTTTAGTTGTTTTCAGCAACTTGTATTTGCCGCTGTTCAGCTTTTGGTATATTTCGTAGTAAGACGCATTGGGGATTTTCTCCCAGCTCAGCTTGTTTTCTGACACGGTTATCTGCGGCTGAACGTAGCTTTTAAGCTGGGTTTTTAGCGTTTTTTCATAGGTGGATCCAAATGCCATTTTGTCGATTTTGATATTAAACGATGGTAAATATAGTTCTTCCAGTTTTGTTTCACCACCAAATGCCGCTGATTGTATTTCCTTTAACTTTGATTTCTTTGATATATTGATTTGTCTCAAATTCTTGTTGTTGCTAAAACAACCTTGACTTAATACTTCAACATTGTCAGGGATATTGTATTGCTCAATATTGCAGATTGAGAATGCGTAGGGTTCTATTATCTTTACTGAATCAGGCATTGTTACACTTTTTAAGTTTTCACACGCCGAGAAAGAATCCACACATATAATTTCCGTCCCTTCGTGAATGACATATTCCGTTCTTTCATCGAGTCTCGCATAAGACATCAGCTTCTTTTTGTCCTCGCTGAAAATAACATTGTCTATACACTCCATATACGGGTTTTCGGGGTTCAGGTCAAATCCCTTTACCTCACAGCTACCCTTGATATACTTCATTGTTTCCCCGTTTATGCTGTCAGGAACCTTTACTATTTTATTTGTATATTCGCTCATAACATATTCAAAGCAAATGTAAGGATTTTTATCATCATCATAGCGGTAATGCCAACAATACATATTATCACCGCTGTTAACATGAAATAACCAAGGACACTCCAAGTCATATCCGTTATATTTACCGTCACCTACCTCCGGGTTCAATCGATCCGCAGCCGAATTAATGCCGCTGAATGATATTGCCGTTAATGCAAGCGTTATGGCTATAATTTGTTTTTTCATTATATCATTCCTCCGTATTTAATAAGCTGATAACATAATTATAGTAGTTTTCTTCAAAAGCATCTCCAAAGCATTCTTTTATCGTATCTTCAAGATAAATTGGAAAGAAATACCGAACAGACAGCTACAAAAACTGTCTGCTCTGCAAATATAATTTTATTTTCCTGTCAGCAAAATATCCTCTGACATTGTTCCTTCAATAGTAAAGTTTTCGGGATAAACCCCCTCGTCCTTTTCCTTGTCAAAACTCGCCGCAGGAATAACAGCCACAGGCTTCACCGCAAAGGTGTAATTCTTGCCGCTTTTCAGCGTTGTAAACTTGCAGGCGTTCGCTTTCGTTGTTTTCAGCAGTTTGTATTCGCCGCTGTTCAGCTTTTGGTATATCTCATAATAAGCGGCTCCCTCCAAAGGCTTCCAGCTGACCTGAGTTCCTTTTACGGAAGGCTGTACCGTTTTTGTGCAGACAAATTCAGTATCAGGCTCCTCATACTCATAATACAGTATCGCAAAAGCTCTTTTGTCTATCTTAATATCGAAGCTGTCAAACACTATACTTTCAAGAGAATTCATCTGCGCCAGCGACCACTGCTGTATTTCCTTTACGCTTTCTGGGATATAAAGCGTTTTTATGTAATCGCATTTGCTCAAAGCACTGTCACCGATTATCCGAGTGCCTTCGGGGATATAGTATTTGGAGCTTTTGTTATAACGGGCATAGGATAAAAGAGTTTTTCCGTTTTTTGTAAAAACAGCCTGCCCGTCACTCTTCATAAATTTATTTTGCGGATCAACATCAAAGGCCGTAAATGCACCGCTTTTGTAGAACTTAGATACCGTAAGCCCGTTTACCGTATTGGGTATTCTTACGGTCAGTCGGGCACAGCTTGCCATAACATCAGCATTCCATGGCACAAAGCACATATCTTCAAAATACAAACTTATAGTACCTTTTTCCTCTCCTTCTTCCTGCCACCAGCAGGCAGATTGCTCCGTTTGAGCCTCCTCATCAAATTCATATATCAGGTCATAGCCGTCATCAATATAATAGCCCCTGCTGTAAAGCTCGTGATGCATATCATTTTCGGCTTCGTCCCAATATATCGGCTCCCATTCGTAAACACCAAGACCGTTATATTCTTTTGCTTCAATCGTGACAGGGAAAATTAAAAATAAGATAAATAAAAGCAAAAACAATCTGATAATACCATTCATTCTTTTTACCTTCCTTTACTGCTTCTTAATACGATCATAAACGGCAACTGCAAATTTATCGTATAAATCTTTTCGGCTGTAATTCGTCAAATCAACCGTAAACAAACGCCATCAGATAACCGGATACACATTAAAGCTCTTTGGTTTGCCACGGGCAACACAG
>JAGAJY010000081.1 GCA_017848125.1 Oscillospiraceae bacterium
ATCTTCACCGACCTTTACAACAGCAAGACAATGCGTAAGCTGTTCATTTTGTGCTGCTGAATTTTCATTATCATCGGATATTGATATAAATATATTGCCGTCCCAATCTTTTAAGATATAGTCAGTCATTTTGAATTATCCTCCAATATTTCCAAAGCCTCCGCACAATCAAACTCCCCGAGCGCCGAGTGATTTGTCAGCGTTTTGATTATCCTCCAGCCGTCACGGCTGTTAATAGCATTTTGCGGAATCGGCACAAATCCAAAATCAAGATAGATCTTGCAGGCAAGCCATGTTGTGGTCTGAGTGGGGATCTTTGCGTGAGTATAGCCAAGCTTCCTCATAAGGCTCAGCACATATCCTATAAGCGGCTTTGAAAGCCCTCTCCCCTGATACTCACGCCTGACCGCAACCCAGTGAAGCCAGCCTGCACCTGACTTGTATCTGCCGTGAATATCATAAAACGCTGTCGCTGTTGCAACCTTTTCGCCATATTCATTTTCAATAAATACCATACGACAGGCAAGCTCACTGTCCTTGCCCTCAAAGAATCTGTTCCATGAAGCCAAACCCTGCTCATAGGTTTCAAACTCCTTTGCGGACTGCTCTATCTCTATCCACTTGTCACGGTCGCCGCTTTTGTAGAACACAAAGCTGTAGCCGTCGGGCAGACTGTACATCGGAATATCATCAAGGCTGTCTCTTTTCAGTAACAGCTCATAATATTTTATCCTGCTGTCGTGATTGTCAAAAACAGGAAGCTTGTCCATCATTTTATTCCTCCATTGCCTCGCTAAGCAGACAGATTATGCTGTTTGACACTAAAAAACCCTTTGGCGTGAGCATGATGCGGTTATCGGAAATATTCAGAAGCCCGTGCCGCTGTAACTCCTTTGCCGCTTTTATTATCCTTTCGCCGCCATTTTCAGGAATGGGGCAGCCCTCTGCAAGACGAAGTGAAAGCATAAGACGTTCCTCATCACTGCAGGCATTTTCATCTGTGATAATCTCCTGCTGACGCTCCGAATAAATATATCCGCATATATCCTTGGGAACAGCAAACCTTTTGCCGTCAATACATGAATGTGCCGACGGACCTGTTCCGAAATAATCCTCGCATTTCCAGTATTTCAGATTATGCCTGCATTCATATCCTCTGTGGGAAAAATTTGATATTTCATACTGATAAAAATCCTTTTCTTCAAGAAGCTCCACAGCCGAAAGGTAGATATCAGCCGAAAGCTCATCATCGGCAATATTTGAAACAAGCTCCGTTTTTTCAGCCAGCGGAGTATTCTCCTCAACCTTCAGCATATAAGCGGAAATATGGTTTATTTCAAGCTCGGAAAGGCGGGAAATATTGCTTTTTACAGTTTCAATATTCTGAAACGGCAGACCCAGCATAAGGTCTGCCGAAATGTTATCAAAGCCCGAAGCCCGAGCATTTTTTACAGCCAGAACTGCCTGAGCAGAATCGTGAAGCCGCCCCAGCATTTTAAGCTCCCTGTCGTCAAGGCTCTGTATTCCCAGCGAAATACGGTTTATACCTGCGCTGTGAAGCTCTGAGAGCTTGTTAATATCAGCCGAATCGGGATTACATTCGGCTGATATTTCTGCACAGCTTTCAATATCAGCAGCGCTGAGTATAGCATATACCTGCCTGCCGCTCAGCAGTGAGGGTGTACCGCCGCCGAAATATACAGTGTCATAGCGTTCCCCTCTTGCCTTTATGTTTCTGATGACCGCATTTACATAGCTGTCTGACAGTGAAAAGTCAGTTACCGAATAAAAATCGCAGTACAGGCATTTTCTGCGGCAGAAAGGAACGTGGATGTAAAGCCCCTTACTCATCAAGCTTAAGCACAGCCATAAACGCCTCCTGAGGAACTTCAACAGTTCCCAGCTGACGCATACGCTTCTTGCCCTCCTTCTGCTTTTCAAGCAGCTTCTTCTTTCTTGTAATATCGCCGCCGTAGCATTTTGCAAGAACGTCCTTGCGCATTGCCTTGACTGTTTCTCTTGCAATTACCTTGCCGCCGATAGCCGCCTGAATAGGCACCTCGAAAAGCTGACGGGGAATATTCTCCTTAAGCTTTTCGGCGATTTTCCTTGCTCTCAAATATGCCTTATCCGTATGAACGATAAAGCTGAGTGCGTCAACCACATCACCGTTGAGGAGAATATCAAGCTTGACAAGCTTAGAGGGTGCATAGCCCATAAACTCATAGTCAAACGAAGCATAGCCTCTTGTACGTGACTTAAGTGCGTCAAAGAAATCATAAACTATCTCATTGAGTGGCAGCTCATAATGAAGCTCTACTCTTGTTTCATCAAGGTATTTCATATCCTTGAAGATTCCACGTCTCTCCTGACAGAGATCCATAATGCTTCCCACATAATCCGAGGGAGCAAGTATAGACGCCTTTACCATAGGCTCTTCCGCTGTTGCTATAACACCCGGGTCGGGATAGTTGGAGGGGTTGTCAATAAAGACAGTTTCACCGCTTGTAAGTGTTACCTTGTATATAACCGAGGGAGCGGTGGTGACAAGGTCAAGATTATATTCTCTTTCAAGTCTTTCCTGGATAATTTCCATATGGAGAAGTCCCAGGAAGCCGCAGCGGAATCCGAAGCCCAGAGCGGCAGATGTCTCAGGCTCAAAGGAGAGTGCGGCATCATTGAGCTGGAGCTTTTCAAGGGCTTCTCTCAGGTCGCCGTACTTTGCGCCGTCCGCAGGATATATTCCCGAGAATACCATGGGATTGACCTCTCTGTATCCCGGGAGCGGCTCATCACAGGGATTTTCGGCATTTGTTACAGTATCGCCCACCTTGGTTTCGCCTATGCTCTTGATGGAAGCGGCAATATAGCCTACCTCGCCTGCACAAAGCTTTCCTGCGTTAACAAGGTCAACAGCTCCCATATATCCTGCTTCTACAACGGTAAATTCAGCGCCTGTAGCCATAAGTCTTATGGTATCACCCACATTTACTGTTCCGTCAACTACTCTTACATAGATGATAACACCTTTATATGAATCATAATAGCTGTCAAAAATAAGCGCTTTCAGAGGAGCGGAAGGGTCACCCGAAGGACAGGGAACTTCTCTTACTACCTTCTCCAGAACTTCCTTGACATTTGTTCCGTGCTTTGCGGAAATTCTCGGAGCGTCCATTGCAGGAATACCGATGACGCTTTCCACCTCGCCGCAGACTCTTTCGGGGTCGGCAGAAGGCAGGTCTATCTTATTCACAACAGGAACTACTTCAAGGTTATGCTCAATGGCAAGGTATGTGTTTGCAAGAGTCTGCGCTTCTATTCCCTGTGAAGCGTCAACAACAAGCACTGCTCCCTCACACGCCGCAAGGGAACGTGAAACCTCATAGTTGAAGTCAACGTGACCCGGAGTATCAATGAGATTGAAAATATATTCATTTCCGTCATCTGCGGTATAGAGAAGCCTTACCGCTCTGGCTTTTATAGTGATTCCACGCTCTCTTTCAATG
This sequence comes from Oscillospiraceae bacterium, assembly GCA_017848125.1. GTDB lineage: Bacteria > Bacillota > Clostridia > Oscillospirales > Ruminococcaceae > Huintestinicola. Next base: position 3,507 of record JAGAJY010000081.1, read on the forward strand.
TCCATATTGTCAAGGAGCTGATCCTCCATATCACGGAGGGCAACTGTGGAGGTAAGCTCCAGAATTCTGTCAGCAAGGGTGGATTTGCCGTGGTCTATGTGGGCAATTATACAGAAATTTCTGATATTATCCTGATTTCTATCCAAAAAAACACATCCTATCCAAAAGTATATTACTCTTTATTATAACATATCTATAAGCTTTTGTAAAGCGTTCATACCTATAAAAATGGTGTCTGTCCTCAAATTCGTCAGACAGACACCATATTTTCTTAATTCATGTACTGCCCGATAATCAGCATGAATGGGAATCCTCATCAATAACTATTTCGGCAGACGGACACAGCTCATACAACAGCGCTTTTTCTTCATCGGAAACAGTACTTGTTTTAAAAGTGAATTTCTTTATGTTTGGCAGTTCTGTATTTGAAAAATCAAATCGCTTGATATTTCCGTGTATCGTCAGTTCTTCAAGGTCTTTAAAATCCTTCAAAAAACTCATATCAACAATATCTGAAGATTCACCGGGATAAAATACCAGATCCAGACTTTCCAATCCTTGAAAAGCTGTAATTACAGAAATGTTATTTGAATATTTTGCCTGTCCCATTAAATGTTTAACATGTGTATTCTCAGGTATATATGTTAACGAATCAAACGTCTGTCCTGCCACATATTCTGCCTCTATGGACACTATGCTCTTTTGACTTAAAACATAATTCAAAAGTTCTTTCAAAGATAAAGCGCAGTTGTTATCACTACATCTGCTAAAATATTGCAGCTTTCCGTTATGTATACTCATAGTATGACCAGCGCTACCTGTTGCTCCAGCAAGGACACTTACCTTTTTTTCTTCATATATATCTGATAGCTTATTGTAGATATTAAACATTGAATAGAAATTTACATCGTCAGTTTCTACCCTCATAAAGCTTGCTACAGTCCATTGATTAAGCTGCACATGAACCATTTCATCAGTTACAGTTATGCTGTCTACCCACTGATATCGTATATCTATATTATCACAAACCACTTTATGCACATCTTTGGTATAGCTTTTGTAATAAAACAGACCGAAAGCCATAGAAAGATATATCCCGATTATACCCACAACTATAATTATTCCTGCAATTAAAAACTGCTTTACTGTTTTTGACATAGAAAAACACCTCAATATGTGGAATAAAACTGTTTCAATACTTTACATCAGCATGCATGAGAATACTCATCAATGACTATTTCGGCAGACGGACACAGTTCATACAACAGCGCTTTTTCTTCATCGGAAACAGTACTCGTTTTAAAAGTGAATTTCTTTATGTTCGGCAGTTCTGTATTTGAAAAATCAAATCGCTTGATATTTCCGCGTATAGTTAATTCTTGAAGGTTTTTAAATTCGTTCAGGAAACTCATATCAACAATATCTGAAGATTCACCGGGATAAAATGCCAGATCCAGACTTTCCAGCCCTTGAAAAGCTGTAATTACAGAAATGTTATTTGAATAATATGATGGTCCTCTAAAATGCTTAACATGTGTATTTTCAGGGATATACAACAATGAATCAAGTTTCTGTCCCGCTACATATTCTATCTCCATAGAAAATATACTTTTTTGGCTTAAAACATAATCCAGCAATTTTTCCATAGAGATGACACAGCTGTCGTCGTTACATTCGCTATAATAGCTCAATTTGCCACTATATATACTCATGGTGCAACCATTGCTGCCTGTTGCTCCTGCGAGGACGTTTATCTTTTTTCCCTCATACATCTCTGACAGCGTATTGTAGATATTAAACATAGAATAGAAATTTACATCATCCGTCTCCATTTTCATAAGATTTGGCAAAATCCTTTGGGAAAGCTGAACATGAACCATTTCGTCAGTTACGGTTATATTATTTATCCATTGATACCGTATATCTATATTATCACAAACCACTTTATGTACATCTTTGGTATAGCTTTTGTAATAAAACAGACCGAAAGCCATAGAAAGATATATCCCGATTATACCCACAACTATAATTATTCCAGCAATTAAAAACTGCTTTACTGTTTTGGACATAAACTATCACCTCTGTCACGAACTTTATCTTCCTTTTTCATACGCTTCATTCATAAGCCTGAACATTTTATCAACAGAAGAGCAAACATAATAAGGTATCTCCATGCCATTTTCATCTTCACAAGCATTAAACGATATATATACTTTGCCATCGTTTGAGTCCCAATAGTAAATGTCTCCTCCCCCATTGATTGCCAAGGGAATAAAATTTGTACGTATTCGCAAATGTCCAACCCATTCATCATTAGGTTCATTCAGCTCGTTTTTCTTTATACATTCCACATTAAAATCATCATCACTTGTTAATGGAAGAATCTGCGCAATATCGGCTGTATCTCCCATACCATCGTCTCCGTTATTATCCTTTTTAATTTTCACCAATTTTATATATTTACCGTTATGCTCAAGATAATACTTTCTTAAAACATCGGGTAAAGCAATATTAAGTTCCCTTTCAATCCTGTTTATATCATTTTCCGATACAGGCATATATACATCATCGTAATCATCACAAAAAAACTTGTTAAACATAATAACCTCCCGCCATATCGGTTATGATAAATCAATATATATTACCATTGATTTTATCTGGCATTTGTCTTTGACTTCTTTTTTCCGAAATAAGTGGGGCGAAACCATTTTATATAAACATCACGCACCATCTGAATGGTATAATCGTACAGAAGAAAAACAAGATTGATAAACACCATTACACCGATAACGGCATATTCTCCGAGGAATGAAAAATCTCCGAAAAAGTCATAAACGCCCATTATCATAATTATGAGCCTGTACCATATGACCATAGCTATATTAAACACACCGAATTTGAGTATCAGCCTGCCAAGGGAAAATTTAATGCTGTCAAGCTTTGGAGAAATTATGGGATAATAGCCGAAAAACATTATAAAAAGCGTTGACGCTTCCTTGTCGGGAGTCAGAAAAAGGGACAGGATCGACACTGAGAAAAAAGCCGCAAACGCCCAGCTTGTGCTGACCTCCGTTGCAATGATTATCATCAGCGCCCCTGCGTAAATTGGAATAGCCATACTGAGAATCGGGAAAACACCCGTCATAAACATAAGCGTAAGGCAAAGAGCGGAAACCACACCGCCCAATGCGACCTTATAGCTTGTTTTGCCTGAATTGTGCACAGCAGTCCGCTCCTTTCTTCTTACATTATAGCAAATCCCGTCTGTTCTGTCAATTATCGTTCTTTTCCCGTTCCTTTCGCAGATAGTCAAATGCCTGTCTTATATTGGAAACAGCAACGATTCCTATGTTGTACTTTTTTGGGTCTATCTGTCTCAGCGACATTTTTGGTATCATACATTTTTCAAAACCAAGTCTCTGAGCCTCGGTTATTCTCTGGGAAATATTAGAAATGCTCCTTATCTCTCCACCGAGACCTATCTCACCGAAGGAAACAAGCTTCTCGTTGATAGGCATATCCATCAGACTGCTGTATAGCGCAAGTGCGGCAGGCAGATCGGCGGCAGGCTCGTCAAGACGGAATCCGCCTACGATATTCACATAAATGTCAAGAGTGCCGTAAAAAAGTCCTGCTCGTTTTTCAAGAACTGCAATTATAATAGCAAGTCTGCTGAAATCAAAGCCTGTTGATGTACGTCTGGGAGCAGAATAGCTGCTCTTTGTTACAAGTGCCTGCACCTCCGCAAGTATAGGCCGTGTTCCCTCCATAACACAGCTTACACAGCTGCCCGAAACTCCTGTGGGTCTTCCCGAAAGAAACATCTGAGATGGATTTTCCACCTGCTTCAGTCCGCTGTCCTGCATTTCAAAAACACCTATCTCATTTGTTGAGCCGTAGCGGTTTTTAACCGCTCTGAGCAGACGGTAGCTCTGATGACGTTCGCCCTCGAAAAACAGAACTGTATCAACAATATGCTCCATGACCTTAGGACCGGCTATAGCGCCGTCCTTGTTAACGTGACCCACAAGGAAAACAGGTATCTCCATATCCTTTGCAAGGTGCATAAACAGATTTGTACATTCCCTGACCTGTGTAATGCTGCCCGAACTTGAACTGATGCTTCTGATGTTCATTGTCTGAATGGAGTCGATTATTACTATTTCGGGCTTTGATGACATTATCGTGGTGCAGACCGATTCTGCGTCAGTCATACTGAGAAGATACAGATTCGGAGTTGTTACCCCCAGACGGTCTGCCCTGAGCTTGACCTGTCTGACGCTTTCCTCTCCCGAAACATACAGAATGGAATGTTCCTCGCCAAGATAGCTGCATATCTGCAAAAGAAGCGTGGATTTTCCTATTCCCGGCTCACCACCCAGCAGCACCAGCGACCCTTTTACAAGACCGCCGCCCAGAACTCTGTCAAGCTCCCCTGCTCCCGTTGAATAGCGTATTTCGTCGTCGGTGTCTATCTGAGACAGCCTGCGGAGCTTGTCCGAGCAGTCCACGCCCGAAGAAACCGAGGGTGCGGCTCTCAGTGATGACTTTTTGGGGGCTTCCTCTATAATATCCTCCTCAAAGGTGTTCCATTCGCCGCAGGAGGGACATTTGCCGTTCCACTTGGGCGATTCGTATCCGCAGGAACTGCATATATATACTGATTTAAGCTTTGCCGCCATTAGGATATTCCTTTCTGATATAGTATAATCAAACGCTGTAATATCAAAAAAGCCCGCAGTCAAACTACGGGCTTTTGTACTTTATCGGCTCAGAATCCGAGAATTTTTGCAAAATCAGCGGAAATAACCTTTTCAAGTGCAGCAGCCTCATCGTGAGAAGCTCCTGTTGTTGTATAGTAAGCCTTGATCTTAGGCTCAGTTCCCGAAGGACGGATAATTACGCTTGCACCGTCGGTAAGCTTGAAGGTAAGAACATCAGACTTGGGAAGTGTAAGCATGGTCTTATCTCCTGTCGCAATATCAACAGATGTGCTTGCCTGATAATCGGCAAAGTTTGTTACCTTAAGACCGCCTATCTCCTTGGGTGTGTTTGTACGAAGACCCGACATGATCTCCTTCATCTTTTCCATACCCGAAGCGCCTTCGCATACGAAAGAGGACTGAGTGTGAACATATACGCCGTATTTCTTGTACATATTCTCTCTTGCCTGAATGAGAGAAATGCCCTTTGTGCGGTAGAAAGCAGCCATTTCGCAGATAAGCATGGAAGCCACAACAGCGTCCTTATCTCTTACATAAGAGCCTGCAAGATAGCCGTAGCTCTCCTCAAATCCGAATACATATCTGTCCTCCTGACCCTTATCCTCCAGGAAGCCGATCTGCTCACCGATAAACTTGAAGCCTGTGAGAACTTCGATAAGCTTAACATTGTATTCAGCACAGATCTTAGCTGCTATGTCTGTAGAAACGATAGTCTTTACAGCAACGGGATCGGCGGGCATTGTTCCGAGCTTTGTTCTCTCGGAGCAGATATATTCGAGAAGCATTGCTCCTACCTCGTTTCCTGTGAACAGCTCATAGCCGTTATCGGAGGGAACTGCAATACCTACTCTGTCAGCGTCGGGGTCTGTTGCGAGAAGAAGGTCAGGCTTTACGGTTTCGCAGAGCTTAAGACCGAGAGCAAGCGCCTCCTTGATCTCAGGATTGGGGAAAGGACAGGTCTTGAAAGTTCCGTCGGGATACTCCTGCTCAGGAACAACTGTTACGTCCTCAATGCCTATTTTCTTAAGAATAGCTCTTACAGGCTTGTTTCCTGTACCGTTGAGAGGAGTGTAAACGACCTTGAGTCCGCTGGACTTTACGAGGTCAGTATGGATACCCTGCTTCAGTACCTCGTCAAGGTAATTGTCAATAACTGTCTGGGAAATATAATTGATCATTCCGTCAGCAACAGCCTTTTCGTAATCAACAGTCTTTGCACCGCCGAACATGGGAACGTTGTTGATATTCTTAAGCACGATCTCAGCCGCACCGAGAGTAAGCTGGCAGCCGTCAGAGCCGTAAACCTTGTAGCCATTGTACTTTGCAGGGTTATGGGAAGCAGTTATCATAATACCTGCATTGCAGTTATGCGCTCTTACAGCATAGGAAAGCATGGGAGTAGGCATAAGCTCGGTATAGATATAAACCTTGATACCGTTTGCCGCAAGAACGGAAGCGGCTTCCTTTGCAAAAACATCGGACTTGATACGGCTGTCATAGGAAATTGCCACAGAAGGCTCCTTGAAAGCTTCGTTGACATAATCTGCAAGACCCTGTGTAGCACGTCTTACAGTATAAACATTCATTCTGTATGCGCCTGCACCGATAACGCCTCTCAGACCGCCTGTACCGAATTCAAGGTCACGATAGAATCTGTCCTTGATAGCCTCATCGTCACCTGAGATGGAATTAAGCTCAGTCTGTAAATCGGGGTCGTCTGTTGCCTTCTCGCACCAGAGTGCATAAAGCTCCTTTTCATTCATAAAACAGTCACCTCATAAAAAGAAATATTATTGCATAGAACGTCGCTAATGAATAACTTAAATACTATTATACCATACTTTTTTCGATTTGCCAATAGAAAAAACAGTATTTTGCATATTTTTCACAATTTATTGCCGTAATACGGAAAAATAACCGTACAAGCTGTCAGAACATATTATTTCTGATTTCCTTTGCGGCATATCTGCCTTCAAGGGTCTGACCGGGAACATCGGGGTGAAGCCCGTCTCTGAGATATTTGCCTGTTCCTCCTATATCCTCGAATTTCTCGCAGATACCGCAGCCGCCGTAGCAGTCAATAAGCTGAGCGGACATTCCCTCAGCGATCCTCGCAAGAACCTTGCGTGTCTTTTCTATTTTGCGGTTATGCTCGGGAGTAGCAGTCTGGATAGGAGTGAGCACGAACACACGGCAGAGAGGGAATTCCTCCATTATACGCTGTATGCACCATCTTGCCGCACCTGCCTCGGTGAAAACATCAACGCTGTCATTATTTTCAAGGGATTTTCCTTCAAGAGCCTTTTCGGGGTCTCCCAGACAGTTATCAGCGTCGTTTGTACCCATTGCAAAGGCGAAAACATCGGGAACAGGATATTTTCCGCTCTTTACTTCTTCTATAAAACGCTGTGTATGAACTACAGCGCAGTTATTTACACGCTTCTGAAGCTCGTTTATATCATCGGTTTCCTCCCAGCCGTCGCTTATGCCCGCAAAATCGGAGTCGGTATAGTTCTGGGTAGTCACCTTACCCGAAGCACATTCAATAGTCCTTTTGTACCACACAGCGCTACCTACAGCAACATTGTGATGTGAAGCCATTCCGAGCTCCTTGTACACATAATGCGACCACTGCTCACCTGCGGTAATGCTGTCGCCGTCCACACCGAAATTAAGCTTTGAAAAATCCATATAATCCTCGCCTCTCGTGGGAAATACATATGTATTCCTTATTTTATACCGTTTATATCTGTTCTGCCAAATATATTACAATCACAATATATAATACTATATTTTGACAAATATGTCAAGAGAAAACTGTCGTTTTTCACAATTCGGTAATATAAAAAAGGAGACTGCCGAAACAGTCCCCCTGAAAACTCAGTTATCATTATTTCTTATGTAAGCAAAGCCTGCGTCAAAAAGCGCTATGGTATCATTCCAGCGTATTGCCGCACTTTCACTTCCGAGACATACTATTATCAATTCGTGACCGAAACGCTCAGCCGTAGCAACGACACAGTGCCCCGACATATCCGTCATACCCGTTTTAAGTCCCGTTGCATAAGTATAGTAGTTTTCGTCCTCGGGACGGATAAGCCTGTTGGAATTGTTCCAGTAAATGTATTCGCCTGTTAAAAATTCCACTTCTCTGTAGGTTTTGTTTCCCGAAGCGGCAATTTCGGGGTATTTTTCCGAATGAAGAGTCATTCTCAGCAGATCCATCGCTGTAGTATAGTGGTTATCATCGTGGAATCCGTCAGGACAGGTGAAATTGGTATCCTTACAGCCAATCTCCTTTATCCTCTCATTCATCTTGTTGATAAACACGTTTACGGCTTCGTTTGCGGGAAGCTCCTCATTTTCCGCTATTATTCTGCCAGTAACGGCGGCGGCACAGTAAGAAGCATCATTGCCCGAAGGGAGCATAATAGCATCAAGCATCATTTCCCTGTCAAGCTCACTGCCCACATTTATGTATGCAAGGCTTGACCCGGGCTGAACCAGCGACTGCTCCTCTCCTGCTTTAAATATAGTATCGGGCTTTGTGTATTCCATCATAAGAGCGGCAGTCATAATTTTAGTCGTACTCGCAGGGAAAGCCCTTTCCTCCGCATTCTTTGAATAAAGCACACGCCTTCCCTGAACGTCATACATAACGCAGTAGGGTGTCTGGATTATCATATCAATGGGATAGCTGTCCTTCTGCTCAAATATCTCATTTTCGATTTTCAGCTCTTCAAGCCGCTTTTCGTCCTCAAATTCGCTCTGAGAGGGCAGAGCTTCAAGAACTGTATAGCCCGATGCGTCAACCGTAAGCTCGGTAACGATCTTTATCTGTGAAAATGCGGAAGCGAGAAGCCAGATTCCTCCGCATATCAGAATCACTATAAAAACAGCCAGCACTCTTGCCTTGAAAACTCTTTTTCTCCTTGCAATACGCACGCTGTCAGAACCTCGTGTTTCCAAATTGTTCATCAAGTCATATCCTTTCAAAATGCGCCGTGTTTTTTCTTTTTCTACTATAATATGATAACACAGCAGACTGTCTGAACGCAATAGGCATTTTATACTAAAATAACAGGCTGTAACAGTAAATTGCTTACATAGAAAAGTCCGCCGCACAGTATTTCAGTGCGGCGGACAGATTGTCGATAAAGTGTGCTAACAAAAAAAGTTGCACAAATAAACACAAGGTAAAAGTTTCGGTCAAGCCTTTTCAAAGGCTTGCGGGATCTGAAACCAAAGGTTTCTGGGGCAGAGCCCCCGTCGCCCTCCGCAGAGGGCGAAATCTC
>JAGAJY010000082.1 GCA_017848125.1 Oscillospiraceae bacterium
CACTAATCTCGTCTTTTCCGCAAAATGGCATACTTCGACGGATTTTAAATGCGTATTTATTTTACCATATTTCCGATGTAATTTCAAGACTTTTTTCGCACATTTGCAAATTCTGCAAATCACTCAAAATCTGCACCATCTACGCAAAGAATATTTGTGCGTTTTACACAAATCAGTTTAGTTTCAATATTATACTCACTGCAATGAGCAGTAAATGCGTCTGTCAGCACAGCGGAGTTCAGATTCAGCTCCAGACCTGCGGGAAGGCGGTATCTGAGCGTCATTCCCCTGTCAGACTTTTCTTTTCCCAGAATGGTTATATGCGGTCTGATGTCAACCTCAACCATACCCTTTTTCTTGGTGTGCTTCATCACATTTATAGTCTCACGGGACATAAAGCTGTCAGCCGCTTCGGAAAGCTGTCCGTAGTCCCCCCAAAAAACTGCCTCATATTCCGCAAAGCCAATTTCCTTGTTGTGATGAACGGGATATGCCGCCGAAATAAACTCGATTCCCTCGGGTGCGGCGTCATTAAGCCGTCTGACCGCTTCATCAAGGCTTATGTCCTCCACCACAGCCATATCCATAGGCTCTCTCTCTCCTGTTACGCCAAGGGACAGCGCCAGAGGGAAGTTCAGATAAAGTCTTGGATTGAAGCCCTCTGAATACCATACAGGCAGACCCGAACGCTTCAGCGTTCTCTGCATAGTCCGCATAAGGTCAAGATGAGCTATATAGACAGCCCTGCCGTATTTTCTGAAAAAAACTCTTACATTCTTCTTATCCAAAGCAAGCCCTCCCTGTTCCTTTGTTAATTCCGCAGCCGCTGCATTTTTCCCTGCAGTGAGGAGTGGTCACGCCCTCCTTCGCTCTGCGGTTCTCACAGATAAGGAACTGCTTGTCAACCATATAATCAAGATGCTCCCAGGGTGCTGTTTCATCGAAATCCATGGCACGGTGGGAATAGAAATCAATATCCGTATCCGTTTCATCAAAAGCCCTTGCCCACAGGTCATAGCGGTACATCTCGTCCCAGCCGTCAAAAAGGCAGCCAAGCTCCCACGCACGCTTTATGACAGCGCCCAGCCGCCTGTCGCCCTTTGCAAGCGCCGCTTCGAGGATACTTATCTTATAGTTATGATAGCTTACGGTTATGTACTTTTTGCCCTTTACGCAGTCAAGCAGAAGCTTCTGACGGCGGTTTATCTCGTCAATATCTATCTGCGGCTCAAACTGGAATGGTGTAAAGGGCTTCGGCACAAATGTCGCACAGCTTATTGATATGGAAAGCTTCTGCCCCCTGTTGCGGTTAGGCGTATTGAAGTAAATATCAGCTATTTTCTTTGCAAGCTCCGCAATGCCCATAATATCCTCGTCAGTTTCCGTGGGCAGACCCATCATAAAGTAGAGCTTTACTCCCGCATATCCTCCCTCAAAGGCAGTACGGCAGGCGGAGAATATCTCCTCCTCGGTAATGTTCTTGTTGATAACATCTCTGAGCCTCTGTGTTCCTGCCTCGGGAGCAAAGGTCAGACCGCTTTTTCTCACCTTTGAAAGCTGCTCCATAAGCTCCTTGCTGAATCGGTCGATGCGCATAGAGGGCAGAGCAAGATTCACTCTCTGTCCTACAGTGTAATCGGTCATTTCCGTGAGCAGCTCCTCTATATCGGAATGGTCGCTTGTGCTCAGAGAAGCCAGCGACAGCTCATCATAGCCTGTGGATTCGCAAAGGCATCTGGCATTTTTTACAAGGGTATCGGTGCTTTTCTCTCTGAACGGGCGGTAAATAAAGCCTGCCTGACAGAATCTGCACCCTCTTATGCACCCTCTCAGCACCTCCACAACAGCCCTGTCGTGAACTATCTCGGAAAAGGGCACAACAAAGCTTTCTGGATAATAAACGGAATCCAGATCGCTGATAATACGCTTTGTGACCTTTTCGGGAACGCCCTCGCACTCAGGCTTTACGCTGTGAACACTTCCGTCATCATTATAGCTTACATTATAAAGTGACGGCACATAGATTCCCTTTATTCCTGCCGCACGGCGAAGAAATTCCTTTTTTGAATATTCTCCCGACTTTTTCATCTGCTCATACAGCTCCAGCAGCTCAATGTTTACCTCCTCGCCCTCTCCGATAATGAAAAGGTCGATAAAATCGCAGAGGGGCTCGGGATTACATACGCAGGGACCTCCTGCCACAACAACAGGGTCGGTATCCTTTCTCTCCGAAGCAAGAACGGAAAGCCCCGCCAAATCAAGCATATTCAGTATATTTGTATAGCAAAGCTCATACTGTACCGTAAAGCCGATAAAATCAAAGTCCTTTATGGGGTCAAGGCTTTCAAGACCGTAAAGAGGAATATCGTTTTCACGCATAAGCTTTTCGTAATCGGGCCAAGGGGCAAATACTCTCTCGCACCACCAGTTTTCACGCTTGTTTTTCAGCGAATAAAGGATCTTCATTCCGATATGGGACATTCCTATATCATAGGAATCGGGGAAGCAGAAGGCAAAGCGCACATCGACCTTATCCCTGTCCTTCACAACGCTGTTAAGCTCTCCCCCTATGTATCTTGACGGCGACTTTACCTGCAAAAGCAGCCCCTCAATTTTTTCACGCAGTTCATTCATAATTCTATCCCTCACTTTGTCAGCCTATTTCGGGAATACGGCTGATTATACTTTTCACAACACCGTTATCATCGTTTGACGGAGCGGTGTATGCGGCATTTTTCTTTAATATGGGGTGAGCATTTTCCATTGCATAGCTGTATTTGCAGCAGCCCATCATTTCAAGGTCATTGAGGTAATCCCCGAAAACCATTGCCTCGTCAAAGCCTGCGCCAAGCCTGTCCATAAGCTTTCTCACCGCACAGCCCTTATTTACGTCCTTATGTACGATATCCACCCAATGAGTGTTTGACAGGATAACGTTGTAGTCCTCTGAAAACCGCTTCATAGCAGGATATGTAAGCCCCTCCGCATTCATATCGAAAAGGGCGATTTTTATTATCCTGTCCCTGCCGAGAAACTCATCAAAGCTGCTCACAGTTTCAAGCCTTGCGCAGTAAATATTGCAGCTCTCGGCAAACTCACTGTCGCTGTGGGTAACATATGCGGACTTTTCCCCTGAAAGAAGGATTCGCACACCCTCGGAATAAAGCTCCTCCGCACAGCGGACTATTTCCAAAACCACCTCGTCGGGCATTGGCAGTGAATAGACGCACTCGCCCTTTTCAAAGCACACTCCGCCGTTTTCGGCGATAAAAAGCATTTTATCCTTAACAGGCTCAAAAAGCTTTTCCACACCGTAATACTGCCTGCCCGAAGCGGCGGCGAATACAGTTCCTCTTTCATAAAGCTTTTCAATAAGTCCGAAGAAGCCTTCGGGCAGACAATGACTGCTGTCGAGCAGCGTACCGTCAAGGTCTGCGGCAATAAGCTTGATTATAACAATACATTCCTTTCAGTAAATAACATATAAGAATAATTATACCATATAAATGCGGATAATTCAAGTATCACATTTTAACACAGTGATATTTCATTTTATATATGATACTATATATTCTCGGCATAACAGTTGACACATCTCCACAGAATATGTTATCATATGAACAGATGAACATATGTTATTTAAACTCACATTATCGAAAGGATTGAATAATAATGAAAAGCTTCTGGGATCATGTTGCGTTCATATATGATATAAATGAGCTTGCAAACAAAAAGGTGAACGACCAGATAATGAAGGCTGTGGAAAATGAAGTTCCCGAAGGCTCGGCAGTTCTTGACTGCGCCGCAGGTACGGGAATGTTATCCCTGTCTGCCGCAAAGAAAGCAAAAAAAGTTCTCAGCACCGACCTGTCAAAGGAAATGCTCATCACCGCAATGAAAAAGGCACGGAAACAAGGAGTTCACAACATTGCCTTTGCCAAGCGGAACATTATGCAGCTCAAAGACGCTGACGAAAGCTATGATGTGGTTATGGCAGGAAATGTTCTTCATCTTCTCGACGACCCCGAAACCGCATTTGCCGAGCTTGTGAGAGTAACAAAGAAGGGCGGCAAGATAATCATTCCCACATATCTCCGGCGAGAAGCAAGCCTTATAGCAAAGCTTCTGCTTAAAGCCTACAGGCTTATCGGATTTCGGGGAAAAAATCTCCACACCGAGGAATATGTCCGCTTTATTGCACAGAACGCAGAAAAATGCGGCTGCACCGGCTACAGCACAAGGCTTCTTCTGGGCAATATACCCGCAGGCTTTTCGGTAATAAGGAAGGGTGAATAACAATGGATAACAAGGAAGAATTTCTCTGCATCAACGAGGAAAGCGTGGAAAAGGTTAAGGCCGTGTTCCCTCCCGAGGAATTTCTTTACGACCTTGCGGAGCTTTTCAAGATTTTCGGAGACACCACAAGGATACGCATACTATACGCCCTGTTTGAGTCAGAGCTATGCGTAAACGATATGGCAGTGCTTCTGGGACTTAGCCAGACAGCGGTATCACATCAGCTGAGGGTACTAAAAAACAATAAGCTTGTACGCTTCCGCAAGGAAGGCAAGAACGTATTCTATTCCCTTTCCGACGAGCACGTCAGAAGCATAATCGAAATGGGAATGGAACACGTCGAGGAATAAGTCATACTATTCGGAAAGGAATGTTTATTTATGAAAAAGGTTTTTAAGATGGAAGAGCTTGACTGCGCAAACTGCGCAAAGAAAATGGAAGCGGCTATCGCAAAGCTTGACGGAGTTGAGGCTGTAAGCATCAGCTTTATCTCCCAGAAAATGACCATCACCGCAGATGATTCACGCTTTGACGAGATAATGAAAAAGGCGGCTGCTGAGGTCAAGAAAATCGAACCCGACTGCACTATCGTAATGTAAGCCTATGACACGCAGGCAGAAGAAAACGCTGGCAAGGATAATCATAAGCTTTGCTGTCCTTGCGGCAGAGATGATTTTTTTCGGGGTAACAAAGGCTGACCTTGGAATATGGGAGCTTGTATTGTTCCTTATCCCCTACCTCATAATCGGCTATGATATTTTAAGAAAAGCATTTCTCGGAATACTTCATTTGCAGGTCTTTGACGAAAACTTTCTTATGACCATTGCAACCATAGGCGCATTCGCTACGGGCGAATATGCCGAGGGTACTGCGGTAATGCTTTTTTATCAGACAGGCGAGCTTTTTCAGTCCTGTGCCGTAAGCAAGTCACGCCGTTCCATAGCAGAGCTTATGGATATACGCCCCGATCACGCCAATATCGAAAACGAAAAGGGCGAGCTAATAGAGGTTGACCCTGAGGAGGTTGCAGTTGATACGGTCATAACCGTAAAAGCAGGCGAAAGAATACCTCTTGACGGAATCGTTGTTTCGGGAAATTCCTCTCTCGATACATCAGCTTTAACAGGCGAATCCGTTCCCCGAGATGTATCAAAGGGGGGCGAGGTAATAAGCGGCTGTGTAAACCTTACGGGGATACTGAAAGTCCGTGTTACAAAGGAATACGGTCAGTCAACCGTTTCACGGATCCTGGAGCTTGTGGAAGAATCACAGGAAAAGAAATCAAAAAGCGAGAATTTCATTTCCCGATTCGCAAGAGTTTATACTCCTGCGGTGGTAATCGCCGCCCTTGCTCTTGCAATTATTCCCCCAATCGTAACAGGCGGTAATTTCAGCCAATGGATATACCGTGCAATGACATTTCTTGTAATATCCTGCCCCTGCGCTCTTGTTATCTCCATTCCCCTGACCTTTTTCAGCGGAATAGGCGGAGCGTCTAAATGCGGCGTGCTTATCAAGGGAGGCAACTACCTTGAAGCCCTTGCCGAAACGGAAACTGTCGTATTTGACAAAACGGGAACTCTTACCAAGGGCAGCTTTGAGGTAACGAAAATATGCCCCGAAAGCATATCGGAATCGGAGCTTCTTGAAACAGCAGTTCTTGCGGAAGGCTATTCCGACCACCCGATCTCCCTTTCGCTGAAACGTGCATACGGCAAAGCCCCCGACCTTTCACGGATAACCCATTCGGAGGAAACAGCAGGCAAGGGTATCAAAGCGGTGATAGACGGCAAGACTGTCCTTGCGGGAAATATGAAGCTTATGACCGACAGCGGCATTTCGGCAAAAAAGGAAACCGCCGTGGGAACAGCGGTGCATATTGCGATAAACGGCGAATATGCAGGTCATATCATTATTTCCGATTCGCTGAAGGAAGGCTCGGCAGATGCAATAAAGGAGCTTCGCAGACTTGGGGTAAAGCAGACGGTAATGCTCACAGGCGATAACGAAGCGGCGGCGGCTGAATGTGCAGAAAAGCTTGGTCTTGATAAGTGGTATTCGGGGCTTCTCCCCTCGGATAAAGCTGAAAAAGCCGAACAGCTTCTGAAAGAAAAATCGCCAAAGAAGAATCTGCTTTTTGCAGGCGACGGAATAAACGACGCCCCTGTTCTCGCCATAGCGGACATAGGAGCGGCAATGGGAGCAATAGGCTCAGATGCGGCAATAGAAGCGGCTGACGTTGTTCTTATGGACGACGACCCGAGAAAGCTTGCCCTTGCAATAAAGATATCACGGAAAACTGCGGCAATCGTCCGCCAGAATATAGTTTTCGCTCTTGGCGTAAAGGGAACAACCCTCATTCTCGGAGCAATGGGAATAGCCAATATGTGGGCGGCTGTGTTTGCGGATGTAGGCGTATCGGTCATAGCGATACTCAACGCTATGAGAGCAATGAATGTCGGAAAAGCATCGGCTGTCAAGCGATAAATCAAACAGCACAGGAAACGGATTTTCACATCAGTTTACTGTGCTTTTTTCACACTTTCCATTTTCAAAAAATCTGCACATCGTCATAATGTGCAGACCCAATCTATTTCCTGTCATTTCCGTAAAGATTATTCTCAATATACGTCATCATTCTGTTGTTCATATAGCCGTACAGCCCAATGCATACAACTGGCGAAGCGGCGATCCACGCCGAATCCAGCAGAAGCGGCGCTATGAACGATACCGCTCCGATGATAACACACAGGCATATCCCGAAAAGATTATCCTTTTTCCATTTTTCCCTGAAATATTTCCGACGCTCCTCAAAGGTGAATGCACTTTTTCTTGAAATCTCCACAATATTCTCCTCCGCCTTTGCACGAAAAGCCTCGTTGTCAAGCCTTTCTCCTGCCAGCAGCTCGTTTATGCTTACACCGAACTCAGCCCCCAGAAGCTGCAGCATTTCAATGTCGGGCATATAATTCCCGTTCTCCCATCGTGATACGGTCTTGTTTGTTACCCCAAGGCTCTCCCCCAGCTTTTCCTGAGTAAGTCCCTTTTCCTTTCTCAGCTTTGCAATAAATCTGCCGATCTTTATCTGGTCCATAACTCACCGCTCCTTTCATAAATTATTATAGCAAAACCGCCGTGAGAAGTCCACCCCACAAAAAGCGAATCCTGTCAAACGGCTTCATTACTGACTTTTCCAAACCGCTCCAAGCAAAAACGGTCTGCTTAGAAAAACAGACCGTTCTCTTATTCTGTGATAATTCTTTTCACTGTATCAAGTGTAAAATCAGGATCGTCAGTCTCCTCATTATAGCTGACAGGAGCAAGACATTCTCCCGAAAGCTCCCCCAGCTTTATGACCGCAATGTCCGCATTATCCAGCATTTCACGGTCAAACAGGCTGTCACCTGCGGCGATTATCCTTTCACCCAGCATTTCTCTCAGCCATCTGACCGCAGTACCCTTGCTTATTCCCTTTGGAACGGCATATATCTTGTCTCCGTTTTCAAAAAGGCTTACCGTTTCGGGCGAAAAGCTTTCGGCAGTTTGTTTCAGCGTTTCAGATGGTGTATGGCTTTTTGTGTAAAGAAAGGTTTCATCTACAAAGCGAACATCAAGATAAATTTCTTCAAGGGTTTCCCAATAAGCCCTTATCCTGCTCATTTCCTCCATAGCAGGACGAATAAGCTCCTCGGCACGCTTTCTCCACTTCGGGTCGGGAATATTGTCTATCAGCAGATTTCCGCCGTTGTCGCATACCGCATAACGGGGTGTTCCCGACGGCAGACATATCCGCCTGTACTGCTCCGCAGAGCGTGTGGTAACGGGGATAAACTCCGTCAATAAGGCTATTTCACGCAGAAGCTCTGCCGAATGAGGGGTCATATATGAAAGCTTCTTACCGTCCATTTCCTCCACGCAGACATTATCCTCTGAAAGCCTTTTGTAAGAAAAAATCAGAGTTCGGTCAAGGTCTGACAAAAAAAGCATAGTATCCTCCTCTTATGTATCCGCAGGCATATTCTTGATTATTCCGCAGGCACGGTAGCACCTGAGGGGATATTTCTCCACTCTCACACCCTTTTCCCGTGCAAGCTCGGTTATATGAGCCACATATTCCTCGGGAGCGTCCTCGGCAATAAGTACCATATGAGGAATACGCCTGAGAAGAACTCTTGTAGTCTCACCTATTCCCGGCTTAACGAGGTTTATGTCCGCTATACCGAATTTTTCCGCAACCTCCGCTGTTTCGGCACGTCCTGCGCCGTATTCAAATTCTTCGGGCTGCACATTAACATCATCATATCTTATGCATTTTTCCACTGCGTTTATGTATTCATATGAACGGTCACTGCCCTCCAGCTCTGCATAATACGCCGCCCCGTGAAAATCCGTCTCACCGATAATATCGCTTCTGAGAAATGTTCTGCTCATAAGCCCCGACACCACCGAATTAAGACAGGAGCTTGCTATGAGAAAATCCTCGTGAGTTCCGCAGAATGGGGTAATGCAGGCAGGGTCGGAGATAACGGCAATTCTCGGGTCAATATTCGGGTAAGCCTTCATTGCTTCATTGACCTGATTCTGAATAGCACCCTTGCCCGTCCAGCCGTCAACAAACTGCACCGCTTCCGCACTGTGACGGCTGAGGATATAGTTCATAGCATTGGTATCTATCCCCCGTCCTCGGATTATGGAAACCCCATAATGAGGAACAGCAATGCCGTATTTTTTTTCAAGATAATGCTTTATCATAATGCCTGCCGGCAGTCCCGCCCTTGCGAGTGAAACCAGCACAGGTTTTTTCTTGTCCGCAATAATAAGCTCGGACACCTTTTCAATGCATCGTGCGGTGATATCTGAAAAACGGTTCAAAGCGTTTTCATATTCTCTGATATATCCCTCCGAAGGCTCGTATTCAAGAGGAAGCATTTCACAGTAGTGAACTCCGCTCTGAATAAGAGGCTCTCTTTCCTTTGCAGGCAAGGGCTTTACAAGACCCGTTATATCCTTGAGAAGAACAGTCACATCGTCATTTCTATAGCTTGATTTCATAAACTCGCTCATTATGTAAGCTCCTTATCATTAGTCAGATCGCCGCTGCCGCTGATTGGTATCACATCACCCAGATATGTAGGCTCAGGCTTTAATAATACATAGAAAAAATCCTTATCACGGGCAAGAATTTCACGCAGATCCATTCTTGTCTGATTCACATACCTTTGTAAATCGGAAGAAACACCGTATGCCTCCAGCCCCAGCCCCTCGGCAATATAAACCGCACGGTACAGATGATAGCTCTGGGTAACTATAAGCACCTTTTCTGCTGCAAAAACCTCTTTTGCACGGTACATAGTTTCATAAGTGGAAAAGCCTGCGTGATCCATAAAAACATCCTCAGAGGGAACTCCCCTGTCAACAGCAAAGCTTTTCATTGCATTGACCTCGTCATAGCTTACCCTGCCGTGATCCCCCGACATAAGAAGCTTGGGTGCAGCACCCGACTTATAAAGCTCAACACCCCTTTTAAGCCTGTCTGAAAGCATAGGGCTTGGAGTTTCACCGTTAACACGGCAGCCCAGCACAATAATGCAGTCAATATCCCGAAGCTCTGCCGCCGCTTCGGGTGATATTATTCTGCCTGATGCAGATTTCTTAACATATTCGCTTATTCCCAAAGCGGCACATATTCCGATTACTCCCAGAATAACAAGGACAATGAATATTTTAAGAAGTATTTTCAGTGTCTTTCTTCTTTTTTCCGTCATAAAGCTATCTCCCAAAAGTTCAAGGGGCTGTTGCACGAAAGGGTACAACAGCCCCGAATTATCGTTATATTACGCCTGTGGTAAGCTGACCCTCATCATCAAGATATATCTTGACTCTCGGAGTCTCAGTCTCAAATTTCTTGACCTCTTCATTGATAATTACCTTTGAATTTGGATATGCTATTCCCTTTACGGAAACATAGCAATGCTGCTTTTCGTTAAGGCTTTCATCAATGCTTGCTATTCTCTTGCGGTGCTGCTTTATCTCATTCTGGCTGGAGAACTTGGTCTTTATGGCAGAGCCTAAAAGCTCCTCTTTTTCTTCGGGAAGCCTTTTCAGCTCCTTGCGCTTTGCGGTGAGAAATTCAGCTATCTGCTCGCAGCGGAGAATAGTGGATTCAAGCTCGGTTATCCTGTTTAAAAGGTCGGTCTTTTCCTTGGCAAGCATAGCATTGTCGCCTGCGGTTATTTCGGTAGCGGCGTAATTCTTAGTGCCGAGATAGGTAGTTTCGGTATTGCCGAGAACTGTATATCTGCCGCCGTTTACGCCCTTTGCGGTAAGATTTCCGCCGCAGTAAACATTGCATATTACAAAACTCTGAGCGTGAAGGTCGCTGTCGGTGGATATATCCGAATACTCGCAGAACTGGCAATTGATATTACCGTGAGCGGTGAGCTTGGAGTTTATAGCGCCTTTCTTGATGGTAATAGAGCCGCCTGCTCTTATCTGCGCATTGGTAACATTTCCGCCGATCGTAACGTCCTTGCCTGCAGTAACGGTAAAGCCTTCCATAACCTCGCCCTTAATTACAACATCGCCAAGGAAATCAATATTTCCCACAGAAACATCAACATCACCCTTGATGGTAACAACAGGCTCAACGCAGAAGGTCTTGTCCCTGTAGCAGACGTGACCGTCAATTGCCGCAACGATCTTCAGACCGTTATCGGAAAGCTTTGTACCCGTACCTATGGTGTATGGCGCAGGCTTTCCCGGTGCCGCTTTCATAGCAACGCCTCTGATATCCTTGCCGTCCTTTCCCTCCTCAGGAAGTGTTATAACGGCAATTTCATCATTTTCGTGTATATTTCTGATAAGACCGAGATTCTTATAATCAACAAAGCCCTTTTCGTCCTCCTGAGGGGCGATGACCTGTTCCTTGTCGTATTTATAGGTTACCGTGCCGTTTTTGCCGTCAACAGGCATATCAGCTTCGGCAGCCCTTATCTCTTTATCAAATTCCTTATTTTCGATAACGCTTCTGATAAGCGCCTCGTTGATATTATACTTTACACCCTTAACAGCAAGTGCAGATATAACATCGTCATATGTGACGTCCTTACCTCCGTTCTGAGCAGGGTATATCGTTACATATGCTACTGAGAAATTAGGCGGAACGCTGATTATAACTTCACCGTCAACAGGGTTGTTTACATTATTCTGTACTGCCATATCTTTAATCAGTCCTTTCCTTATCATCTGACTGCATTTCTACACTTATATTATACCACATTCCACAGCTTTTGGCAATACCTTCGGCTCGTTTATGTCACAAATACACAAAACATTTTCAATTATTTTTGCATATATACTACATTGTTAACTCATTTGTATATCCGTTACAGTAACCTCATTTCCAGACACAATAAATGAGACCTCTGCACCGCCGAAGCTCATTGTATATACTCTGTCAGGGTCAGACTGATACTGCGGACGAGGGTCTTGGGACAGCACGGAGATAAGCCCGTTAAGCCTTTCGGGAGAAAAAACAGCTCTGAGCTTGTCGGGTATGACAACATTCATATGCCCCTCCTTTTCCGTAAGAGCAAAGCCTCCTGCCGCTTCGGGGTGAGAGTCGGTATAGGCAAGGTAGGGCTTTATATCAACAATGGGCGTTCCGTTCATAAGGTCAGCTCCCGAAACATAAAGCACAGGTCCGTCAGAACGGGTATATTCTATCCTGTCAAGGCGGACCGATGAAAGCCCTATGGAATTGGGTCTGAATGGTGAACGGGTGGCAAAAACTCCCATTCGGGTATTTCCTCCAAGCCTTGGAGGTCTTACGGTAGGCGACCATTTTTCCCTGACTGCTTCGGAGAATATCCACAGAAGCCATATGTGAGTAAAGCCCTCCAGCCCTCTGAACGCCTCGTTCACTCGGTATTCAGGCTCAAAAACTATCCTTGAGCTTACATCTGCAAGACCGCTTTGTCTGGGAACACCGAATTTCTCGGTAAAGTCATTCTCTATTCTTGCTATGATCTTAAGCTGATTTTCCACTTAGTCCTGTCCTTTCAGATTATCTTTCCGTCAAAGTGATCCATTTCGTGCTGTATTATCTGAGCGGTAAAGCCCGTGAATTTCTGTCTCTGCTTCTTGAATTTAATGTCATAGTATTCCACCGTTATCCATTCATACCGCTCTGTTTTCCGCTTTCCTTCCAGAGAAAGACAGCCCTCCTCGTCGGTATAGGCTTCCTTAGAATGTGCAGTGATAACAGGATTTATCATTGCAAAGGAGAATTTTTCCGCTGTGATTGCAGCAATCCTCTTGTTAACGCCTATCATATTTGCCGCAAGCCCTACGCATCTTTCTGAATTTGCTTTAAGCGTATCAAGCAGATCCTTAGCAGTCTTTATATCGCTTCTTCCTGCCTCCTCGGATTTAACAGAAAATATTTCCTCGCCTTTTACAATTTCTCTAACCATTTTAATCTCTCCCAAAGGAAAAGGGTACCCGACCTGCGTGTACCCTTTTGATTACTTTAATCAAATCAGAATGTAATTTCGCCTGCTTCGATTCCCGCAACAATGGTATCATTGATAGAAGTGTAGGTTGCGTCAACCTGAATATTGCCGATAAGCATTCCTGCGAAGAATGTGAGAATGAATCCTGCAACCAGAACAGCCATAGGAATATCCATAATTGTAACCGCTGCATCGCTGAATGTATTGTCCTTCATACTCTTGTTAACGATTCTGCACACGATAACAAGACCGATGGCAACAACAAGGGAAACGATAAGCAGAACAAGGTAAATGGTGTAGTCTGTTGTTACATATGTAAGCTTAGGATTATCAGGCTTATAGTAAACAGAAACACGCTGACCCAGCTTGTATGGCTCGCCTGTTTCGGGGTTCTTTCCGTTAATGGTAAGAACATCGCCGTAGGTTTCCTTGCCGTAAGCAGTGTATTTGCCCTTAACAAGAGTCTGAGTTCCGAGATAGGGGAACTTTATCTTATAATCGGCTGACTCGGGCTTGATAACTTCCGTAATGAAGAAGTCGGTATTCTGTCTTGTTTCAAGATCGGCGGCTGATGTGGCGAGCCATGTATCAGCGGTGATCTTGTTAAGCTTGGAATATCTCGCAAGACCCATTTCAAAGTTGAACACGCCTACGCAAAGGGCAACAGCTGCTACGCAAAGCAGAACACAGGCTACAATATATCTTTTTTTCAGTTTCACAGTTAATTTCCTCCAGTCTGTATTATTAACAAGTGAATTATCACTTGTAGAAAACTATAGATATTATACCACAAAACCGCATAATTGTCAAGCAGATTTTAGGTAATATCGCACAGAATATATGCACAATCTGACGCAGATTATTTTAGTCAGGTTACATATATAAAACTGCCGCATTGTCTGCGGCAGTAAAAGTCAGATTGATTTATCAGTCACCGAAGGAAATACCCAGATCCTTGGCAGTGGTAACATAGCTTCCCTCGGGATCTACAAACTTGGTTTTTCCCGCAACCTTGCTCAGAGGATTCTCGCTTATCTTAGCGTCGATCATAGCAACGGAAACGCCGTACTTTTCATCATCAATAAGCTGAGCAGCTCTTACGCCGAACTTGGTTGCAAGTATCCTGTCATATGCCGAAGGACTTCCGCCTCTGAGCATATGCCCGGGAACGCACACTCTTGTTTCAATGCCTGTAGCCTTCTGTATCTGAGAAGCAATGGTATTTGTTGCAGTGGTTATTCCCGCTTCAAGACGAGCCTTAGCCCTTTCCTTCTTTTTGAGCTTAGCCTCTTCCTTGCTGAATGCACCCTCGGCAACCGCAACAATCGAGAATCTGTGACCGTTATCCGCACGCTTCTGCATCGCCTGACATATCTTGTCAATATCATAAGGTATCTCAGGAATGATAATAGCGTCTGCACCGCCTGCAATGCCTGAATAAAGAGTCAGCCAGCCTGCCTTGTTTCCCATTATCTCAACCATAAGGATACGGCTGTGCGAAGCGGCTGTTGTGTGAAGCCTGTCAATAACGTCTGTGCCGATGTCAACAGCGGTATGGAAGCCGAAGGTAACATCTGTACCGTAAATATCGTTATCAATAGTCTTTGGCAGACCGATAACGTTAAGCCCCTCCTCGCTGAGCAGATTTGCGGTTTTATGAGTTCCGTTTCCGCCCAGAGTAAGCAGACAGTCAAGCTTCTGCTTCTTGTAGGTTTCCTTCATAAGCTTGACCTTGTCAATATTGTCCTCGCCTATGCTGGATATCATCTTGAAAGGCTGACGCTTTGTTCCGAGAATAGTACCGCCCTGAGTAAGTATTCCCGAAAATTCCGAAGGCTCCATCTCTCTTGCTATGTTGTTGATAAGACCGTAATAGCCGTTCTGGATACCGACTATCTGAACATTGTCAGTTCCCATCTTCTCATAGCAGGCTTTGGCAATGCCTCTGATAGTTGCATTAAGTCCGGGGCAGTCACCGCCGCTTGTAAGGATACCTATTCTTTTCTTAGCCATAGTTTTCACAGCCTTTCCGAGTATTATGTAACATTATTATTGCCGAATCAGACCTTTTTAGCCTGTCTTGTACGAAGGAATTCCTCAAACCTGTCGGCAGGCATAGGCTTTCCGAAGAAGTAGCCCTGAGCATAGTCACAGCCTGACTTCTTGAGTATCTCGCCCTGTCCAACATTTTCGATTCCCTCTGCGATAGTTTCGATCTTCTTGGACTTTGCGATTCTTATAACCGCAGAAACTATCTCTCTGGAGATCTCGTCGTCCTCTAAGTAAACGATAAAGGAGCGGTCAAGCTTCAGAAGTGAAATGGGAAGCATCTGAATGTAGCTGAGGGACGAATAGCCTGTGCCGAAATCGTCCATAGAAAGCTTTACGCCCAGATTCTTTATCTCCTGCATCTGCGAAATAGCGTGGTCAATGTCCTTGAGAGCAAGACTTTCCGTAAGCTCAACATCGAGATATTTTGCTTCAAGTCCTGTTTCTTCAAGGGTAGAGCGGATAGTTTCCGTAACATTGGTCTGATAGAAATCGATTGCGGAAAGGTTAATGGAAACGGTAACAGGTCCGAGCCCCATATCGTGCCATTCCTTGTTCTGTCTGCACGCCTCACGGAGAACAAATCGGCTTATCTGTGTAATGAGCATTGAATTTTCCGCAACGGGAATAAAATCGCTGGGAGGGATAGCTGTTCCGTCGGGCTTTATCCAGCGGATAAGTGCCTCCATACCCATTACAGAGCCGTCCTCCAGATTTATCTTGGGCTGATAGTAAAGCACAAGCTCGTTGTTCTCGATAGCCTTTGCAAGCTCCTTTTCAATGGTATTGCCTGCGATAATAGCGTCGTGGGCACGGTTATCGAAACGGAGGATAGAGCCTCTTGTTCCGTCAGAAAGGCTGAGAGCAAATTCCGCACGGTCAAGAACCTGTGCAAAGTCGCCCAAACCGCCGTCGCTCATAAGGCAGTAGCCTGCGGAGCATGTGATGTTCTGAGTTTCAAGACCCATGCCGCTGATATTTGAAAGGTCAAGCTGGATACGCTTGATAAGGCGCATAGGCAGCTCCTCATCGTCTGTAGCCTTGATAAGAAGGGCAAAGTTATCTCCGCCGATACGGGCTGTGAAGCCGCCCTCGGTAAGATTAGAAAGAAGCACAGCGGCAATTTCCTTCAGCAGGTGGTTGCCGTTTGTATAGCCGCAGGTGTCGTTGATAATGTGGAATCCGTCTATATCGATTACAATCACCCAGTAATTGAGACTCTTGTCTGCTCTTGTACATTCAAGTATCTCATTACCCATCATCATAAACTTGTTTCTGTTGTAGATCTGGGTAACCTCGTCGATATACGCCATACGCTCGATAACGAGATCCTTTTCCTTTTCGGCGGTTATATCCATAATAGCGCCGCCCACGCTAATGCTTCCTGTTTCGGGAGACTGATAGCGGAAATTATACCAGTGATAATCACCGTCTGCGGACATTGCTCTGAAATCAACGGAATGTATCTCGTCCTTGGAAAGACCCTCGGAAGCGTTTTTCATTCCCGAAGCAAAGGTATCGAAAATTATCCTGTCCTTGGGGTGGAAAGCTTCTCTGATAGATTCGCCGTCAACATAGCCTGCTGTGGCAACTATTCCCAGCATTTCGCAGATCTGGTCGGAAACATAGAAAAGGTTGCTCTTCTTTTCTTTGAGCAAAAGACCGATCTCAGAAAGATCCATAGTAAGCTCATACTTTTTCTTGGACTCACTGAGCTTCTTGGAGGTAGCAATGACCTCCTGCCTGAGCTTGTTCATCTCGGTTATATTCGGACCTATGGACATCATAACGCTTGCGCCGCCGTCTGTTGAAGGAATAACGACAGAGGTATTCCATACGGTGCACACCTGAGAGCCGTTCTTTGAAATGATGGTAAATTCCTCATCACGGTTGTTGATTATCGCCTGGAGATTCTCGCAAAAAGCATCCTCGGGAAGAACTCTTTTAAGTATCTCCTCATCGGAAAGATCCTCGGCAGAATATCCTGTAGTGCGGATAAATGCGTCATTGACACGGATATAGTCAAAATCGGTATCCCATAGCACAACAAGAGATTTGAACTGCTGCATAAGCTTTTCGGTATTTTTAAGCTCCTTGACCCTCAGCGTTCTTTTTCCCTGAATCATTGCTATAGCGGCAATAAACAGCGCCGCCGACGCAATGCAGCATACAGACGATATGATAACAGTAGAACTGTCCGGATTATGGACCATAAGATTTACAACAAATACAACAGCCAGCACACCAGCACATACATATGCGGCTATGAACAGGATCTTTTCTGAGGTACTCTGCCCCATTCCTTTCTTCATAACACCCTCACCTTTCCTGTGAAATCAAATATAGCACCGAAAAGCCTCCAAGACTTTCCGTATCAGTTAAATGCATACAGCTTCATATGCTAATTATACTACATTTAAGCATATTTTGTCAATAGAGAGTTATGAACATTGATTGTATAATTTTTAACAATATTTTGTTTTTTCGAGCATATTTCATTGTTTAGTTATGCATATATCACAATCTGCTGTAATTCGCACACGCCGATATGTGCAGATTCACCATTTACACAGCCGCAGAAGCAAGTATCTCAACAGCTCTCTGCATAACGTCAACAGCCTTGTCCTTCTGTGCAAGCTTAACCGCTATATAGGGTTTGTCAGATGAGCCGTTTACGGACACTCTGCCCTTGTATTCGGCAACAAGCGCCTGCACCTGTTCCACAGTTGCGGTTTTGACATATATCATCAGCACATCTTTTCGCTGAGTTATTTCCTTAACCCCTGCCGCTCCCGCCATATTTCTCGTAAGAGCAACGGTAATAAGACCCTGGATAGCCTTGGGAGGGTCGCCGTAGCGGTCTATGAACTCATCAAGCAGGTCAAGGCTTTCCTCCTTGGTGGAAACCGCCGCAATTTTCCGGTATGCGTCCAGTCTGCCTGACAGGCTTTCGATATATTTATCGGGAATATGGGCTTCTATCTGCAGATCAATAAGACATTCCTCGGGCGCTCTGGGTACAGGCTGTCCCGTTTCCTCGGCAATGGCTTCGTTAAGCAGACGGATATACATATCATATCCCACAGCCTCCATATGTCCGTGCTGTCTGCCGCCCAGAATAGAGCCTGCACCTCTTATCTCAAGGTCACGCATAGCGACTCTGAAGCCGCTTCCGAACTGAGTAAACTCCCTTATTGCGTCAAGACGCTTTGAAGCCACCTCTGTCAGCACCTTGCCCCGTCTGAATGTGAAATAAGCAAAGGCACGTCTGTTTGAACGCCCCACACGTCCTCTGAGCTGATAAAGCTGGGAAAGCCCCAGATGGTCAGCGTCGTCGATAATAAGCGTATTTACATTGGGAACATCTACGCCCGTTTCGATGATGGTGGTGCATATGAGTATGTCGATCTCGTGCTCTACAAGCGCCGCCCATATATCCGACAGCTGCTCCTCGGAAAGCTGACCGTGAGCCACAGCTATCCTTGCGTCGGGGATAAGCTCATGAAGCCTTGCCGCAACGCCTTCGATAGTCTCTACCCTGTTGTGGATATAGTAAACCTGTCCCCCACGGCGAAGCTCCTTTGAGATCGCCTGAACGATAACCCCCATATTATGCTCGATAACATAGGTCTGAACAGGATATCTGTCCACAGGCGGCTCCTCGATAACGCTCATATCCCTTATTCCGCTCATAGCCATATTAAGGGTACGGGGAATAGGCGTTGCTGACAGCATAAGCACATCGACCCCTGTGAAAGCCTCCTTGAAGCGTTCCTTGTGAGCAACTCCGAAGCGCTGCTCCTCGTCTATTATGGCAAGACCCAGATCCTTGAAAACCACGTCCTTCTGAACAAGCCTGTGCGTACCGATGACCATATCCACCGTGCCTGCCTTAAGCTGCCTGAGTATCTCCTCCTGCTGCTTTTTGCTTCTGAATCGGGACAAAAGCTCTATCTTGAAAGGGAAATGCTCAAAGCGCTTTACAGCACTCTGGAAATGCTGCCACGCAAGGACAGTTGTGGGAACGAGCACTGCGCACTGCTTTGAATCCAGCATACATTTGAATGCCGCTCTGAATGCGACCTCAGTCTTTCCGAAGCCCACATCTCCGCAGAGAAGTCTGTCCATAGGCACAGGCTTCATCATATCCTGCTTTATTTCCTCGATACAGCGAAGCTGGTCATCGGTTTCGGTGTAATCAAACCTTGCCTCAAAATCCTGCTGCCAGTCGTTATCTCCCGAAAAGGCATAGCCCTTGGTCTTTGAGCGCTTTGCATAAAGAGCGATAAGCTCGTCAGCCATATCCTTTACAGCCCTCTTGACCTTTGAACGAGCCTTCTGCCATTCGTTTGAGGAAAGCTTGTGGAGCTTCACGCCCGAATCGTCACGAGGACCGATATACCGTGAAATAAGATCCATCTGGGTAACCGGAACGTAAAGCACGTCTGTACCTGCGTATTTTATGGTAATATAATCCTTGGTAATGCCCTCCAGCTCCAGCTTGCGTATTCCCTGAAACTTTCCTATGCCGTGAAGTGCGTGAACAACAAGGTCGCCGGGAGTAATATCCGCAAGGGATTTTATTTCCTCGCCCTTTTTCTTTTTGCGGAGCTTTCTCCGTGATGTCATAGCCCTTGCCTGCGTGATAAGAGCAGTCTTTATATCAGGGTAATCATAGCCCGAGGACATACAGCCTGTTGTGATAAGAACACGCCCCTTGACGGGAACGCTTTCGCCGCTCATTACCTCGCAGGGAATACCGTCCTCTCTCAGATCGTCTGCGATTATGGGAAGGGTCTTTTCCGAGCCTGCAAGCACTATGACCGAGTAATTGCGGTTAACCAAGGAACGCAGATCCTCCGACAGCTGACGTATCTCCCCTCCCCAGGGGGCAGTCTGATGAGCGGTAACGGAAAACAGCCTTTTGCATCTGAGGTCGTTTGTTCTGAGGAAGGAATCCATAAGCACACAGGGGTATTCCTGAGCCTTCTCGGAAATAACGGAAAATTCCTCGATATATCCGTCAAGCCCCTTGCACAGCTCCCCCTCCTCCAGAAGTAACTTAACGTCCTCGCCGTGCTGGGAAACCACAGCCTTTGCACGCTCGCAGCAGCTGTTGTATTCGCTGAAAATAACACAGCTTTCCTTTTTCAGATAATCGAATATCAGCGCAGGCTTTTCGTAGGCTGCAGTGATGTACTTGTCGATATTGGCAAGGGAGAGACCGTTTTTTACAGCGTCAATATCCTTTGCAAGATTTGCCCTTACAATGTCTGTACGCTTTCCTCTCACAGCTGAGGATATTTTCCCCACCTTTTCCGCAAAGTCCTCGGGGGTGTCAAAAAGCACCTCCTTGGCAGGAGCTATAACGAGCCTGTCAATGCTGTCTGTACGTCGCTGAGTTTCGGGGTCAAAGTAGGAAAAAGCGTCTATCTCGTCGTCCCACAGCTCCATTCTCACAGGGAACTTTTCCTGCACGGGATAAATATCCGCTATTGACCCTCTGATAGAAAACTGAGATGGGCTTTCCACCTTATCGCAGCGGGTATAGCCCGCTCTCGCAAGACGCAGGGCAAGAGCAGGCAGGTCAACGGGAGTTTCCTTTGACAGCACTATGGTATTTTCCGAAAGCTTTTTCGGAGGTATGGTCTTTTGCATAACAGCCTCCGCAGAAGCGCATATAATGCGGCAGCTGCCGTCAAGGATACGGGAAAGAACGCACAGCCTGCGCTGTTCATATTCACCGGAAGCGCTTTCCACCCTTGCAAGGGTTATATCCTTTGCAGGATATATGCAGGCAAGCTCATTGCCGTACATTTCGTTTATATCGTCGCAAAGCTTCTTTGCCCCTGCCTCATCGTCGGATACAAGAAGCAGAGGAACATTTTTCTCTCCGTAAAGCCTGTTGCTTATAAGCATAGCAAGCTGGGATTTATGCACCGAAGAAAGCCCTGATACTGCCAGAGGTGAATGTCCTGCCGCAAGGGTATCGCATATATCCCTGATGTCGCTCTGCTCATTCAGAAGCCCTTTTATTTTCCCGAACAGGGACTTATTATCCATCATTCCTTCATCTCCGCTCTGCCGTTTCGTGCGGCATATTCTCTGAACGCCCCTTTAAGGGAAATTATGTACATTATCAGGCTGACCGCCGCCGCTGCGGCAAAATAGGGGTGATCCTCCGCCATATTGAACGCATAGACGAATATAAACACCCTGACAATTGAATAAGCCGCCGATTTCTCCTTCATTCTGCCAAGAGTGCAGGCAGCAGCCGAAATAATATCTCCGAGAGCAAATGCCGACGCAGAAAGAATCATAGCCGAGCCTATTACCGTATTTCCCGTACCCGAGCCGATGATCCCCGCAGCAAGCACCGCCGCACAAGCCGTAACAGCAGCGGCTGAAAGCCATACTGCCGCTGTATATATCACATTCCTTTTCATATCAGCTGTTATAAAGGTTCATAGCCTTGTCGATATTTCCGCTGACGATAGTTTCAACGGCATTGCAGGCATTTGCGGCGGCTTCCTGCATTTTGGGGATATCCTCCGAGGGGAAATTGCCCAGCACCCAGCCTGCAAGGTCATATTCCTTGGAGGGCTTCTGTCCCACGCCTATTTTCACTCTGGGGAAATCCTG
>JAGAJY010000083.1 GCA_017848125.1 Oscillospiraceae bacterium
CAGGCTTTCCTTAATGCGGGAGTGAGAATAGTTTTCTCAGACCTGAGAGACAGGGATAATATTCAGTCCGAGGTACTTCATTATGAGGGAGGTATCAGGCAGTTTGTTGAGCATATACACAAGGTAAAGGGCTATGAGGCTCTGGGTGACGAGGTTATATATCTCAGCGGCGAAAAGGGAGATTCTACGGCGGAAATAGCTTTGCAGTGGAATGAATCCTTTAACGAGGATATACGTTCATTTGCAAACAACATTCACACAACCGACGGAGGCTCCCACGAAAACGGCTTCAAGAATGCTCTTACTAAGGTAATAAACGAATACGGAAAGAAATTCAATCTTATCAAGGATAATGCCGACAAGCTTATCGGTGATGATGTAAGAGAGGGTCTTACTGCTATTATTTCCGTAAAGCTTACTAACTGCGAATTTGAGGGACAGACAAAGGGAAGGCTGGGTAATCCCGAGGCAAGACCTCTTGTTGAGGATATTGTTACAGAAAAGCTTATGTGCTATCTGGAGGAAAATCCCTCGCAGGCAAGAGCGGTTTTCGACAAGGCTGTTAATGCGCAGAAGGCAAGAGAGGCTGCAAAAAAGGCAAGAGAAACTGCCAGAAGAAAGTCTGCTATGGACAGCGCTTCATTGCCCGGAAAGCTTTCGGACTGCTATGACAAGGATAACAAGCTCACCGAGCTTTACATCGTGGAGGGAGACTCTGCGGGCGGCTCTGCAAAGCAGGGCAGAAATGCAAGATATCAGGCTATTCTTCCTCTTTGGGGAAAAATGCTCAATGTTGAAAAGGCAAGAATAGACAAGGTTTACGGAAACGAAAAGCTTATGCCTGTGGTTGCGGCTCTGGGTACTTCCATCGGAGAGGATTTCAACATTGAAAAGCTTCGTTACGGAAAGATAATCATTATGGCCGATGCCGACGTTGACGGCTCTCACATCAGAACTCTTCTGCTGACCTTCTTTTTCAGATATATGAAGCAGCTTATTACTAACGGCAACATCTACATCGCTCAGCCTCCCCTTTTCAAGGTTGCCAAGAAAAAGGGCAAGAAGGAAATTGCAAAATATGCTTTCTCCGATGAGGAAAGAGATATGTATATCAAGGAGCTTTCCGCTGAGGGCGAAGGAAAGCTTCTTATCCAGAGATACAAGGGTCTCGGTGAGATGGACCCCGAGCAGCTTTGGGAGACCACTATGAATCCCGAGACAAGAACTATGCTCAAGGTTGAGCTGGAGGACGCTGCTAAGGCTGATGAGATATTCACCATTCTTATGGGCGACAAGGTTGAGCCCAGAAGGGAATTTATCGAGAAGAATGCAAGATATGTTCAGAATCTCGATATTTAAATAAATTCAGATAGGAATGATTTGTGTTGTCAATTTTGGACGACGATATTTATGATGACGGCAGGACTTCCTTTGAGGAGCTTCTTGCAGAAGGAGAATACAAAAGCGTGAAAGAGGATATTCTTTCGGGCTTTAAGCTGTTTCAGAAAAAATATGTATATAAAAGCGTTGCTATTCAGATGCTGATAGTTGTTTTCGGTATTGTTTCGCAGGTTCTGACCGTTGCTACAGCGGCGGAAAATGAGGACGTTTCATTCTCTTATATGCTTATTGTGATGTGTATTGTTTTGGGAGGTTATTTCCTTATCCGTCCGAAAAATACCTACAGGAATCTGGATAAAAGTCTCGGAGAGATAGAGGGTACGGTTTATAAGGCTGAAATTTATACAGATAAGATAAATATATCAACATTATACGACCCGTATATTTCAGAAGAGGCTGAAAAAGAAGCTATGCTTGCTGAAGAAAACAAAACAGACGAGGAAAAAAATCCCGAGGACGAGCTTCCTCCCACCACGATAATCCATCTGGATAATCCTGCGGTGGAAATGCTTGAAAATCCCGATTTGTTTGTAGTCTATGTAAAAAAGGTGAATGTATTCGTTATTCCCAAATCTGCCTTTAAGCCTTATGAAGTAATGGAGATAAAAAACAGGCTCTCAAACATTATGGGAGTAAGATACAAGGGTGAGTAAACCCTGTATCTTATAAAAGGAGTTGTTTAATTTGTCAGATGAAGTTTTCAGTTTGAATAATAACAGGTTTATAAACAGAGACATTGAAAAGGAAATGAGAGAATCTTTCCTTGCTTACTCCATGTCGGTTATCGTTTCCCGTGCGCTCCCTGATGTAAGGGACGGTCTTAAGCCTGTTCACAGACGTATTCTTTATACGATGTATGAAAATAATCTTACTCCCGACAAGGAGTACAGAAAGTGTGCGGACACGGTTGGTACTGTTCTCGGTAGATATCACCCTCACGGTGACGCTTCCGTTTACGACGCTATGGTAAGACTTGCTCAGGATTTCTCTATGAGATATCCTCTTGTAGATGGTCACGGAAACTTCGGTTCGATCGACGGAGACCCCCCTGCTGCTTACCGATACACCGAGGCAAGAATGGACAGAATGACCCTTGAAATGCTTACGGACATTAACAAGGATACCATTGATTTCCGTCCCAACTATGATGACAGACTGAAAGAGCCTGTAGTTCTCCCCTCCCGTTTCCCGAATCTTTTGGTAAACGGCTCGGTGGGTATTGCTGTAGGTATGGCTACAAATATCCCTCCTCACAATCTTACTGAGACTATAGGTGCGGTGCAGACTATTATCAAGAATCCTGACTGCACTCTCGATGACCTTATGGAGCATATAAAGGGTCCTGATTTCCCAACAGGCGGCATTATTATGGGCCGCTCGGGCATAAGGGCGGCTTATGCTACGGGACGTGGAAAGGTCACTCTGAGAGGACGCACACGCATTGAGGAAATTAAGGGAAGAAACTGTATTATCATTGATGAGATTCCCTATATGGTCAATAAAAAGACTCTTATTGAAAGAATTGCCGAGCTTGCAAAGGACAAGCGCATTGACGGTATTTTTGCAATAAGAGACGAATCAGACAAGGATAATGCGGTAAGAATTGTTATTGAACTGAAAAAGGACGCTATTCCTCAGGTGGTGCTGAATCATCTGTTCCAATATACTCAGCTTCAGGATACTGTGGGCGTTATTATGCTGGCGCTTGTTAACGGTGAGCCTAAGGTGCTTACTCTCAAGCAGATGCTTTCTGAGTACATTGATTTCCAGGTCGAGGTTATACGCAGAAGAACTGAATTTGACCTTGAAAAGGCTAAGGCAAGGGCGCATATCTTAGAGGGTATGGTTATTGCAGCAGATAACATTGACGAGGTTATCAAAATTTGCCGTACCTCTGAAAATATCGGTGAGATAAAGCAGAGGCTTACAGAAAGATTCGGTCTTACGGATATTCAGGCTGAGGCTATTGCTCAGATGAGAATGTATCAGCTTTCAAATATGGAGAGAAAGAAGATAGACGATGAGCTGGCTGAGCTTCACGCTAAGATAAAGGAGCTTACCGAAATTCTCGGTGATAATGAAAAGGTACTTGCTATCATTTCCGACGAGCTGGAGGAAATCAAGAAGAAATTCGGCGACGGAAGAAAGACTGATATTGAAAATGTCAGCGGTGAGGTTGATATTGAGGACCTTATTCCTGTGGAGGACTGTGTTGTTACACTTACCGACATAGGATATATCAAGCGTCAGCCTGTAAGCGAATACAAGATACAGAAGCGTGGAGGAAAGGGCGTTTCCGCTATAAAGCAGAGAGACGAGGACTTCACACAGGAAATGTTTATCGCTTCTTCTCACGATGATGTTCTGCTTATCTCCAACAAGGGTATTATGTACAAGCTCAGATGCTTTGAAATTGCCGAGGGTTCAAGGCAGTCAAGGGGCGTTAATGTTATAAATATGCTCCCTCTTGCCGAGGACGAGAAGATTGCCGCTATGATAAAGACCTCCGATTACAATGAGGGCAGATTTATCATAATGGTAACAAAGAACGGCAAGATAAAGAGAACTCCTCTGGCGTCCTACAAGAATGTCCGCAAGAACGGTCTGAGGGCTATAGGTCTTGACGAGGGCGACGAGATAGCAGGTGTAAGACTGACTGACGGCAACGCACAGGTTATCGTTGCTACAAGAAAGGGCTATGCTATCCGAATTGAGGAAACTCAGATAAGGACTATGAGCAGAACTGCTCACGGTGTAAAGGCTATAAAGCTTCGTGAGGGCGATTATGTTGTTTCTATGGCGAGAGTAAGAGAGGGTGCGGCTGTTCTTACGGTTTCGGACAAGGGTCTGGGCAGAAGATGCAGGCTGGAGGATTACCGTATCCAGAAGCGAGGCGGCTATGGTATGCTTAATTACAAGGCTTCCGAGGAAAAGGGCTTTGTTTGCGGCATTAAGATAGTTGACGAGGACGACGATATTATTATGATCGCTACTGACGGCGTTATTATCAGAATAAGAGCCTGCGATATAAGAATTATGGGCAGATATGCTACGGGCGTAAGGCTTATGAGAGTGGGCAGTGAGGACAGAGTGGTTTCTATCACCAGAACCGAGCACGATGACAGCGCTGAAACGGAAAAAATTGAACAGCCCTCTGAGGAAGAAATTCAGAAGGAAATGGCTTTGGCTGCCGCTGAGGAGCAGAATGAGGTCATTACTGATGAAGGTGCTGACGATGAGGAAGAGGAGGATATTTCTGAGGATATTGAGGAATAATCCGAAAATGTTGAAATGAATAACGCCGCACTTTTTTGTGCGGCGTTTCATACTAATTTGGAGTGAAAATCATGCTTTCTGCGATACTATCAATTATGTCGGCTGTTAATACGGAACTTTCAACATTTTTGAACAGTGATGTTGAAAGTTATAAAATGATTGATTACTCCCCTTATTATCTGACCTTTGAGGATAATTTTGACGGCGATGAGCTTGATTTATCTAAATGGGAAAGATGTCCTGAGTGGAAAAGGCAGGATCTGAACAATTACTGGGATAATGATATGTCATATCTTGACGGAGAGGGTAACCTTATTATTGAAATGAGCTACGACAGCGAAACAGACCGATTTAACTCGGGAGGTGTCCGTTCAAGGGGGATTTTTGAGCAGAAATACGGCTATTTTGAGATTCGTTGTACTCTGAATAATTCTCCCGGGTGGTGGACTGCCTTCTGGCTTATGGGCGATTCGGTGAACAGTGAGAAAAACGGCGGCAGGGACGGCACGGAAATTGATATTTACGAATCCCCTTATTTTACCGAAAAGAAGATTCAGCATACCTTAAACTGGGACGGATATTCTTCTCAGCACAAGTCTGAGGGTAAGATAGTTGACGCTGATGTTTATGACGGTGAGTATCACACATTTTCGCTTCTATGGACTGAGGACGAATATATTTACTATATTGACGGCGAGGAAAGCTGGAGAACCGACGCTAAAAAAGCAAAGGGAACCTGTGAGGTTCCCTTGTATCTGAAAGTAACTGCGGAGACAGGCTCATGGTCGGGTCTGCCTGACATGGATATGCTCCCTGACAGTATCAAGGTCGATTATGTCAGGGTGTATTCGGCTGACTGTTCAGAATAAGTATTTTTTCCGAGTCTTTTTTTCTGAGGGCTATTACCGCTCCTCGGATAAGATAGGCTGTGGGGTCGCCTGTGGGGCTTTTGTGAAGGCAGGTTATATGAGTTCCTTTTATAAGACCTATATCCATAAGTCTGCGGCGCATATCTCCTGTATTATAAAGCTCTGCTACAGTTCCCGACTCCCCTTCGGACAGCGATGACAGATTTATATTATTCATATGCAATTAGTTCCTTTATTGAGTTTTACTCATTATCAGTATATGACTGAAAGCTAAAAGTGGTGAATGGAGGGTTTGGCTATGCCAAGATTCTTTATTGATGAAAATGCCGTTAACGGCGATATTATTACTGTTACGGGGGGCGACGCTGTTCATATCGGCAGGTCGCTTAGAATGAAAACAGGCGACAGCATTACCTTTTGCAGAGAGGGAATGGACTTTGTTTCGGTAATTGAAAAAATGACCTCCGATGAGGTTTTCTGCCGAATAACCGAGAGACTCCCCTCCTCCTCAGAGCCGAAGCTGAAGCTTACTGTTTTTCAGGCGCTCCCCAAGCAGGACAAGCCCGAGCTTATTATTCAGAAATGCACGGAGCTGGGCGCTTC
>JAGAJY010000084.1 GCA_017848125.1 Oscillospiraceae bacterium
GTCCGCAGACAGCGAAATTCCCCTTATTTCCGTGAAATAACGGAGCAAGGGGTGAGAAATGCGACAGCATTTCGAGGGGAGGCGAACAAGACCGCCTCCCTTTCTAACAATTCTCTACAAATTTACCCTTCAAAACGTTCCGGTGGAACGTTTTGAACAAAGCAATTTTTTGTAGTTTTGTGCAAATGTAACAACAGCGTTTTCTTTTTCGACACGCTGAAATGCACATTTGTCATTTTGACAGATGTGCATTTTTTCTTCTGAAAAAAATTTGTTATCAGTCTGCACCAAATGACCGCTTTGGCATAATATGAACTATGAAGGCAAGACAAAGCGGAAACGCCGCTGAGCAAAAGCCTTCGGTCGAATCAAAAAGGATTCGGCTAATACATTATTAAAGGAGCGTATCATTATGAACTGCAACTATGGTTTTGGTGGAGGCAACTGCTGCTGGATTATCATCATTCTTCTCGTTCTCTTCTTCTGCTGCGGCAGCAACAACAACGGCGGCAGCATCTGCACACCCACTTGCTGATTACCTAAGGTAAGTAAGCGCTGAAAAATCCCCCTTCTGCAAATGCAGGAGGGGGATTTGATGTTATAAACTCAGAACAGGATAATAATAAACTGAGAAACAAGAACCACCGCAATAAGTGCGATAGGATATGTTGCCGCATAAGCTGCCGCAACGTCCTCTGTGCCTGCTGTGTTGATAAGTGTTCCGAGAGCAGGGGTACTTGTCATACCGCCTGTGAGTGAGCCGAGGCTGTTGAGAAGGCTGAGCTTCAGAACATACTTTGCAAAAAGGAAGCCGAGTATCATAGGAACGATAGTCATAATGATACCATATACAAAGTACATAGGGTCGAAGTTTGCAACGAAGTCAACACCGCCGGGAACGCCTGCGCCTACAAGGAACAGAACAAGTCCAAGCTCTCTGAAAAGCTTGAGGGTGTGAGTATCGGGCATAAGGTTTATCTTGCCGACTCTGCCGAAATGACCGATTATAAGGGAAACCAGCAGACAGCCGCCTGTTGTTGTAAGGGAGAAGCATGTGCCGTCAAGTCCCGCACTGCTGAGGGGGATCTTGATCTTTCCGATTATTGTTCCGAGAACAGCTGCAAGCGAAAATGCAGCAAAGCCGTGGTCGTCAATGTTGAAAAGATTCTCAATAACGGATTTCTTGCTTTCGCCGCTTTCAACCTGTACAAGCTTTGCACGCTCGGCAGCCATATCAGCCTTAGCAAGCTTGGGAACGAGCTGAACAAAGAGAACTACGCCGATAACACCGAAGATGTAAGCGATACCGTGACCTACGGATACGAGAGATGTGTATTCCTCGGCAACAGTAGCCTTTGCCGCAGAAAATGCGGGTGTAGATGTAAGAGAGCCTGAAAGCAGACCGACTATCATAGCCACAAAGCCCTCACGGTTTTCGATGGAAGCGCCGTAACCGATTCCGTCGCCGATGAATATACAGCTGATAGCACCAAGACCGCCTGCAAGGATAACAACAAGTCCGAGAAGAACATAGGACTTGAAATTCTTCTTCATATTGCCGAAGAACTTAGGTCCTGCAATAAAGCCGACAGAGGTTACAAACAGGATAAGTCCGAGGCTTTCGATAACTTCAAGTGCTTCAATAAAGGTTTCGCCCACTGCAACGCCTTCGCCGAAAATGGAATCCTTGAAGATTGCACCGAACAGAAGCGCAATTACAAACACACCTGCGTCACCCAAGGAAACTCCTTTAATGGTAATTCTGCCCAGCGAATATCCGACGAAAAGGATAGCAAACACGCAGAGCAGAACGAATGAAATTCCTGTAATGGGAATTACACCGCCAAACAGATTCATAAAAAAATCCTTCCTTTCTCTGAGCCTTTCAAAGACTCTGCCCGAATCATCAGGCATATTTCCTTAAAATCCTTCCGGGATACTTCGATTATAACATAAGTATCCTTGTTATGTTTTAATCGGAATATCCTCTATAGCACACCACAAACCCCTGTGTTTGCAGGGGTTTGTAAGTGCCATATAGAATTATACTACAAAACTTAACTGATTTGTAGTGGTTATGAAAAATCTTAACCGAAATTTTACTTTTTATCAGTTACTTTTTCTTGCGTAGTCGGGGAGAAGCTGAGGAGAAACAACATCTGTTTCGATTCCGGCTGCCTTCATCTCGTCAGCGAACTTATTAACGTGGTCAAGAGTAAGCTTGCCAACAGTTACGCTCTTGAACTTAGCTGCAACGCTCTTTCCTGCGTTTCTTCCGAATACGATAACGTCAAGAAGTGAGTTGCCCATAAGTCTGTTTCTGCCGTGGATACCGCCGACAGCCTCACCTGCAACATAGAGGTTCTCAATGCCGCTCATACCGTCATCGGTAATGTCGATACCGCCGTTCTGGTAGTGAAGTGTGGGGTAAATAATGATAGGCTCTTTACGAATATCAATGCCGTACTCCATAAACATTCTGAGCATAGCGGGGATTCTCTTTTCGATAGTACCCTCGCCGTTCTTAAGCTCGATCATAGGAGTATCGAGCCATACGCCCTGACCGTCGCCTGTGCTGATGCCCTTGCCTCTTTCTCTGCACTCTCTTATGATAGAGGAAGCACAGATGTCTCTTGTCTCAAGGGGGTGCATAAATACTTCGCCGTCAACGTTAACGAGCTTAGCGCCCAGAGAACGAACCTTCTCGGTAACAGGCGCACCGAAGATCTGCTCGGGGAAAGCAGCACCTGTGGGGTGATACTGGAGAGAATCAGCGTAAAGAAGCTTAGCGCCTGCTCTGTAAGCGAGAACAAGACCGTCAGCTGTAGCGCCGTAGTGGTTGGAGGTGGGGAAGCCCTGATAATGGAGTCTGCCTGCACCGCCTGTAGCGATGATAACAGTCTTTGCACGGGCAACCATGATCTCCTTGGTCTCCATATTCATAAGAACAGCACCGGCTGCCTTGCCCTGATCGTCGAGAATGATCTCAATTGCGGATGTGAAATCAATAACGGGGATCTGACGGTTGAGAACCTCGTCACGGAGAGTCTTCATTATCTCAGCGCCGGAGTAGTCCTTACAAGCGTGCATTCTCTTTCTGGATGTACCGCCGCCGTGAGTTGTAACCATTGTGCCGTCGGGCATCTTGTCGAACTCAACGCCCAGCTCATTGAGCCACTTGATAGCGTCGGGAGCGTCGTTAACGAGCTTGTAAACCAGCTCATGCTTGCCCTTGAAGTGACCGCCGCCGTAAGCGTCGATATAGTGGATAGCAGGGGAGTCGTTGGGCTTGTCGGCAGCCTGAATACCGCCTTCAGCCATCATAGTGTTAGCGTCACCGATACGGAGCTTTGTAACGATCATTACGTTTGCGCCGCCATTGTGAGCCTCGATAGCTGCGGAAGAGCCTGCTCCGCCGCCGCCGATAACGAGAACGTCAACATCGTACTTGGGATTTTCAAGGTCGATCTTTGCGGGATCGATACGGCTGTTAGCCTGAAGGAGAGCAGCAAGCTCGTGGGGAACCTTTTCGCCCTTGTTAGGACCGATCTTGAGTTCCTCGAACTGTGACTCGATGTAGTCGGGGTGGAAGGTCTTGAGAACCTCGTCCTTCTGCTCAGCAGTCATTCTTGCAGGCTCATATGCTGCGTTTGCAGCTCTGTTAGCTTCAACCTTCTTTATCGAAGCAAGCATTTCTTCACTTGTGTACATTGTTAACAGCCTCCCTTACTTCTCAATGTCTCTGTTATTGTAGCGTTCCCTGAGCTGGTCATCGGATTCAGCCATAAGGGTATCGAGGAATTCCTTGAAATCGCCGTTATGGATCTCTCTTACTCTGTCCTCAAGGTGCTGTGTCTTAGGCATAAGATACTTGCCGTTGATTCTTCTTGCGAGCATACCAACCTGGGGGTGGGAAATGCCTGCGGGACATCTGGAGGAGCAAACTCCGCACATTACGCAGTCAAAGGACTCCTCAGCGCACTTCTCAAACTCGCCTCTCTGAGCGTAAGCGATGTACTGCATAACGTTGAGCTTCTGAGTACAAGCCTTTGTGCAGGCATTACAGCCTACGCAGGCATAGATCTCAGGATA
>JAGAJY010000005.1 GCA_017848125.1 Oscillospiraceae bacterium
GACAATCCTGCGGCTTATGTTCTGCCTTACACCGATTACATCACAAATGCTCCCCTTACATCAAGCAAGTTTGACGTATTTGACGCTGAGATTCCCTTCTATCAGATGGTTCTTCACGGCGTGACACCTTACGCAAGCGTTGCCGTTAACGGCGAGGCTGACCTTGATATTGCTTCTCTCAAGGCTATTGCCGCAGGAAGCAACATCGGCTTCGATCTGGTAGGCACAGAGGCAAGCGAGCTGAAGGACACCAAGCTTGATAAGTATTTCTACGGCTACTATGCTAACTGGGTAAACGAGGCGGCAGGTCTTTACAAGCTTTCCGACGAGGTGCTTTCACCTGCGGCTGATTCGGTTATCGCTTCCTACACAGTTTCCGAGGACGGCACTGAGATCACAACAGTTTACGATAACGGCTACAAGACCGTTGTTGACCTTGAAAAGCTTACAGTAGAGGCTGACGGTAAGACCTTCAAGCTTACCGATTATATCGGAGAGGAGGTAATCGGCGAATGAAACTGAATCTTTCACATCTTTCCTACGAGAAGCGTAAGGGACTTTACGGCTACGGCTTTATCGGTCTCTGGTTTATCGGAGCGCTGATGTTCTTCATCATTCCGGTTATCGAATCCTTTATCTACTCGTTCCATGATGTAAAGCCCGATGTAGGTGCTCTTGTAATGACTCCTCTGGGAATCGAGAATTACAGAAAGGCGTTCATGGTTGACCCCGATTTCCGTCAGAATCTTGTTGCGGTGCTGGGCGATACCCTCTGGCAGACACCTATCATCATTATTTTCTCCCTGTTCGTGGCTATCATTATCAATCAGAAGTTTGCGGGACGTACCTTCGCAAGAGCGGTATTCTTCCTCCCCGTAATCATCGCAACAGGTCCTGTTTATGCGATCATTACAAACAACCTTGACACCAGCGGAACTGCTGAGGCTGACCAGTTCTCCACAATGTTCTCCGCAAACATGGTTGACGAGCTTCTGGAATTTGTGGGAATCTACGGATTCAACGACAAGCTCACCGAAATGCTTTCCACAATGACCTCAGACATTCTGAACCTTGTATGGAAGTGCGGTATTCAGATAATCATCTTCCTTTCCGCTCTTCAGGGTATTCCCACATCAGCCAAGGAGGCTGCGGGAATCGAGGGTGCGACCTCATGGGAGTTCTTCTGGAAGATCACTCTTCCTTATGTTTCCCCTATGATCCTTGTAAACCTGGTTTACACCATCATCGACACCTTCACAGACCCCACAAACGTTGTAATGGAGCAGGTGCTCTCGGTTCAGGACGACTGGAAATACGGCTTCTCCGCCGCAATGGCGTGGAGCTACTTCGCAATTGTTCTTGCGGCTGTAGGACTTATCTTTGCTGTAATGAACAAGGTAATTTACTACGATGACTGATTTAAGGAGCTGGAAAAATGGCAGTTGATTCAATTAAAGCAAATACTTCCGACTTCCTTAAAAAGGTCAAGCCGGAAAAGCCTCCCAAGGAGGTCAAGAGATCGAGAAAGGAGGAGCGTGAGCGCTTCAAGAAGCGTCTTTCCACCCTCACTCCCGCAGAGCAGAAGTATCTCAAGAGAAAGAGAGCCTTTGAAACTCTCTGGCCCATATGCAGAGCGCTTCTCGTATTCGGTCTTTGCTTCGTTATCATTTATCCCCTTATCTATATGATAACAGCGGCGTTCCGTCCCCGTTCGGAGATGAATGACCCCACTATCATATGGATTTCCAGAACATTCACCCTTTCAAACATTAAGGACGTTATCAGGGTAATGGACTTCTGGAACACTCTCGGCAATACACTTTTCATCAACATAGGCTGTTCCATTGTACAGGTTATCACTTGTGCCATCACAGGCTATGGCTTCGGAAGATTCAACTTCAAGGGCAAGAATATCCTTTTCGGCGTAGTTATCCTTATGATCCTTATGCCTGCACAGATCATTCTTATCCCTCAGTATATGTTCTTCCGTTACTTCAATCCTCTGGGTATCTGGCATGCTATCACAGGCGACTACATCAACCTTATTGACAGCGCCCTGACAATGTATATGCCTGCTCTTATGGCAAACGGTCTGCGTGCAGGTCTGTTCATCTTCCTTTTCAGACAGTCCTTCCGTGGTCTGCCCAAGGAGCTTGAGGACGCTGCTTATCTGGACGGCTGCTCGCCTCTTGGCACATTCATCAAGGTTATGATACCCAATGCAGGTTCAACCTTCCTTACAGTATTCCTCCTTTCTGTTGTATGGTACTGGAACGATTACTACATCTCCACTTCCTTCTTCACCAACAACAGCACTATCGCTCTCCAGCTTAAAAACCTGAACGCTTCACTTACACGAGTTCTGTTCAACAACGGTACTGTCAAGGTAAACGCAAGAGAGCTTATCGTATGGATGGAATCGGGCTGTCTGCTTTCCATTACGCCTATCCTTGTAATGTACATCTTCCTTCAGAAGAACTTTACAGAGGGTATTGCTCGTTCGGGTCTTACAGGTATGTAATTCACGGTGCATACGGCGTT
Source organism: Oscillospiraceae bacterium (assembly GCA_017848125.1). Taxonomy (GTDB): domain Bacteria; phylum Bacillota; class Clostridia; order Oscillospirales; family Ruminococcaceae; genus Huintestinicola. The sequence continues at coordinate 2,542 of JAGAJY010000005.1, forward strand.
TGAATTTGCTTGAAGAATTATTCTGCGGTGAGGCTTCACCGCAGAATACTATACCTTAAAAGTGAATAAAGAAGAAGTGCCGATTTTGACCGTATTATTTTATTATGGGATTAAAATCGGCAGTTCTTTTTTATTTGATAATAACGAAAGGAATTAAATGCAATGCTTATAAACTATGACGAAAGAAATCCTTCTGAGGACCTTTATTATACCCGTCCTGCGGCAAACTGGGACGAGGCTCTCCCCGTAGGCAACGGCAGAATGGGCGCAATGGTGTTCGGCACTCCCGATAACGAGCTTTTGCAGCTTAACGAGGACTCTATCTGGTCGGGAGGTTTCCGAAACAGAAACAATCCCAAGGCATATGATAATCTGGAGAAAATGCGCCGTCTTATCAATGAGGAAAAAACTACGGAGGCGGAAAATCTCTGTTCCGACGCTTTTTACGGCACAAATGAGCAGCAAAGGCATTATCAGCCCTTGGGCGACTTGCATATTTGGCAGTCCGCAGGGGAATATACCGATTATACAAGAGGTCTTTCTCTTGCAAATGCGGTTTCTTATGCAAAATTTACCTCGGGGGGCGTTTGCTTTACAAGAGAGGTTTTCGCTTCGGCAATTGATGAATGTATCGTTGTCCGCTTTACTGCCGACAGGGAGGGCAGCATTTCCTTTGTTGCCGCTATTGACGGCAGAGATGACAACTACGACAAGAATGAGGCTTATGACGACAAGACTCTGATTTTCACCGTTTCCGACGGTATTCCTTATGCCTGTGCGATCACAGTTTCGGCAAGGGGAGGCAAATGCGGCACGGACGCTAACCGAATCGTCTGTGAGAATGCGGACGAGGCTGTGCTGATAATCTCCGCTCAGACCTCATGGAGAACGGGAAATTATGAAAAGCTGTGCATTTCACAGGCGAAAACAGCGGCAAGAAAATCACCTCTTACGCTCCTTGCAAGGCATATTGCCGATTACAAGAAGCTTTACTGCCGAAACAATATCTCCATATGCCCCGTAAGCGGCGTGGATTCCTCTGTTACCACTGATGAGCGTTTAAGGGCTGTGAGAGAGGATAAGGTTTCTGACAATGAGCTGGCGGCGCTTTACTATAATTTTTCACGTTATCTGATGATATCAGGCTCACGTCCCAATTCCCTCCCTCTGAATCTTCAGGGAATATGGAACAAGGATATGTGGCCTGCATGGGGCGGTAAATACACCATCAACATCAACACCGAGATGAACTACTGGGCGGCTGAGATACAGGATCTTCCCGAATGTCACACTCCGCTTTTTGACCACATTGAGCGAATGAGAGAGAACGGCAGAATTACTGCACGTTCAATGTACCGCTGCGGCGGTACGGTTTGCCATCACAATACCGATATATGGGGCGATACCGCTCCTCAGGACAAATGGCTGCCTGCTACCCTCTGGCCTATGGGTATGGCGTGGCTCTGCACTCACATATGGGAGCATTTTCTGTTCACGGGGGATACTGATTTCCTCGGGGAAAAGTTTGACACTCTCTGCGAGGCGGCGGAATTTTTCACGGATTATCTTACCGAGGACGAAAAGGGCAGGCTTGTAACAAGTCCCTCCGTTTCTCCCGAAAACACATATTTTACGGCGGACGGCTCAAAGGGAACGCTCTGCAAAGGTCCTTCAATGGACAGTCAGATACTTTATGTACTGTTTACCGCTGTGATAAACTCCTCGGAGATACTTGGCGAGAGAAAAGATTTTGCCGAAAAGCTCCGTGAGATAAGGGCAAGGCTTCCCGAGCCTGAGATAGGAAAATACGGTCAGATAATGGAATGGGCTTCCGATTATGACGAGGTTGAGCCGGGACACCGCCATATTTCTCAGCTTTTTGCTCTTTATCCTGCGGATATGATCTCTCCCGAAAGGACGCCCGAGCTTGCAAAGGCGGCAAGGGCTACCCTTGAACGCAGACTTTCCCACGGCGGCGGTCACACAGGCTGGTCGAGAGCGTGGATAATCAATATGTGGGCAAGGCTTCTTGACGGCGAGAAGGTGGGGGAGAATATAAATGCCCTTCTTGCTTACAGCACAAGCATAAATATGTTCGATATGCACCCGCCCTTCCAGATAGACGGAAACTTCGGCGGCGGTGCGGGAATTGCCGAGGCGGTTATTCAGAGCAGCTTTGACGGTGTTTCCGATACAGCATATATCAGTCTGCTGCCTGCAATTCCTCCTCAGTGGAAATGCGGAAGCGCCGCAGGAATGAAAACAAGAGGAAATGCCAATGTGAGCCTTGAATGGAAGGACGGAAGCGTTTCCGAGGCTGTTATTACCGCTTATTCGGACAGGAAAATATCGCTCAGGGCGGCAGGCGCATTTGAGCTTTCCTGCGGCGGCAAAGTAATTGCCGCAGGTGAGGATATTATCGTATTTGACGCTGTTAAGGGCGGCAGATACACTCTTACACGAAAATAAGTTTATCCGTTTTTTTTGGAGAATCGCTATGAATGAATTTTACAGACCCGACAGGCACACTAATCCGCAGATGACGGAAAAAACAAACACGGAAACGGCATATGCCGAGCCTGAAAATATCCGCATAGTGGTGGATACGGACACTCCGCCAAGATACACCGAAAACACAAGGCAGGGAAGTATTCCTTCGCCTGCACCGACTCAGAATGAGCCGCTTCCTGTAGTCATAGATTTTGCAGGCTTTGCGGAAAAGCACAAGGCAAGACTTATGGAGGAGTTCAACCCCGGCGCAGGAGGCTTTAATCCAAGACTTAAAAGCAAAAATGTGTCGATACTGCTGTGTGCATTGTTCGGCTTATTCGGCGCTCACAGATTTTATGAAGGTAAGATCGCTACGGGTATCCTTTGGGCGTGCACAGGCGGTCTGGGGCTTATCGGCTGGCTCGTTGACCTTATTATACTTATCAACAAGCCGAGATATTACGAGCCGTAAAATGGGGAGGGGAACGCTATAGCTATCAACAGCTTTGCCGAGTTCGGAGAAATGCAGATATCCGTTCTTCGGGAAATAAGTAATATAGGCGCAGGAAATGCCGCAACTGCGCTTTCGGAAATGATCTCGTCGGCAACAGATATTTCAACGCCGCAGGTCAAGGTGCTTTCGGCGGCGGAGGCAGGAAATATTGCCGATGTTCTCAGCGGCGGCACGGAGGCTTTTCTCATAAAGCTCAGCTGCGATATGAAAGGTGCTATGCTCTTTCTGTTTCCTTATGCCTTTATCACACGTCTTGCGGGAACTTATTTCCCCGATATAAAGATAAACGGCAGGGCGGATATGAACGAAATGGCTGAATCGGTCATCAGGGAAACGGTAAACATCTGCGCCGCAAACTATGCAAATAATTTTTCCATAATGTCGGGAATGACGGTGGATATTTCCGTACCTCAGAGCGTTACTGCGCCGTCTGCGGATATACTTGCGGTTAATGAGGGGGCAGTGAATGTCTGCTTTGTAAATAACTCCGTCAGCATATGCGACTGCGGAAATTCATTCAGCATACTGTTTTTCCCCGAGCTTGATACTATCAAGGATTTTATGGGAAGAATAGGTGTGGAGTGCTGACATAATAATTCCGGAAGGGTGAGGTTATGGATTACGGCAGACGTGTCAGGGTCGGTGATACCGATATAAATGTTTATTCCGAGGGAAAGGGGAAGCTGACTGTCGTTTTTATGGCAGGCTCGGGCGTGGGATGTCCTGTGCTGGAGTATAAGCCCCTTTACAGACGTATGTCCGACGAATACAGGATAGTTGTTGCTGAAAAGGCAGGGTATGGTCTTAGCGGTCCTGCTCATTCGCCGAGAACAGTCGAAAATCTTGTTTCTGAGGTCAGAGAGGCTCTTAAAGCCGCAGGCATTATGCCGCCTTACGTTCTCGCACCTCATTCCTATTCGGGCTTTGAGGCTATCTGGTGGGCGTGCAATTATCCTGAGGAGGTTGCGGCGGTGCTTGGGATAGATATGGGTCTGCCCAATATGATGGCGGCTCAGGCTAAGGAGATACCTCACGATAAAAAACGGAAAATGGTGGACAGCCACAGAAAGCTTATGCAGAAGCTTTCAAAGAGGGGGCTTCTTGATAAGCTTCTGAGAAACCGCACAGTAAATGCTTCGGGGCTTCTTGACAGCAATGAGCTGACCGATGATGAAAAACTCACTTATGAGGAAGTTTACTACAGAAATATTGCAAGTGAGGCTGTTTTCGAAGAATCGCTCCTGGCAGAAGAAAATGCTCATAAAGCGGATAGGTGCGGTGTTCTGAGATGTCGTTCGTGTATGTTTATCAGTAATATGAAATCACCCGTCAAGGCTCTCAGCTGGCAGCAGGCGGCAAGAGATTACGGTGAGAAATGCGGCGCAGAGCTGCATTTTGTAAATGAAGGGCATATGATGTACACTCGTATTCCCGATGAAATGGCTTCGGTTTTCAAGGCTTTTCTGAAAAATCTCACACAGTCGAAAGGATAAGGTATTATGAAGCTTCTTGCTATAGACGGAAACAGCATAATGAACCGTGCGTTTTACGGTGTTAAGGCGCTTTCAAACAAAAAGGGAGTGTTCACAAACGCTCTTACGGGCTTTATGAACATATATCTCAAAACTGCCGCCGAGCTTTCACCCGACGGGTGCGCTGTGGCGTTTGACCTGAGAGAGCCTACCTTCCGTCACAAGGCAAATGCCGCATATAAGGCTACAAGACACGGTATGCCAGAGGAGCTTGCTATGCAGATGCCGCTTATTAAGGAGCTTCTGAAAGGGCTTGGCATAAACGTTCTTGAATGTTCGGGCTTTGAGGCTGATGATATTCTGGGTACGCTTGCGTCCCTTTCAAACGAGGCTGACCATATTTACATTCTCACGGGCGACAGGGACAGCTTACAGCTCATAAATGAAAATGTTACGGTAATGCTTCATACCACAAAGGAGCTTATTGCCTGCACTCCCGAGAAATTTGCCGAAATGTACGAGGGGCTTTCTCCCCGTCAGCTTATTGACCTTAAAGGTCTTATGGGCGACAGCTCGGACAATATAAGCGGCGTTAAGGGCATAGGTGAAAAGACTGCTCTTTCGCTTATCAAGGAATATTCCTCGGTGGAGGAGCTTTACAATAAGCTTGAAGCAGGCGAGGTCACAGCTACAAAATCCGTGATAGCAAAGCTCACCGCAGGAGCAGATGACGCAAAGGAAAGCAAGTGGCTTGCGACTATCGTTACAGATGCGCCTGTGAGCAGAAATCTTACGGATTACTCATACAAGGAGCGTGACGAGGGGGCGTTATCCGAGCTTCTGGGCGAGCTTGAAATGACCAAGCTTGCGGACAGGCTGGGAATAAAGCCCACAGCGCCCTCAAAGGCCGTTCCCGAGGCTGAGAGAGAGCCTGAGATAAGCTACAGGGAAGAAAAACTCTCCGCAGGTGACATAAAAGGAGAATTTGCGTTCACGCTTGACAGCAATGGTATCTTATATATTGCATACGGTGATATTCTTGTAAGGTTTGAAGATGAAACTGATATTGTTTCCCTGCTTTCCTCCCAATATCCCAAAATGACCTTCGGAGCAAAGCCTGTTTACAGATATATGCTGGAAAGGGGAGCGGAGCTTAAGAATATTACGGCAGACGCTGATATTTCAGGGTATCTGCTCAATGCCTCCGCTTCGGAATATACCGTATCGGGTCTTTGCGGAGAATACGGCTGTCCCGATTATGAAGGCTTGGGTGAATTTGCCGAAGCAGCTGCCCTGCCTGCACTGTGCAGACGGCTTGACAGGGAACTTGAAGCCCTTGGAATGGCAAAGCTGTGCGCTGAAATCGAGCTGCCCCTTACGGAAGTCCTTGCGTCAATGGAATTTTATGGGGTAAAGGCTGACACGGAGGGAATACGCACCTTCGGAGAGAAGCTTTCCGAGGAGATAGACGGGCTTGAACAGCAGATATATTTCAGAGCGGGAAAGCAGTTCAATATTGCTTCTCCAAAGCAGCTGGGTGTTATCCTCTTTGAGGAAATGGGTCTGCCCTCGGGCAAAAAGACCAAGACAGGCTATTCCACAGGCGCAGAGGTGCTTGAGGAGCTGAGGGACAAGGACCCTATTATTGATATGATACTCACCTACAGGCAATACACAAAGCTTCGCTCTACCTATGTTGAGGGGCTTCTGAAAACTGTGGGAGAGGACGGACGTATCCACTCTGTTTTCAAGCAGACGGAAACAAGGACGGGACGAATCTCATCGACTGAGCCTAATCTCCAGAATATCCCTGTAAGGACGGAGCTTGGCAGGAATATGAGACGCTTCTTCGTCAGCGAAAAGGGAAGGACTCTTGTTGACGCAGACTATAGCCAGATAGAGCTGAGAATACTTGCGCATCTCAGCGGCGACAGGAATATGCAGGGAATATTCAATGCGGAGGGTGATATTCACACATCTACCGCCGCACAGGTATTCGGTATGCCTGAGGATATGGTCACTTCTGAAATGCGCCGTGCGGCAAAGGCTGTTAATTTCGGCATTGTTTACGGTATAGGAGCGTTTTCGCTGTCAAAGGATATAGATGTTTCCGTTGCTCAGGCTGACAGGTATATAAAGAGCTATCTTGCCAATTTCAGCGGCGTTGCTGAGTTTATGGACAAGGCGGTTTCCGACGCTTCGGAAAAGGGATATTCGGAAACAATGTTCGGCAGACGGCGTTATATTCCCGAGCTTGCGGCGAAAAACAAGAATATTCAGAGCTTCGGAAAGCGTGCGGCTATGAATGCGCCCGTTCAGGGAGCGGCTGCGGATATTATCAAGATAGCTATGGTCAAGGTTTATCGCCGGCTTAAGGAAGAAGGGCTTGACGCTCATCTGATACTCCAGATACACGACGAGCTTATTATCGAGGCTTCGGAAAAGGATACGGAAAGAGCGGCGGCGCTTCTTGGAGAGGAAATGAGAAATGCGGTGCAGCTTGACGTTCCTCTTACTGCCGATGTGCAGACAGGCACAAGCTGGTTTGAGTGCCACTAACAGGAAAGGATAGTTTTTACAGATGGATATAAAATATCACATACCCGATTTTATGCGTCATTTCAGGCTGAATCTTACTCTTGCGGAGTATATGAAGAATAATCCTCACAAGTTCCGTGAGGGTGTTAAGATAGGCTCTGTTTACGGCTCATTCCCCAATATGACATGGAACGGCGGCAGATTCTTTATGGGAAATGCCGACCCGAGAATTATGAGGGAAATTATCAAGCAGTTCAATCAGAGGGATATTCCCTGCCGCTTTACTATGACAAATCCCGTGCTGACTCCCGAACAGCTTACGGACCCTTTGTGCAATGCGATACTGAAAGCCGCTGACAACGGGCTTAACGAGGTTATTGTTTATTCGCCAATGCTGGAGGATTACATCAGAGAGAAGTTTCCGAAAATGGCGGTCACAAGCTCTACCTGCAAGCAGATAGAGGATTTTGACGAGCTTTGCGCCGAAATGGAAAAGGATTATTCCCTGGTGGTGCTTGATTATAATTTCAACAACAACTTTGATGTGCTGGAAAAGCTTCCTCACAAGGAAAAAGCTGAGCTGCTTATAAATGCCTGCTGTGACCCTGCCTGCAAGCGCAGAGGTGAGCATTACCGCTCTATCGGCAGAAGCCACATTGCGCTGACAGAGCATATGATGAAAAAGAAGCCCGGCGAATATTCTCCCGAAAGCTTTGACTGCGTATGTATGAAAAAGCACTTGTATCAGACCGTGGATTCTCCGCTGCACATATCTCCCGAGGCGATTTATGAAAAATATCTGCCTATGGGTTACTGCAATTTCAAGATAGAGGGCAGAAGCGTTCCCGATGTTAATGTACTGGAAAATTATGTGTACTATATGGCAAAGCCCGAGTACAGGGACGAGGTAAGACTGGAGATACTTCTGTTCCTTACAAATAAAAATAAATATTTTATGTAATGACCCCGAAAATGAATATACTTTTGAATTTTTGGGAAAAATGAGATATGATTTTGTTAAATTTACAGTTATGCAATTGTATGTTAATTGAAAGTTTATAAAAAAATCTGCCAATTATTATATAATAAGAATATATATTATTATGCATATTTTGGGGAACTGTTTGTTTTTTTTCAGAGGGTCTCCGAGAATTATAAAACGGGAGGAATTTATATATGTCACTTGGTAAGGTTCTTGTTGTTGATGATGATAACAACATCTGCGAGCTTCTGAAATTATATCTTGAAAAGGACGGCTATGGGGTTATGATCTCCCACGACGGTGACGAGGCTGTTGTTAAGTTCAACGCTCTCAAGCCTGACATCGTTCTTCTCGACATTATGCTTCCCGGTCTTGACGGCTGGCAGGTATGCCGTGAGATCAGAAAGAAGTCCAACGTGCCTATTATTATGATAACCGCCAAGAGCGAGACATTTGACAAGGTTCTCGGTCTGGAGCTGGGTGCTGACGACTATGTTGTAAAGCCCTTTGATACAAAGGAGGTTATTGCCCGTATCAAGGCTGTTTCCAGAAGAATCGGTCAGTCCTCCTCCGAGTCTGAGATCAGAGAGGTAAAGTACGACAAGCTTGTTGTAAATATGACCAGATACGAGCTGAGAGTTGACGGCAAGGTTATGGACACTCCTCCCAAGGAGCTGGAGCTTCTTTTCTACCTTGCTTCCAATCCCAACAGAGTTTATACAAGAGATCAGCTTCTTGACGAGGTATGGGGCTTTGAGTATTACGGCGATTCCCGTACTATCGACGTTCACATCAAGCGTCTGAGAGAAAAGCTTGAGGGCGTTTCCGACAAGTGGGCGCTCAAGACTGTATGGGGCGTAGGCTACAAGTTTGAGGCTGAGGAGGAAAATGCGTAAAAGCATTGCCGCAGAATACTTCGGTCTTTCCACAACGCTGGTTGCGGCGTCGCTCATACTGATGTCCTCGCTTATTATATGCTTTTCGTTATCTACTTATAAAAACGACCGCAAGGAGCTGCTGCAGCAGCTTACGGAGGAGGTTCGTCTGACTTCTTCTGCATATCTTTCGGCAGGTCCTGAGGGTGCTGAACATCTGAAGGTGATTTTTACTTCGGCTGCCGCAAATACGGGCGTGGATTATATTTTGTTTGACGGTGAGGGTGACGCTTTGGTTTGTTCCAATGCGTCACCTTGTTCGCATACAGACGATCTTAATGTCCTTTCAATGGAAAGGGCGCTTCCCGAAGGGCATTTCGCTATGGACACTATGAGCGGCTACTATGCGGAATCACGGCTGAATATGGTTTATTCCCTGAACTGCGGCGGGGACATATATTACCTTTCGGCAAGCCTCGGCGCTGAGGGCTTCAACAAGTATCTTAAAGCGATGATCGTGATGTTTGTCATAAGCTTTGCGCTTATTATGATGATCATCTTTCCGCTGCTCAAATATAACATCAACCGTATTCTCACTCCCTTGAAGCAGATGACTCTTGCGGCGAAAAGATTCGGTGAGGGCGATTTTTCAGAAAAGGTCAAGGTTTCGGATCAGAATGAGATGGGCTTTCTTGCAAATACTCTTAACGAAATGGCAAGCTCTCTTGAAGCTATTGAGGAAAACAGAAAGAGCTTTATTTCCAATGTTTCCCACGAGCTGAGAACACCTATGACCACTATCGGCGGCTTTGTTGACGGTATTCTCGACGGCACTATTCCCGAAAACAGGCACAGAGAATATCTGCGCACTGTTTCGGAGGAGATAAACAGGCTTGCACGTCTTGTACGCTCTATGCTGAATATCTCCAAGTATGAGGCAGGCGAAATGCAGCTCCAGACGGAGAGCTTCGATGTTACGGGGCTTACCGTTAAGACTGTTCTGCTTTTTGAGAAGCGTATAGAGGCTAAAAAAATCGACATAAGAGGACTTGACACTGGCAAGCTTTATGTAAATGCGGATATGGATCTGGTTCAGCAGGTCATCTACAATCTTACCGAAAATGCGGTAAAGTTTGTTGATGAGGGCGGATATATTTCTTACAGCTTCCGCCGTGAAGAAAACGGTGTGGCTGTGGTTATCCGAAACAGCGGCGAGGGCCTTAAAAAGAATGAGATAAACAAGGTTTTTGACAGATTTTACAAGACAGATGAGTCGAGAGGAAAGGATAAAAACGGCGTTGGTCTGGGATTATCCATTGTACGCTCGATTATCAAGCTCCACAACGGTTCTGTGCTTGTTCGCAGTAAGGCGGGGAAATATACCGAATTTGAGTTTACACTCCCTGCCGGTGAAAAACCATAATCGGAGGTTTCGATGGAAAATTTTGAAAACGGACAGCTCCCTGAGGGCAATGCTCCCGAAAATACTGTTAATCCCGACCTGAACAGGGGCGGCGGTGTGTTTGCAGAGGAGGATTTTTCCGAAAAGGCAAAGGACACACATCAGCCTGCCTATGGTTCGGCGGATATGGCTGCAAACAATGTGCCTGCTTATAGGTACACACAGGGAGCGGGGGCTGCAAATCAGCAGAATTGCGCTAATCAGTATAACGGTCAGCAGGCTTCTGCTCAGACTGATAACACCTACAGGCAGATGTATTCGCAGAATCCGCAGCCTGTTCAGCAGAATGTGCAGAATTCTGCTCCTGATATGGGGCAGGCAAATGTGCCGCCTGTGAATGGTTATTATCAGGGGTACGGCGGATACTATCAGCCGCAGGTAGGAGCTGTGCCCGCTTATGCAGATCAGGCTGAGATGAAAAAATCCACAAAAGGCTGGCTTGCGGCTGTTATCATTGTGGTTGTGCTTATGTTTACAGCGGTTGTGCTGCTGCTTGCTTTTGCAAGCAAAAGCAGTGCGGCGGATAAGCTGAACGACGCTATGGACAAGGCAATAGCGTCAGAGGAGCCGGCAGAGCCGTCAAAGAGTGAGGCTGTTTCGGTTAATATCAGCGTAACTCCCAAGCCTGTTACAGATGACGCTTTGTATCAGAACAAGGAGACGGGGCTTCTGACGCCTGCAGGTGCGGCAAGTCAAGTGCTGCCTTCTATTGTAAATCTATACGGCTACAAAGATACCACGCTGAGACCGTATAACGAGGCTTCGGGGATCATAATTTCCGAGGACGGCTATGTTATTACAAACGCCCATGCAACTGAGGAGGTTTCACGCTTCAAGGCAAGGCTTAACGACGGTACGGAAATCGAAGCGAAGCTTATCGGTGCTGATACACGGACTGACCTTGCTGTGCTTAAAATCGAGGCTGAGGGTCTGACGCCTGCGGTAATAGGCAAGTCATCGGATATGCTTCAGGGCGAGGAAGTTGTTGCGATAGGCAATGCAGGCGGCTTTAACGATACGGTCACAGTAGGCAATGTTTCTTATGTTGACCGTGAGATAGACAGCTACACAGGATATCCCATCAAGTGCATACAGACAGATGCGGCGCTGAATTTCGGCAATTCGGGCGGCGCTCTGGTGAATCTGTACGGACAGGTGGTTGGAGTCGTTGTGAGCAAGTACAGCTCTACAGGCAGCGAGAATATAGGCTTTGCCATTTCGTCGGATTTTGCTGTGCCCATAATTGAGGATATTATGGAGCAGGGCTATGTTTCGGGCAGAGCAAGGATAGGTATTCTTTACAACTTTATCTCTCCCGAATTGGCTGAGGAGCTTGGCGTTAAGTCCGGACTTATGATAGCTGAGATCGACAGCGAATGTGATGTTGCAAATACCGAGCTGAGGCTGGACGACATTATTACGGAAATTGACGGGATTGAAATGCTGACTGAAAACAGCGTCAAGGAGTTCCAGAATACTCACAAAGCGGGCGATGTTGTTAAGGCGAAAGTTTACAGGCGAGAATTTAACGGCGATGAAAAGGAATTTGAAATAGAATTCAAGCTTGAAGAACAGAAATAAACTTTTAAGAGCAATACGAAAGTGTTGCTCTTTTTGTATATAAATAGCAAAAAGCGTGCGTGGCTGTTATTAAAAAGTGCCAAACCTTAGAAAAAGTCAAAAAACCTCTTGACAAAGGACAAAAGATATGGTAATATAATAAAGCTGTCGGTGATACCGAGGTCTGAGAGGGCAGAGGGAAAGAACTGACAGAGAGTATGTTAAAATCCTGTTCACAAAGTGAATACAAAGAATTCACTTGACAAACGGAACAAGATATGATATACTGAATAAGTTGACTGTTGAGAGCGAACAGCTAAAGCAGTTACAAAACGGAATCTTGAAAATTGAACAATGAACGACCAAGAAACCCTTGAAATTCCGAGTTAGCTCAGCTTGAAAAAGGTGAGTGAAACGACGAGTATTAAGAGGTCAAGGAAAAGACATAAAAACCAAAAAAGAGTCAGTTGAAGAAACTGAACAGGATAGATTTATACAGAGTAAAATCTGATAAATACAAACTTACTAAAGAGTTTGATCCTGGCTC
>JAGAJY010000085.1 GCA_017848125.1 Oscillospiraceae bacterium
GTGGCAGGACCACTTGCAAGAAGGAACGGTTATACAAAGCAAACGATGATTATAAAAAGCGTGCTATGGCTGATCCGATAAAAGAAGCGTATCTCAATTTCGACAACAAATGCAGGAGCTACCGCAAGAAGCTCTACGGCTATCCCGATCTTTTGGAGAAATACAACAAGGCGTTTGATGAACGGCGTGAGAAAATTCGGGCTTTCAAGAGCGGTCTTACCGTAAATAGCAGTACCAAAGATATTGACCGATACAATCAGATGTGCTTTGATGCTTGTCAGGATTTGCAGGATTTGTCCAAACGATTGAAAGCGAAGATTGAGCAGAGTACATAAAACAAGGGAGGCGTACACCTTACCGTTATGGTATGATGTACGCCTGCTTCTTAATGTAATTAATGTGATTATATTCGTAATTGTTCAATATATTACGGCTTGTTCGATTGTGTTTTTCGGTGTTCCGTTTGAAATGTTCAACATCAGACGGACGTAACGGTGCATCAAGATGGTGGAGAGCTATCATTTTTTGCTGAGAATTCATTCCTGCTCCGCACTTTGCCGTTGAGCCAAGAAGCACACGAACCTCGCCGCTGTTCATTTGATTGAAAAGTGCTTGCTTTTTCTCCGCCGTATCATAATCGTGGATAAAAGCAATTTCCTGTTCGGGTACGCCCAGCTCAATCAGCTTATCTCTAATGTCATCATAAACATTAAAGGGCTTTTCGGGCATTCCCTCTATGGGTGACATACCCAGACTTTCAAGCAAATCATAGGAATTATCTTCAATAAACTGTCCGTTTGTAAATACAGCTGCTCTTGATTCGATAGATGTTCCGTCCTCGCTTGGAATACGGAATACTGCAATATCTCCCTCCTGCAGCTTGTCCTCGGCTTCGGGTGAGTGCTTGTCCACATAAGCCTTTATGTCAGGGAACGAAGAAATCCTCTTGGGGCTGTCCTCATCACCGCTGCCCAGACCTACCTTTTTGCGGACAAGGTCAAATCCGCTGACCTTTGACTTGTCGGGACGGTAAATCTCAAATCTGTCCTGACGGGAATCAGCTTTCGGAGTTGACATATCACAAAAGATTACCTGAGTGCTTCTGTTGGGTGTAGTTTTGGTGTAGATGTCAAATACATTCTGAACACACATATTCACCTTTGAATTTGGATTGTCGGGACAGCCGGGCTGCATAAGGCGCTGATCCAGTCCGATTTTTCTTCCGTCATTGGTAACGCAAAGCATATTATCTTCTTTCGGATCAACCTTGCCGTCACGGATTTTGCTTGCACGTTTCGCAAGGGATTTTATGAGCCTGCGCTGAATTTTTGAAGGCTGTGCAACAACTTCGTGAACGTGAGAAACAGGCTTTTCAAGGTCAAGGGTATCGGCAGTCCTTATGTCTGCCGCTTCCTTAAACATACCCATAAGCTCCGGGAGATTGGTAAACTTTGCAAATCTTGTTTTCAGCTGATATTTACCGTCACTTTCCGGCTTTAGCTCGTAATCGGTTTTCACCTCGCCAAAATCGGCTGCCCACTCGTCAAAATGGTTGATACCGCAATCTCTGAGAAGCTCTGTCTGCAAGTATCGCATCATAGTGTAAAGCTCTGTCATCGAATTGCTGACGGGCGTTCCACTGGCAAAAACCATACCCTTACCGCCTGTCAGTTCATCGAAATACCTCGTTTTCATAAGCAGCTCGGCGGCCTTGCCCGATCCTGTTGTGCCGATACCGGCAACATTGGACATTTTTGTAGCAGTACCCAGATTCTTGTAAAGATGGCACTCGTCCACAAACAGCTTGTCAAAGCCCATTTCCTCAAAGTCGATATAATCGTCCTTCGATACCTTGTCCTGTGCTTCTTTCAGCTTCTTTTCATAACGGGCAATCGTCTTTTCAATTTCCTTTACCGAAAAGCTCTTGCTTCCGTCCTTTCCCTTTGCTTCTTCCAGCTGACTGCGGAGGTCGGCAATTTCAGCCTGCATATAGGCTTCCATACGGTCTTTTGACAGTCCCATACGGTCAAACTGTGAGTGTCCGACAATTACTGCGTCCCACTCCCCCGTTGCGATTTTTGCAAATAATTCCTTGCGGTTTTTAGGCTCAAAATCCTTTTTAGTCGCAACAAGTATATTGGCAGCAGGATAAAGTTTCTTGAAATCCCTGCCCATTTGCTCTGTAAGGGAATTGGGTACAGCAAACAATGATTTATGATGCAGTCCCAGACGTTTGCCCTCCATTGCTATGGTTATCATTTCATAGGTCTTGCCAGCCCCCACACAATGAGCAAGCAGCGCATTACCGCCGTATAAAGCTCTTGCGACAGCGTTTTTCTGATGCTCTTTTAGAGTAATATCGCTGTTCATACCCACAAAACTAAGGTGACTTCCGTCATACTCTCGGTGACGAATACTGTTGAATACCTCGTTGTATTTATCCACAAGAGCAGTTCTTCTGTCGGGATCTTTGAATATCCAGTCCTGCCACTCTCTTTCGATTTTTCTGACCATTGCCTGTACTGCCTTTGTTTCTTCGTGGTTAGTTACCTTTATGATATTATCCCTCGAATCACGCATAGGCTCGCCGTTTGCATCCAGCTTCGGGTCTTTGACAGTCAAATCCTCGTGATTGAGAATGCCCTCTAAAATGGCATAAGCATCTTTACGCTTTGTGCCGTAATCGTGAGTAGCTGTATAACTGCCCTTATCGCCTTTGGACTGTCCCTCAATCTTCCACTTGCCGGAAGCCTTGCTGTACTGTGCAACAACATCGCTTTTCCAGCCGGGACGGAATTTTTCGTTTATGAACTGTGTGACAAATTTCGGATCTACCCAGTGAGAGCCTAACTTAACGGAAATGTCCTTTGCTTCAACTCTCTTGGGCATTGCAGCTTCAAGAGCTTCCCTGTGCTTGCTTACGTCCATACCGGCAGGAGCATAATCAAGCTCACGGAGTTTCAAACGGATATTGCCTGTGAGGTATTCATCGGCTGTCACATATTTCTCCGTTTCCTGCGGAAGTCTGTATATCAGTCCCTCAAGGTCGCTTATGAGAGTGTCCTTGTCCCTGCCGCAAAGCTCGGTCATAAATTGAAAATCAACCTTTGCTCTTTCGGAAATGGAAAGGATAAGTGCTTCCTGTGCAGTTTCAACGTGTTCAACAATGGTGTTGGGCTTAACGGTATCGTGGAAGAAAATATCTGCCTTTTTGTATTCGCCGCTGTCCTTGTCCTTGATTTCAAGAGCAGTAAGGAAATTGTATCCGTCATCGCCCTTGAAAAGACGGGCATTCTTCTTATCGTCAAAGTGTCCGTATTTTGCGGTAAAGGCATTGTAAACCTGATTGAGCTTTTCACGCTTTTCTGCAATATCTCCGTCAAGAGAATGGTCGGCATTTTCAAGCTGCATATCCAGAAGCTCACGGACAGTATCACGAATTTCCACCATTGCCAAAGCCCTTTTCAGTCCATCGGCAGAGAGCTTCACTTTATTCATAGTGTCATCATCGGCACGATAATAGATACTTCCGCTGACAGCATAATAGCTGTATGTACGGGAATTTGCAGGAGCAGGGATAACTTCCTCTGCTTCCTTTTTCTTTTCCGCTTTCCTTGTCTGAGGTGTGTATGTACCGCTGATATTTTTTACGGCTTCGGAAAGCTGCTGTTTAAGGTCAGCATCGGGAATGGGAAGAACCTGTGTATTTTCTGTGGGGCCGTATTTCTGATTTGCTTCGGCAATAGTTCCAAGCACCATTTCGGGGTGATTTACAAAATACCCGTTCACGGAAAAGCCCTCGTCTGTTGTACCCTTTGCGATCCACTCGACTTCATCGGGATTTATCTCGATTGGTCTTTCACGTTTCTGAAAAAACAGAATATCAGATGTGACTTCCGTTCCTGCGTTTTTCTTAAACGCATCATTTGGCAGACGTATCGCACCTAAAAGCTCTGCTCTCTGTGCGATATACATCCTCATTTCGGGATTTTCCTTATCCATTGTTCCCTTTGAGGTTATGACAGCCAGCACACCGCCGGGGCGTACTTTGTCGATAGATTTTGCAACAAAATAGTCGTGAATGTAGAATTTATGCTTGTTGTAGTCCTTATCATCGACTTTGTAATCTCCGAAAGGCACATTGCCCACAACCAAATCAAAGCTGTCATTTCCGAACTTTGTTTTTTCAAAGCCCTTAATCTGAATGTCTGCATCGGGATAGAGCTGCTTTGCAATTCTTCCCGTAAGGCTGTCAAGCTCAACTCCGTGAAGCTCACTTGCCCTCATAGCTTCGGGCATAACTCCAAAAAAGTTTCCGATACCCATTGCAGGCTCTAATATCTTTCCGCTTTCAAAGCCTATGTTTGCAAGTCCCTCATATATTGCATTTATGATAATAGGAGAGGTAAAATGTGCGTTCATAGTCGAACGTCTTGCAGCCATATATTCTTCATCGGAAAGCAGTTCTTTCAGCTGTGCATATTCATTGCTCCATTCCTTATTATCGGGGTCAAACGCCTGCGGAATAGCTCCCCAGCCTGTGTAGCCCGAAAGTACAGCCTGTTCGCTCGGTGTTGCTGTCCTGTTCTCGGCTTCGATAGCGTTCAGAGTGCGGATAGCTTCAACATTGGCGGCAAATCTCGCCTTTGGTGTTTTTACACCCAGATTATCATCGGTAATAACATAATTTCTCGCATTGGAAGTGCTATGTTCCAGTGGAACATTTTCTTCCGACTGATTATGTTCCACCGGAACATTTACATTTTCCTCCTCTGCTTCCGTTTCAAAATGTTCCACCGGAACATCGGGAGCAGCTTCTCTTTCGGCTTCCTCAACAACAGTAAAATCGCTTGCAAGGAAATCCGATATGCTCATTCGGGAGGTGTTACCCAGAAGATTTTCCGTTTCGGTAAATGTGATGATACTGCCGCTTATATCTGAAATAGAAAGCAGTTCATCATTGATGTCAATCAAATCACCGATTTTCGGAACATACTCCGTCTTTTCGGGTTCAGCCGAAGGAGCTTCTTCCTCCTGCACCTTGTCGGGGTTGCCAAGAAATATTCCGTTTTCCGCAAGTTTATTTCTGTCAATATTCTGTGTAGACAAATATGAGATGCCGTCTGTCTGCTCCTCATAGGAAACGCTGACATCATTGGGATAAATGCCTGTTTCGGAGATAACTGTGTACTCACGGTCATTGTATAGAAATCTGTCCCCGACCTCAATTTCGCTGCCGGACTTTTTCTTTTCGGTTTCCTCTTTGGACTGTTCTGCCTTTTCCTCTGCTCTGCCGTGTACCTTTTCAAAGTCCATAGGCTCGCATCTGTCAATGTCATATCCTGCTTCCTCCAGAATTATGGTGAATGCCTGTCGGAGAGAAATGCTTACGTCATCGTAAACGCCGCTGTCCGTCACGTTGAAATCGCTGTCATAAATGGTATAATCATAGCTGTCATCATCACGCTCGAACATTTCCGCATAGCCAACATTTGGTATCATAAATGCAAGCCTGTCCTCGGTAGCTTCAAATTCAAAGAGCCTGCCCTCAAGGGTAGTTGTTTTGCCGTTCAAATCAGTAATTGAAATGCTCTTAGAGGAATCTGTTCTTGAATCCTCAAAAAATTCCTGTATCTCCTCAAGCACATACTTTCTTGTGTCAAATGTGTCACCCTCGTCCGCATCGGGATGAATATCATCTTCATATGTAAATTCCTTGGTTCTCGTTATAAGATAAGAGGAATTCAGATTGCTGAATGTGATAGTATTCTTAACGTGAAAGAAATCATCGGGCTGATCCATTCTGCGATTGTATTCCTCGGTGAGAGTAATTGCCGACAGCTTGGAAATATCAATTTTCTGCTTTTCCAAATCAAAAAACAGATCGGTTACCTCTGTCATTCCATAGGAATCAACGAAAAATGCGGAGCTGCCGTTCTTGTCCTCAAGGACGATAATGTCACTTACGGAAAGGCTGTGTCCTCGGAAATCTTCGGGGCGGTCAACATTGAATTTTCTGAAAATATCATCAAGAATAACTGCCCTGTTCTGACTTCTGCTTATGTCGGTAAGATAACCGCCGTAAACAGATTCATAGCTGTTTTTATCAAAAGGAACATTAAACCGCTTTAATCCTTTCCAGTCGGTAAATCTTGCATTGTGATATTCCTCGCCCTTCTTTATCTGATAAATGGTGTACTTGGGAGCATTGGCTTTCTCGGCTCTTTCATCGGCAGAAATATATTTGTCGTTTTCAATAGCCTTTATGACTGCCTGTGACACCTTTTCCCACGAATATTCAGAAAGGTCGGGAAGGGTAATACCATTTGGAGAAGCAGCATAACCGCCTAAACCGAAGCCCTGTCTTTCATTTTCAACAAGGTCTTTAATATAATTGGCAAGGTCATTTACGGTAGGGCGATAGCTTTCAAAGTATTCCTCTATCTTGAATTTTCCGGGGTGATGCTCTGTTAATCTGCCTGCAAGGTAATCAACAGCCTTGCTGTCCTTTTCGGGAATGCCCGAAAGCTCCTTGAAACGCTCAACCTCGTCCAGCAGACTTTCAGCCTGTTCACGGAGTTCATCGCTTACGTCCTCGGAGTCCCTTATATTTTCGATATAGGTTATAACGGAGGAATAGTTTCCGTCATAAAGGGCATTAAGGGTGTTCTCATATTCATTCAGTCCCTTTTTATAATCAGTCCACTCGTCATAAGATTTTTCAAGGGACAGATAATAGGGCATACCTACCTCATTGGGAACGGCATTGAATGTTTCGTTCATATCCCATACTGCTGAAGCGATAGTGTCGGCAGAAGCAAAGGTTTCAGCGTCAGACTTGCTTGCGGTATATACTACGCTTTCATCTTCAAAAACCTCCGAAGCCTTATCCCCTGCCTTGTGAGCAAGAACAGGCTCGTTGTTGTGGAAAATCTCAATACCTCTCTCCCACATTAAAACCGCATTGTCAATGTCCTCAATGACGGTCATTCCTGTGGGTACAACGGGAGTTTCGATCTCTGCATTTTCAAAGGCAATATCAAGGTCAACGCTTTCGATTTTGTTAATGCAGAGGTCAATTACCCTCATATCCGAAAGATGATTATTGAAAAACTCTTTCATTCTTTCATCGGAAGATGCTCCCTTTATCGCCTTGTATATTCTTTCAAGAGAAGTCATTTCATCAAGCAGAACAATATCTCCCAGCCCTGCGGCCTCCATCTGCTCGGCAATGTCGGTGATATAAAAATCGTTTATGTAAATATCAAGCCTGTCTGTCATTGCCAAAGCATTGTCAAAAGTGTCGGAATGAATATCCCCGTAATTGGTTTCATCTCTTAACGCATACTTTTCTCCAACCTTTACTACTGTGAAATCCATAGAGGAAACAAAGTCGGAAAACGCCTTGTTTTCATCATAATCAAGGCTATCGAAAAGATTTACGGGTACATAGCCTGTTTCACGAACATTGATTATAAAGCCTGCGGCCTTTGCATTAAGCAGATCGTTTCTGACTTCCTCAATTCTTACGGCAGTATCGGAATTATCTTCGCTTTCCCAAGCTCTTTCAATGTCATTGTTATTTTTGCTGTAATAGAAAACCAGCTTATCATCGGGTGTCTGTACCTCGATGCTGTCAATCTCTCGCATATCGGCGTCAATGGCAAGGTCGGGAACAGAAAGACGAAATCTCTTTGCTTCAAATTCAGCAAGTGCATCTGTACCGACTGCATAAAAATCATCAAAGTTAAGCTCGGATAATGCCAGCTCGTTCATTTCCGCAAGGCTGTCATAGCTTTCGGTCTTTATGTTTTCATTATCAATCGTATATCTGATTTTGAGATTTACAAGGTCAATTTCCATCTGTAAATTGTACTCGCCGTACTCACCCAGAACGGAATAGCCTGCGGAGATATGTTCAAGGTCATTAAAGCTAATGTTTTCGCTCAAAAACTCCGATTCAAGGTAACTGCCGATATATTTCTTTGCCTTTTTTAGCTGAATTTCCTCCTGCTTGCTTTCAAGCATTTCATCGGGAGTTTTAACGGTATATTCCTCATATTCCAAAGATGTGGTATATTTGTAATTCAGCACCTCGTCAAGATGCTTTTCGATAAATTCGGCTTCATCGGATAATGCACTCTCAGTTTCAATGTCCATATCACCCAGCATCAAGTATTCAACCGATACGCTGACTTCTTCCTCCTGATGCACTGCGATATAGTCCTGATACTGTTCAAGACCGTGAATATCATATCTGTCAAGGTGTTCGGGGACTACAAATCTTACATCGCTGTCAATAGTTACTACGGAGAAAGTAATAGCATTATTATCAAGGTCAAGTGTATCGTAAATCTCGTCCTTTTCCTGTGCTGCAAGCTCTTTTTCCTTTTCAAGATGTAACCGTACTGTATTGGCAAAAAGATTTATTATACCGGGGTGTGTGGTAAGAAAACAGCCGTCGGGACGTTCTCTTATTTCGGGAGCAAAATTGGCAAGAAATTCATTAGCCCATTCCTTGTTTTCTCTCGATATGCGTCCGTCCCAGTCCTTGCTTCTGATATTCAAAGCTGTTACAAGTGCGATACGGTCGGCAGAAAATCTTTCAAGAAGGTCATTCAAGGCACTTTCCGAATCTATCCTGTTGTTATTGTAGTGCTTACTGAGAACAGCATCTATCATATCTGCACAAGCCGAATTTGCTTTTCTGCTCTCTCTGTAAATTTCAATTTCGCCCTGTTCCCTTGCTTCGGCAGGCGATTTTGTATATACGGGAACATCGGGTGCAGAGGTTTCTTCCTGCTTTGGCTCTGAATGTTCCACCGGAACATCGGGTGCAGGGGTTTCTTCCTGCTTTGGCTCTGAATGTTCCACCGGAACATCGGGAGCAGGGGTTTCTTCCTGCTTTGGCTCTGAATGTTCCACCGGAACATCGGGAGCAGGGGTTTCTTCCTGCTTGGTTTCATTATGTTCCACCGGAACATTTTCCTTTTCTCTGCGTTCCATAGAAAGCAGAATCCTGTCTGCCCTGTCAGCAAGAATCATAGAAACATCATCATAGCTGTTTGCAGACTCGTTCTTGTTCCATTCCTGATACACTTCATTAAGCAGATTTTCGCTTGACAGAAGTGCCTTCATCTGTGCATCGGAAAGGTCAAGCTCCTCATTTTCCACATAAGTGCGGATATTATCCTTTGTGTTAATCTCATAAGCAGCGGCAATGATTACTTCGGGCTTTTCATTTTTCAGATTTGAGATGAAAAAGTTGTACTCTGCCGAAATTCTTTCGTATAACTGAACAGACAGCGGAGCATCGGAAATTTCCAGATGTTCCAGTGGAACATTTTCCACCGGAACATTTTCAGTCTGAACATTTTCGGGAATAGCTTCCTCGGAGATTATTTCCTCAAAATCCGAAAGGTCAATACCGTTATTAGACGCATATTCTTCCGCTTCGGGCTGGCTCTCAAAGGTAGGCACACCGCCGTTTTCATCAACATACACATTTCTTTCTTCCGCCGATGATTTTTCAACCTCGGAAATATAGTAAGGCTGTGCGGTTTCCGCTGTCATATCCACACGATATGCGGAAGGATGGAAAAACTCATTGCTCTGATCGTGGAACATTTCACGGACCATATCCATACTGCGGAAGCCCACAATTTCGCCTGTGTCGTTATTGCGGATATTTACAAAGCCGTTTGTATCAGCCATTCTTTCATAGCCTGCACGGTAAAGCTCGTTTATGATGTCGGCATTACGGATATTTTCAATCATACGGTTGACCATTTCCGCATTTTTTCTTCCGCTTACGGTAATGGTTGCGGAATTGGCAAGTATTCTGCCCGAAAATCTTATGCTTGTATCACCCGACAGAAGATTTGCAACCTGTAAAGCTGTTGCAGGGTCGGTGTTTATGAAATTCCTGTCCCTTATCTGTGAATACTCGATATTGCCGATGATACGCTGCTGATAATTCTGCTTATTCTGTGCAGGGACCTTGTATTCGGCGGCAATGGCATTGGCTCTCTGTGCATCTGACTTGCTGACAGTAATGGTGTTGCGATAACCGCCGTATGTTGCCGAAAACATAATGCCCTCGGCACGAAGCCTTTCCATAACCTTATGTA
>JAGAJY010000086.1 GCA_017848125.1 Oscillospiraceae bacterium
ATGCGGGATTTGCATATTGCGTTATTTTTACAATGATTTATAATTACGCATTACGAATTGTTGATTTGCGGAGATTCGGCAAAGGGGAAAACATCCGGGAGGGGGCAAGAAAATAAACCCAACAAAAATGCGGCATTTCCCCCTCCCCTACGGTTGTCCCCTCTGCAACTCCCTTTCCCTCTCCCCTCCCCTTTTGCCGCATTTTTACAGCTTTGTTTGATGCTTTACAAATTGCATTTGTTGGTTGGTTTTGTTTTGACTTTTTTACCACGAGCTTTTTCGCTGTGCGGTTTTCAATCTCCATTATGGAGCATACGCCAATTTAGCTTACATCTGTAGTTGATTCGTAATTGTTTGCGGATATAAAATTGCAATTACGCATTACGCATTGCGAATTACGAATTATAAATAAGGAGTTTTTATTATGCCGTTTTTACCTGTTTCAAAAGAGGATATGGCTGAGAGAGGAATCGGTCAGCTTGATTTTATATGCATTACGGGTGACAGCTATGTTGACCACCCTTCCTTCGGTATTGCCATTATCTCACGAATGATAGAGGCTTCGGGCTTTACGGTGGGAATTATCGCTCAGCCCGACTGGAAAAGCGACGCAGATTTCAAGAAGCTCGGCGCTCCGAAATATGCTTTCCTTATTACGGGGGGCAATATTGATTCTATGGTCGCTCACTACACAAGCGCCAAAAAGAAACGCTCGGACGACGCTTACACCGCAGGAGGAAAGGCAGGAAAACGCCCCGACAGGGCGGCTGTCGTATATTCGAGGGCGGTCAAGAGGATATTCGGTAAGGATATGCCTGTGGCGCTGGGCGGTCTGGAGGCTTCGCTGAGAAGATTTGCCCACTACGATTACTGGGACGACGCTGTTCGTCCGTCTATCCTTGAGGACAGCGGCGCTGACCTGCTTATGTACGGTATGAGCGAGCATCAGATAGTTGAGATATGCACAAGGCTTGCAAAGGGCGAAAGGATAAGCGAGCTTCGGGATATTCGGGGCACGGCTTATTTATGCGACCCTCGTGAAACGCCTTTCGGGGCGGCGGAATGTCCCTCGCTGGCACAGGTCAGGGACAGCAAGGAGGAATATGCAAAGGCCTGCAAGGTGCAGTATGACTGGCAGGACGAGGTTTACGGAAAGACGATAATCCAAAGGCAGTCGGAGAAAATGCTGGTTCAGCTTCCTCCTGCCTATTCCCTGACTACTCCCGAGCTTGACAGGGTTTACGAGCTTCCCTTTATGAGAACGTATCACCCTATGTATGAGGCGGAGGGAGGAGTTCCCGGAATTGCGGAGGTGGAGTTTTCCATTACCCACAACAGAGGGTGCTTCGGCAACTGCAATTTCTGCTCCATTGCTCTCCATCAGGGCAGGCGTATTTCCGTGAGAAGCAAGGAAAGCATTCTGAGAGAGGCTGAGCTTCTTACCACGCTGCCGAATTTCAAGGGATATATTCACGATGTGGGCGGTCCTACGGCGAATTTCCGTGCGCCCTCCTGCACTCATCAGCTGACTCACGGGCTTTGCAAGGGAAAGAAATGCCTTGCGCCCAAGCCCTGCGGAAATCTTGAGGTGGATCACAGGGAATATCTGGAGATACTTCGTGAGATACGGAAGATAAAGGGCGTCAAAAAGGTATTCATCAGAAGCGGTATCAGGTATGATTATCTTATTGAGGACAAGAACGAGGATTTTATGAGGGAGCTTATTGAGCACCATGTCAGCGGTCAGCTTAAAGTTGCTCCCGAGCATTGCTCTGCGGCGGTGCTTGATATGATGGGCAAGCCCCACATTGAAGCATATAAGAAATTTCAGGATAAATTCTACAGAATGACGGGAAAAATCGGCAAGGAGCAGTATCTTGTTCCCTATCTTATGTCCTCTCACCCCGGAAGCACGCTGAACGAGGCGGTGGAGCTGGCGCTGTTTCTCAAAAGCCTGAAAATGCGTCCCGAACAGGTTCAGGATTTCTATCCCACGCCCGGAACTATCTCCACCTGTATGTTCTACACCGGGCTTGACCCTTACACTATGAAAAAAGTGTATGTTCCCAGAACATCTGAAGAAAAGGCTATGCAGAGGGCTTTGCTCCAGTATTTCCGTCCGCAGAATCAGAGAAAGTGCATTGAGGCGCTTATCAGGGCAAGACGGACCGACCTTATCGGCACAGGCAAGGACTGCCTTGTTCGTCCCGATGAAAAATACAATGCTTATCTGAGAGAGAAGAACGCTCAGAAAAACAAAAACGGAAGAAATTCTTCGGGCAGAAATTCAGCCCGTTCAAAGGACGGCAGAGGAAAATGGCAAAAAGAAAAAGGAAAACGGAGCCGATAACAACGCTGCTGAGAATACTGCCCACGGCGATAACCATAATGCTCCTGTGCGCAGGTATCTGTCTGGGTGCGCTTATGGAAACGGGGCTTGTTTCGCTGACGGATATTCAGGATTCTCTTGGGATAGCTCCCGTTCAGAGCAGCACGGGGGAAAATGTTCCCGAAAAGGCACGGGATTTTTCGGTACACGTTATTGATGTGGGTCAGGGCGACAGCAGCCTTATTCTTGCGGGGGGAAAAAGTATTCTCATTGACGCAGGAGAAAAGGAATACGGCGAAAGCGTTGTTTCATACATCAGGCAGAAGGGCATAAGCCGTCTGGACTATATTATTGCCACTCACCCCCATTCCGACCACATTGGCGGTATGGCGGAGGTGGTTTCGGAGATCGGTGCGGATAAAATTATCGTTCCGAGACTTCCCGATGAGCTTGTTCCCACTACGAGAGTTTACGAGGATTTCCTTGAAGCGGTGAAGGACGGCGGTATGAAGCTTACTGCCGCAAAGGCGGGGCATATTTACCGAATATGTGAAATTGGCGGACTGCCTGTTGATATGACGGTGCTTGCACCAAAGGAAAATGCTGATTTCGAGGACCTTAACGACCACTCGGTATGCGTAAGGCTTGACTTTAACCGAATTTCATGGCTGTTTACGGGGGATCTTTCCAAAGAGGGCGAAAGGGCTTTATTAAACAGCGGTGCGGACATTGATGTTACTGCCTACAAAGTGGGGCATCACGGCAGCAGCGGCTCATCGACGGAGGAGCTTCTGAATGAAATGACACCGAGGCTGTGCGTTATTTCCTGCGGTGAGGGCAACTCCTACGGTCACCCTCACGAGGAAGCTATGGAAAGGCTTGAAGGATACACCGACAGCATTTACCGCACAGACATATCCTCTACGCTGTCGTTCTATTCGGACGGCGAAAAGATATATGTATCGAAAACATCTTCGGGAGAAAGTGAGGATATGAACAATGATGATTCTTGAAAGGATATGCGGAGAAACGGCATATATTTCCGATGATGAAAGGGAATACACTGTTCCCTGTGAGCTTTTGCAGGGGTGCGGTATAGGCGATGTGCTTATTTTTGACTGCGGCGCTTACAAAACGGACACTGCCGCTACGGAAAAAAGAAGAAAAGATATTATTGCCTTGCAGGATTCCCTGTGGGAATGAGCGAAAAGATAAATATAATTCAGCGTGTCGAAAAAAGAAAACGCTGTTGTTAAATTTGCGCAAAAGCCGCAAAAACAAGTTATGTTCAAAACGTTCCACCGGAACGTTTTGAAGGGTAAGTAAGCACAACCGCTCTACAAGGGGAGGCGGTCTTGTTCGCCTCCCCTCGAAATGCTGTCGCATTTCTCACCCCTTGCTCCGTTATTTCATGGAAATAAAGGGATTTCGCCCTCTGCGGAGGGCGACCAAAGGGCTCTGTCCTTTGGAAACCCGCAAGCCTTTGAAAAGGCTTGACCGAAACTTTTACCTTGTGTTTATTTGTGTTTCTTTAATACACTTTATCGACAGACTGATATAATTACAACCCCCGAACTTTTACTATGAAAGGAATGGCGCAAAATGCAGAATAATCTGCCTGCAATTCTTAATGAAAAGCTTCCCGACCTGTCAAAGGGTCACAAGAAAATCGCTGAATTTATCCTTGCTCATTATGACAAGGCGGCGTTTATGACGGCTTCACGGCTTGGAAATATTGTGGGAGTAAGCGAATCCACGGTTGTGAGATTTGCGGCTGAGCTGGGCTTTGAGGGCTATCCCGAAATGCAGAGGGCTTTGAAGGAATTTACAAGCAACAAGCTTACGGCTGTACAGAGAATGGGTGTTATGAACGAACAGCTTGCGGGCGAGGACGTTCTCACGAGAGTTCTGAATTTCGACATCGAGCAGATAAGAAAGACCCTTGAAGAAACTGACAGGGCTGAATTTTACGCTGCTGTTGACGCTCTTGTAAATGCGGACACCATTTATGTTATCGGTGCAAGGTCGGCTTCGGTGCTTGCAAGATTTATCGTTTTCTACTTCAACATTATGTTTGACAATGTGAAGATAATCCACACCACAAGCACAAGCGAAATGTTTGAGCAGATTCTGGGTATCGGCGAGCGTGACATTATGATAGGCGTAAGCTTTCCGAGATATTCAAAGCACACGGTAAAGGCATTCAGATTCGCTCACGAGAACGGTGCAAGGGTCGTTGCCATTACCGACAGCAAGGCCTCGCCCCTTGCTCAGTATGCTGACCATCTGCTGCTGGCGCACAGCGATATGGCTTCCTTTGCGGATTCCCTTGTCGCTCCCATGAGCCTGATAAACGCTCTTATTTCCGCTGTGGGTATGAGAAAGCAGGAGTATGTTTCCAAGAATTTTGAGAGATTAGAGGAAATCTGGGAAAAATACGGAGTGTATGAAAAGACTGACGACAGGGATTTCAGCTTGTAAGGGGGACTCTGATATGAAAAAGTTTATCGGTGCTTTCTTTGAAAAGGTGCTTATATTCGTGGGTACGGCGTGGTCGGCTTTCTGCATTATGGGAATAGCCGCATGCTCTACAAGGTCACCTGACAATGTTCCGTTCTGCATTGTTTGCCTTGGTATCGGTATAGCAATGGTACTAAAATCAAAGAAAATGGAAAAACTTCGCAACCGTGCGGAGGTTTATGCCATGTGCCTTGCGGACAAGCCCGAATCGGAGCTGTCAGAAATCGCACGGACGATGAATATTTCCCTTGAACAGGTGGTTTCCGAGCTGGACGAGCTTATCAGAAAGGACTATCTGAACAATATCTACATAGACAGGGCTGAAAGCAGAGTCAAGATTCTTTCCAAGGAAAAGGGCGGCTTAAAGCTTGTCAACGGCTATCGCTTCGTTACCTGCAAAAGCTGCGGCGGGTCAAACAGGATAACAGGTGACTGTGCAGGAAAGAGATGCAATTACTGCAAGGCAGAGCTGAAAGAGGATTAAAAATGGCTGAAATAAACAGACTTGAGGTAAAGAATATTCCTCTTTACAATTACCGGAACAAAAAATTTATTTGTACAGAGGCTCAGCCTGTTATCGACGATATTCCGTTGGGAGAGCATATTAACATATGGGCTGAAAAAAACGGCATATATGAAATCAAAGGATATGACTGCAAGCTTCTGCAAAGCACTCTTGTTCCCGAGCTTGACGACGAATACTGCAACCGCTTTATGGAAATGCTTCTGAAAAAACGTGAAGCTGCTGTTATTCCCGTTATGGTCTGTGACGATGACAGAGATTTTTCCTGCCTGATCCTGACGGTACGGCTCAGGTTTGATAACAGCTTTGTCTATTGGGACGAGATTGGATATGTATGCGGCAAGCGTGAGGACGACAGGGCTTTCGGTATTTCCTATATTGAAGGCTACAGTGAAAGGGATTGGGAGCTTTACGGAAATAATATTGCTCTTGAAGAACCGCTGAGCAGCGAATGGAAAAAATGGGTTGAAGCCAACACAGACGAGGAATTGTTCAGACGGCTTGTAAATTACCATTTTCCTTTTTGGCAGAAAAGAGAAAATGTAGAAACGATTTTCAGACCTCAATGGAAATTCAGGCTCGATACATATGAAAAAATGCTTT
The DNA here is from genome assembly GCA_017848125.1 of Oscillospiraceae bacterium. GTDB lineage: Bacteria > Bacillota > Clostridia > Oscillospirales > Ruminococcaceae > Huintestinicola. The sequence continues at coordinate 5,976 of JAGAJY010000086.1, forward strand.
GCTTTTTCAGAAAGGGCTGCGTCAGAAATTTGTCCGACAATGACCTGCCTATGCTATGATTGTTTTTGAAAGGATTATAAAAATGGCTGACTGCATTATTATTGGCGGCGGTGCGGCAGGGCTTATGGCGGCTGTTACTGCGGCGGATTACGGTAAATCCGTTATTCTTTTTGAGAGAAATCCCCGTGTGGGAAGAAAGCTTCTTATTACGGGAAAAGGACGATGCAATGTTACAAACAACTGCGTCAGAGATGAGTTTTTTGATAATATCCCCTGCAATTCACGGTTTCTTTATTCGGCATATTCCGCTTTCGACTGCTCGGATACTATGAGCTTTTTTGAAAATCTGGGTGTTCCTCTCAAAACAGAAAGAGGCAACAGAGTGTTTCCCGTAAGCGACAGGGCGGAGGATATTGTTATTGCCTTTGAGCGTGCCATAAAAGAGCGTTCGGACAGGATAACCGTGAAAAATGCACGGGTAACGGAGATACTTGCGGAAAACGGCGCTGTTAAGGGAGTTTCCGCTGACGGCTGTGTTTACAATGCTCCTTCGGTGCTTATTGCTTCGGGAGGACGCTCCTATCCTAAAACAGGGTCGGACGGCGACGGCTTCCGTTTTGCAAAGGCGATGGGTCACAAGGTCGTACCGTTACGTCCCTCACTTGTACCTATGGTCAGCGAGCAAAAATGGTGCTCGGAGGCTATGGGGCTTTCGCTGAAAAATGTTACCTTGTCGCTTATTGACGGCTCGGACGGAAAGAAGCTTTTTTCCGAAATGGGTGAAATGCTGTTTACACATTTCGGCGTTTCGGGTCCTCTGGTTTTATCCGCTTCGGGGCATATCAGAAAAATGGAGAGGGGCAGATACAGGATCAGCATTGACTTAAAGCCAGCTCTTGATGAAAAGACCCTTGACGCACGGATTCAGAGGGATTTTGCGGAAAATGCAAACAGAGATTTTGCAAACAGTCTGGGAAAGCTTCTTCCTGCAAAGCTTATACCTGTTATCGTTATGCTTTCGGGTATTCCTGCGGATAAAAAGGTGAATCAGATATCCCGAAAGGAAAGGACTGAGCTTTTACAGCTTATAAAAAATCTGACGGTGACTGTAAAGGATTTCCGCTCCATTGACGAGGCTATCGTTACGGGCGGCGGTGTGGCTGTGAATGAAATAAATCCCAAAACTATGGAATCCAAGGTCGTAAGCGGTCTTTATTTTGCAGGCGAGGTCATTGACGTTGACGCTTACACGGGAGGCTTTAACTTGCAGATAGCTTTTTCTACGGGGTATGCTGCGGGGGTTAATATGTAAAACGAGCGTAACTGCTGAAAATCATTTTGCGGCAGTTTTTTGTGCGTGTTGTGCGGTAAAAAGTGCCGCTTGGGGGTTGGTGTATTGCAATTCTGCGTGTCCTCTGTTATACTTAAAATATCTTAAGATAAAAGGAAAGCACAGCTATGAAATATACTGTTGAACAGATATTGCAGGGTGAGAATGAGCTTATTCTGCGGTACAGCCGCCATAACGGCGAGGTCGATGAGGTTCTCCGCTTTATGAATGACCCTCGTGGAAAGCTTACGGGACTGAGCGGCGGCGCTCGGAAGGTCATTGACAGGAGCAGTATTCTGTATGCGGAAAGCGTTGACAGAAAGACCTTTGTTTACACCGAGGACGATGTTCTGAGGGTCGAATTTACTCTGTCGGGTCTGGAGGAAATTCTGAGTACCGTTAACTTTTTCAGGTGCAGCAAGTCTATGATAATAAACATCGACAGGATAAGCGAACTGAAAAGCCTTGCTTCAAACAGGATAGAGGCGGTTATGACAAGCGGCGAGAAAATCATTATTTCCAGAACCTACGCTTCGGAATTCAGAAAAATACTGAAAGGAGTGAGCGGCGATGAATAAGCTGAGGGACTTCCTTGAAAAGTACATCACCCGTAAGATAGGGGCTGAAATAAAATGCTGTCTGACCTTTCTGCTGATACTGTGCTATTACTGCGTTTACAGATGGGTATGCGGCTCTGAGGGTGCGGACATTATCCATATGCTTGAAATGCTCTGGGCGGCGTATATCCTTGAATGGGTGCAGGTGCTTGTGCACTGCGATTTTGACGAGGTTGACAGGCTGGGGGCAAAGGAATTGACTCTCATACTTTCAGGCTCAGTGGTTTATGCGCTGTCAGGTCATCTGCTGGGCTGGTTTGACGGTAATACAGCTATATGCATTGGCTTCGGAGTATATATGATCGTCTGCTATCTGTGCACCTTCTGGGTATATGCTATAAAGCGTTCCATTGACGCAAAAATGCTTAACAGCGATCTGAAAAGATTCAAGGAAAGGGAAAACAGCAGCTTATACTAATCACCAATAAAACTATAGACAAAAAATCTTCGCATAATCCATATACGCAAGATTATGCTCGATTTTTTGTATAGTTTTTAATTGGTGCTTAGTATTATAATTTATGGGAGGTATTCTTATGCTTATTTTATTGGAAGGTATAGTAATGTGCTTTTGTCTGCTTATTGTCTGCGTGATAGGCATTTCAAAAGGACCTGCGGGCTTGGTGGTGTTTTACGAGGACGATGTAAAGAAAAGAGTTGTGGAGCTGGGGCTTACCTCAGAGGAAAGGATAAAACGGAATACAGCCCTTGCTTCTGCCGCATTGTTTATTCCTATGCTGGTTTTTGTGCCTGCTATGGTGTATTTTATTAACGGAGCAAGGGAATTTTGGGATATATTTTGGCAGATAACTGCAATATTATGGATTCAGGGACTGTTTGACAGGATATTTATAGACTGGTACTGGGTAGGGCATACAAAGGCATGGCTTATTGAGGGCACTGAGGATCTGATGCCATATATTCCCACAAAGACCCGTATCGGGAAATGGTTCAGTACGATCGTGGGTATGCCGATAATTGCGGCGGTGATTTCGGGGGTCATGGGATTTTTGGGGTGACAAACTTTTTATTATAATTGAAAAAAGTCATAGAACTGTGGAATTATTCGGGAATAATTTCGTCTGAATTGCCCTTTGACTTGCCCGCTTTCGATATGGTATAATAACTTATAATTTTAATACGGACAACGACACACGTTTTATCCGAAAGGGTATGTAAATCTGATCACGGTACAGTTCATTATCTGCTTTGCTGTGACGGTTTATACCCGTTTGGGAGAGACGTGTGCTTTTTTGTCCCTATGAGAGAGGAATGTTTTTTATGCCGAGAAACAATTTTGAAAGAGCCTGCTTTGCTCTTATGACTGTTATTGTAACAGTTCACGCTTATGTGTTCTACAGCCTTTACGTTGTAAACGGCGGCACTCTTATGAGCGTTACGGGGGAAAACAGCGTTCTTGCCGCTGTTAATGCAAACGGCGGTGTGTATATGCTGGGTCGGGCTATGCCTATATGGGCGGTGGTGATTGTCGAATTTATCCTTGCATACTGCCTTGAAATGCTGGTAGGAAGTCCCTGTTCCTTTAAGCTTGCCTGCAAGGTGTTTGACCCGAAAAGCACTCACCCTGTTCTTTTTGAGTCTGCCATAATCTGTGCGACGGTGGGGATTATGTGCCCTGCTATGAGCTTTATTGCGGCGTGGCTTTATTATCCCTATTACAACGGATTCAGTTTCATCACGCTTCTTGCCTACTGGTTAAAGCTTGTATGCTTTAATTTCCCCTTTGCTTTCTTTACTCAGCTTTTCTTTATTCAGCCCCTTATCAGAACTCTGTTCAAGGCGATTTTCAGAAGAAATGCCGCTATTGATACTATTCCCTCTAAGGCTTGACTTGCTTGACTTATATCAGATATTTATAAAATGCTGTGCAGACGTTTATGCACAGCATTTTTTCCGTCAAAGCAATAAAATTGCCTGCTTGACGAAATCTTTTTCCCAAAGCCCTTGAAATAAATCGGATAACGTGGTATTATATTATATTGGAAGCTCTTGCTTGCAGGAGATAAAGAAAGGATATGACAATAAGCTATGTATGACTATGTCTATCATAACACTACAAAGATAATTTTCGGAAAAAACTCAATGAACAGCATCGGAAAGGAAGCTGCGGCTTACGGCAAGGTTATGCTTGTAATGGGCGGCGGCTCTGTGAGAGAGAACGGCGTTTTTGACAAGACCGTTTCCTCTCTTAAAGAATACGGCGTTGAATACTGTCAGCTGTGGGGCGTAAAGCCGAATCCCGATATAAGCAAGGTCAGAGAGGGAATAGAAATGGCAAGAGCGGCAGAGGTTTCCCTCATTCTTGCGGTGGGCGGCGGAAGCGTTATCGACAGTGCAAAGGCAATTGCCGCAGGTATTCCTTATGACGGCGATGTGTGGGATTTCTATTCAAGCTCAAAAGCTCCCGAGTTGGCTCTGCCCGTAGGCGTTGTTCTTACGATACCTGCCGCAGGCTCGGAAAGCTCAATGTCCTCGGTGATAAGCTGCGGCGAGACTAACGAAAAGCTCAGCTGCACAGCGGAATGTATGCTGCCGAGATTTGCTGTTATGGATCCGCAGAACACCTACACCCTCCCCGAATATCAGACAGCCTGCGGTGCGGCTGATATGCTTTCTCACCTTATGGAGCGGTATTTTGTCAATACAGAATGCTGTGACCTTACCGACAGGCTTATTGAGGGAGCGGCGCAGACGGTTATCGAATTTGCGCCAAAGGCGCTTACAGAGCCTGAAAACTATGATGTCCGTGCAGAGCTTATGCAGACAGGCTGCATTGCTCATTCGGATATTCTTGACCGTGGCAGAGGAAACGGCGGCAGAGGCGGCGACTGGGCTTCTCATCAGCTTGAACATCAGCTTTCCGCATTCTATGATATTGCTCACGGTGCAGGTCTTGCGGTAATATTTCCTGCGTGGCTCAGATATGTTTCGGAAAAGTCTCCCTCAAAGCCTGCACAGTTCGGCAGACGGGTTTTCGGCATAACAGGGCTTTCCGACAAGGACACCGCATTTGAAATGATAAACCGCCTTGAAGCCTTTTTCAAAGCGATTTCACTTCCTGTCAGACTTTCGGAAACAGGCATTGACAGCAGTAAATTTCAGTTGATGGCAGAAAGGGCGCTTGCGGCTAAGGGCGGAAAAATCGGCTCATACATTCCTCTTACAGAGGCTTCGGAAATAGTAAAAATCTACTCTCTTGCGGAGTAAGGTCATATAGGTTATCTGGGAAAAATAAGGCAGACGAAATGTCGGAAAATGCAAATATTACTGTTTCATTTCACTTTCAGTTTGCTTTCACATAATTTACACATTGACAGGGTATTATATTATCGTACTCGGAAAACGAGTATGAATTTCATTTCAAGCTTTTATCAGGGCTGTGTTTACCCCTCACAGCCTTATAAAAGAACCCCCTAATTTTTCCTGCCGCAGTTTTTACCCCGACTGCGGCAGGCAATCCCCCATAATCCTATATCTTGATCTTGCCCCCGCTGCCAACGGCTTCGGGGGCGCTTTTTTACATTTTTTACATAAGTATTACACAACACAGCGGATAATTCCGCAGAAAGGCTTGTTATTTTTTATGGAATATGTCATAATAATCCTGCTCATAGCTATGTCGGCTTTCTTTTCATCATCGGAAACAGCTTTTTCCTCTGTAAACAAGATACGCTTGAAGCACGAGGCGGCTGAGGGAAACAAAAAGGCAGAGCTTGTTCTTCGCATAGCGGAGCATTACGACAAGACCATTACCACTATCCTTGTGGGAAACAATATTGTTAATATCCTGTCAGCGTCCCTTGCTACGGTCATCTGCACCGCTCTTTTTGCGGAGAAGTACGGCACGGGAACTGCTACGGCAATATCCACGGTTTCCATGACGCTCCTTGTGCTTATCTTCGGCGAGATACTGCCAAAGAGCATTGCAAAGCAGCACGCCGATAAAATGGCGTTTATGATCAGTCCGTTTCTTAACCTGTTTATCATAGTTCTTACCCCTGTTACGGTGATTTTCGGCTCATTGCAGAAGCTTGCCGCAAGGCTTTTCGGAAACGGCAGCGACGCCCCCTCTGTTACCGAGGACGAGCTGAAATACATCATTGACGAGATCGAGGAGGAGGGCGTTCTGGAGGAGCAGGAAAGCGAGCTTGTGCGCTCGGCGCTTGAATTTGACGACAAGAACGTTTCCGAGGTGCTTATTCCAAGAGTTCGTATTATCGCTGTGGAAAGAAACGACAGCATTGAGCATATCCGTGAGGTGTTTTTCAGGGAGCAGTATTCGAGAATGCCCGTTTACGACAAGAATATTGACAACATCATCGGCTTTATCCACGAGCGTGATTTCTTCCGTATGGTAATCAGCGACAAGAACCCCACGGGGATCGAAAGCATTATCCACGACCTTATCTACACCACCGAATTTGCAACCGTTTCCGAGGTCCTTGCCCGTATGCAGAAGGAAAAGATACATATGGCGATAATCAAGGATCAGTACGGCGGCACTTACGGTATGGTCACTATGGAGGATCTTATCGAGGAGCTTCTGGGAGAGATCTATGACGAGACTGACGAGGTCGTTCATTCCTGCACCAAGCTTTCGGACAATTCCTATGAATGTGCCGCAGAGCTTAATGTAAGCGATTTTGAGGAATATGCGGAGCTTGACGAGGACGCTGTTGACAGCGAAAGCTATACTATGGGCGGCTGGGCAATGGAGCTTTTCGGCAGGATACCCGTTTCGGGTGATGTTATCGAAAGCGGCAGATTTGTCGTTGAGGTCTTAGAGGCTGAGGAAAACCGCATTATCCGTCTGAAAGTAACAGTCAGCGAAAAGGCTGATACCGACAGTCAGTAAAGCTTTTGAAAAAGCTATTGACTTTTTCGGAAAAGCGGTGTATAATATAATTACAATGAGATATGTTCAAAATGAACAAAAACGAGCCCACAGAGAACTGCTCTTCCCTGTGGGCTCTAACCTTTATTTAAAATGGCGGCTCACCTTTTCAGGCTTGTTGCTGTCTTATTTGTCATCGTCATATCACATCATAAAAATTTTGTCAAATTATGATAAAATGAATTGCATAAAAGCTGTTGACTTTTTCGGAAAAGCGAAGTATATTTCAAGTATGAGAAAAATGGTATCTATGCGATACGCAGAATATCCCCCAAGGAATCAGCCATTCCTTGGGGGATATTTTATTGTTCAGCTTTATCGCTTCGTATGGTTATTCCCCGAACATTCCTGCCCGTCAGGGAATTTTTGTGGATTATACCCTGTATCTCTGCTTCTGCCGCCTTTACCTCGGCGTAAAATTCCGATGCGGATACACGGTATGCACCGTTGCCGAGTATGATGACCTGCTCCGCTCCGTCTGATGTTGCGACCCTGACACGATGCTCCTTTGCAAGCTCGTGAGTGACCTTTTCAATGTACATATCCGCAGTTTCCGCCTCCTTGGTGTAAACCGCAGATATGCCTCCGTGCTTTTCTATCTCCCTGTGCTCTCCCTTGACTCTGTAAGCGTCAAACACAACGATAAGCTCGCATTTTTTGTACCCCTGAAAGTTGCATAACATTCGTATAAGCATATTTCTTGCAAGGTCAAGGTTTTCCTCAGCCGCCTTTTTCAGCTCATCCCATGCAAATATTATGTTGTAGCCGTCAACAAGAATATATTCCGGACCTTTGGGCAGCGGCTTCGGCTTTCGCACAGGCTCTTCGTAATGCCGTCTCAGCTCCTTTTCTCGGTCAATGCTTTTCTTGCCGTAGGTGCGCTCGAAAATAGCCATAAGCTCCTCATCGTCTGCATAGGAAACGCTTCGGGAAACAGGCTGTGAGGGGCGTTCCTCCTCATCTTTTCTGCAAAGAGTAATGCCGTTATCCATATGAGCATATGAGCTGACCTCGTTCCATTTGACAACAAAGCCTGCACCGTTTGCACAGAAAACGCTGTCGACGGGATTGTCTGTGTCTCTTTCGGGGTCGTAGCCCTTGCTTTTTACAATATCAGCCTCGTTGTGACAGGGGAAATATCCTCCCGAAACGCAGGAAAGCCGTCCCTTTCCCTTGGTGTATGAAGCAACGGAGGTGTGGTAATCAGCCATTTCCGAAACGGGGGCATTTCCTGTGATAACCGCCGTGTCTGACCTGATCTCAGGTGACGAAAACTCTGCTCCCATCTGCTGCAGGTCGTTCAGCGCTCTGCCCGTACATTCCGAGGGTATCTCCAGAGTGAAGCTGTAAAAGGGCTCGAGAAGCTGTGATTTTGCCTGCATAAGTCCCATTCGCACCGCTCTGTAAGCCGCCTGACGGAAATCGCCGCCCTCTGTGTGTTTAAGGTGTGCTTTTCCAGTTATCAGAGTTATCTTTACATCGGTAAGAGGTGCGCCTGTTAAAACACCCAGATGTATTTTATCGTGAAGATTTGACATAATAAGCCGCTGATAATTTCTGTCAAGAATATCCTCGGGGCAGTCAGAGCATATGACAATGCCGCTTCCTTTGGGCAGTGGTTCAAGGAGAAGATGAGCTTCTGCATAGTGTCTCAGGGGTTCATAGTGCCCTATACCCACAACAGGGGCGGTTATGGTTTCCTTGTAGGCGATACTGCCTCTGTCAAAGCTTACATCTGTGCCGAAACGCTCCTTTATCACCGCCGTAAGAACTTCAAGCTGTATCATACCCATAAGGCTGACGCTTATCTCAGAGGAAACCGAATCATAGGCAACTCTAAGGGTCGGGTCTTCCTCCTCAAGAACAAGCATATTTCTGTACATTGTATGCACATCAATGTTTTCGGGAAGTATCAGACGATAGGTGAGCACAGGCTCCAGCATAGGCGTTACAGACTTGTTTTCCGCACCAAGACAGTCACCTGCGGCGGTTGATGTCAGTCCTGTGACTGCCGCAAGTGTGCCTGCACAGGCTGTATCTGCCGTTGTGAATTTCGCTCCCGAATAGATACGCACAGAAGTAACCTTTTCGCCGTTTATCTCCGTGCGCACAGGGAGACTGCCGCCTGTTATCTTCATATGAGTAAGCCGCTGATTTCCGTCGGCGGTTATTTTATACACCCTTGCGGCAAACTCCGAGCCGTACTCAGGCATTTGGGTGTAGTCGGAAATTCCGTCAAGAAGCTCTCTTATACCTGTCAGTTTAAGTGCCGAGCCGAAATAGCAGGGGAAAACATTTCTCTCCGAAACCGCTTTGCATATCTGCTCACGGGAAATGCTCTCCGATTCGAGAAAGCTGTTCATCATATCCTCGTCAAGCTCTGCAAGCTCCTCCAAAAAAGGAGTCTTATCCTCTTTTGGAGTGAAATCCGTTACCCTGTGAGAAAGCCTTGCTTTAAGCTCCGCCAGCAGATAGTCCTTTCCCGTAACAGAAATATCCGTTTTGTTCACAAATATGAACACAGGAATATTATACCGCCTGAGAAGCTTCCAGATGGTCATTGTATGGCTCTGAACACCGTCTATTCCGCTGATAACGAGTACAGCGCAGTCAAGCACCGACAGGGCACGCTCAGTCTCAGCTGAGAAATCCGAGTGTCCGGGGGTGTCGAGAAGGGTATATTCGTCCTCACCCAAGCGCATTACAGCCTGCTTTGAGAAAACGGTTATTCCTCTGCTGCGCTCTATTGAATGGGTATCCAGAAATGAGTCACGCTTATCCACACGCCCAAGCTTTCTCAGCTCACCGCTGACATAGAGCATTGCCTCTGAAAGCGTTGTCTTTCCTGCGTCAACGTGGGCGGTCATTCCTATCACAAGTCTTTTCATTGCATAATCCTTAGTTTCATAAGAGTTTTGAATAAGTATATTATATCACGAATAAAAAAACTCGTCAATATAACAGGCTGATTATGAATCGGCTTTGTACTGATTTCATTTCTTTATCACCGCAAAAAAACTCCGCCTCTCTATGAGAAGCGGAGAAATTCAGCTTTTATTAAACAAGCTCGATTACTGCCATTTCAGCAGCATCGCCACGGCGGGGACCGATCTTTACGATTCTGGTGTAACCGCCATTAACATCAGCGTACTTGGGAGCGATCTCGTCAAAAAGCTTCTTGACAACATCTTCCTTAGTAACATAAGCAAGAACCTGACGCTTAGAGTGAAGGTCATTGGTCTTAGCTGTTGTTATCATCTTTTCAGCCATAGAACGAACTTCCTTCGCTCTGGTAACTGTTGTTTCAATTCTGCCATTCTCAAGCAGGAATGTAACCATAGCTCTCAGCATAGCCTTTCTATGGTCGCTTGTTCTGCCCAGTTTTCTGGTTCCCGGCATTGTGATTCACTCCTTACCAAATATTGAACGGTTATTCTTCCTCGGTGCTGAGGTCAAAGCCGAGGGACTGGAGCTTCTCCTTAACCTCGTCAAAGGACTTCTTACCAAGGTTTCTAACCTTCATCATTTCTTCTTCTGATTTGTTTATCAGATCTTCAACTGTGTTTATTCCCGCACGCTTCAAGCAGTTAAAGGAACGTACTGATAAGTCAAGTTCCTCAATGGTCATCTCCAGGATCTTTTCCTTGCCCTTATCGTCCTTCTCCACCATAATTTCGGTGATAGCAGACTCATCAGAGAGATTGCTGAAGGATTTCAGATGCTCAATGAGGAGATTGGCTGCCTGAGACACAGCCTCCTTAGCGGATACAGTACCATCGGTCCATACCTCAAGGATAAGCTTGTCGTAATCTGTAACCTGACCGAGACGAGTATCCTCGACACGGAAGTTTACCTTCAGTACAGGCGTGTAGATAGAGTCAACAGCGATAACGTCGATACCGAGGTTGAAAAGCTGCTTGTTCTTTTCAGCGGGAACATATCCCCTGCCTCTGTCAATGGTTATCTCCATATAAAGCTTTGCGTCCTTACCGAGAGTAGCGATGTGCATATCGGGAACGAGGATATCGACCTCAGAATCAGTCTTTATATCGCCCGCAGTAACCTCACACTCGTCCTCAGCCTCGATATAGATGGTCTTGGGACCCTCGCCGTAAAGCTTAGCTGTCAGACCTTTAAGATTAAGAATGATCTCTGTAACATCTTCCTTAACCCCGGGAATTGTGGATAATTCGTGGTGAACGCCGTCTATCTTAACCGAAGTAACGGCAACACCCGGAAGCGAGGAGAGCAGTACACGTCTGAGGCTGTTGCCCAGAGTAGTACCATAGCCGCGCTCAAGAGGAGCGAGAACGAACATACCGTAAGTGCCGTTTACGTCCAGCTTGACGGTATCAATTTCCGGCTTTTCGATTTTTTCAAGCATTATTAAAACCCTCCTATAGTCGCATTGATAATAAACGTTAATATACCTATGCGCCGCAGAATGCGGTGCACAGTATATTGGAAGCTATTACTTGGAGTACAGCTCGACGATAAGGTGTGTGGAAGTCTCGTAATCGAGATCCTCAACGCTGGGCATTCTTGCAACCTTAACGGAGAAGTTTGCCTTGTCAGCCTCAAGCCAGAGAGGAACTACTCTTGTAGCAGTCTGCTCAACAACATCCTTGAACTTAGTGCTGCTGCGGCTTCCCTCGTAGAGAGCGATAACATCGCCTTCCTTGATACGGTAAGAGGGAATGTTAACACGCTTGCCGTTTACAGTGAAATGTCTGTGAGTAACGAGCTGTCTTGCCTCACGTCTTGTGAGAGCGAGACCCATTCTGTAAACTACGTTATCAAGTCTGGATTCGAGGATAGTGATTAGGTTATCACCGGCCTTGCCCTCCATCTTGGAAGCGATCTCGAAGTAGTGGTAGAAGGGCTTTTCAAGCACGCCGTAGATGAACTTCAGCTTCTGCTTTTCCTTGAGCTGCATACCATACTCAGAAACCTTTTTTCTGCTGTTAGCACCGGGATTTCTCTTGGACTCCTTAGAAACGCCCATTACCATGGGGCTGATGCCCAGGTATCTGCATCTCTTGAGGATAGGTTCTTTATTTAAAGCCATTTCAATAACACCTCCTGAAAATTAGACACGTCTTCTCTTGGGAGGACGGCAGCCGTTGTGAGGAATAGGAGTAACATCCTTGATAAGTCTTACTTCAAGACCTACAGTCTGGAGAGCTCTGATAGCAGCTTCTCTTCCTGCACCGGGGCCCTTAACGTAAACCTCAACGGTCTTGAGGCCGTGCTCCATAGCAGCTCTTGCAGCTGTTTCAGCAGCAGTCTGAGCAGCGAAAGGAGTGGACTTCTTGGAACCTCTGAAGCCGAGACCGCCTGCAGACGCCCAAGAAAGAGCGTTGCCCTGGGTATCGGTGATAGTTACGATAGTATTGTTGAAAGTGGACTGGATATGAACAGCGCCATTTTCAATGTTTTTACGTTCACGACGTCTTCTGATGGTAGTCTTTTTACCCTTAACCTGAGCCATTGTTCATTCCCTCCTTACTTCTTCTTATTAGCAATAGTCTTTACGGGACCCTTGCGAGTTCTTGCGTTGGTCTTTGTTCTCTGACCTCTTACAGGCAGACCCTTACGGTGACGAACGCCTCTGTAGCAACCGATTTCAACAAGACGCTTGATGTTAAGAGCAACGTTTCTCTTGAGATCGCCCTCAACGATGTAGTTGTGGTCGATAAAGTCACGAAGCTTAGCAACATCGTCGTCGCTGAGATCCTTAACTCTTGTATCAGGGTTTACACCTGTGTTTGCGAGAATATTCTCTGCAGATTTACGACCGATACCGTAGATATAAGTGAGTCCGATTTCAACTCTCTTATTCTTGGGAAGGTCAACACCGGCAATACGTGCCATATTGAATACACCTCCGATTAAAATTTGGACTTGAGTCCAGTGTGTTATGGCTATATAGATCCTTATTTCAAGCTGCCCATTCAGACAGCTTCAGCATTCAGCCCTGACGCTGCTTATGCTTAGGATTTTCGCATATGATCATTATTCTGCCTTTTCTTTTGATAACCTTGCACTTTTCGCAGATAGGCTTAACTGAAGGTCTTACTTTCATTATAATTCCTCCTTATCGAATGTTTAGCTGAAACAATCAGCAATTTGCGGATAACCGCTTCACTTGGCTCTCCAAGTGATCCTGCCCTTAGTAAGGTCATATGGGGACATTTCAACAGTAACCTTGTCGCCGGGAACGATTCTGATATAGTTCATTCTCAGTTTGCCCGATACGTGAGCAAGAATCTTATGTCCGTTAGCAAGCTCAACCTGAAAGTTGGCGTTGGGGAGAGCTTCTATAACAGTGCCCTCAATCTCAATAACATCTTCCTTAGACAAGCTGACAGCCTCCTTGGATTTAGTTTTCGGTTAGTGATTCCGAGGCAGCTGAATACCCCGAAATAACGCTTCTGAGTTTTTTGTCGGTCAGAGACTCCGTTTCAATAACAGTATTGGTAAATTTTACGTGCTTTAAGCTTTTCTTTTTGGGAGAAGCAAGCTTTCGTTCCTTACCGTCCGCCACATAGACGAAGCTGTTGTCCGCTCTGACCACAACAAGGAAGTGACCTTTGTCCCTTCCGGCACAGCTGCGGACTATTCTGCCGCTTAATGCTTCCACATCAGCGTCCCCCTTAAATGATAGTAGGTCTTGTAAGAATTACGGGACCATCGGACGTGATTGCGATTGTATGCTCAAAATGAGCGGAGAGTGAACCTGATTTAGTCAATACAGTCCAGCCGTCGGGGAAGTTGTCGAGAACTTCTTCACCTACTGCATTGATCATAGGCTCGATGGCGAGTGTCATACCGGCAACAAGCCTCGGACCTCTGCCCGCCTTTCCGAAATTCGGAACCTCGGGAGATTCGTGAAGCTTTGCACCTACACCGTGACCGACGTATTTTCTGACAACGCCGTATCCATAAGAAGTACAGTGCTCCTCAACTGCGTGGGAAATATCGCCTACACGATTGCCCACAACAGCCTGTTCGATCCCTTTATAAAGTGATTCCTCAGTGACCTTGAGAAGCTGTCTGGCTTCCTCAGAAACATTACCGACAGCAAACGTATAGGCATTGTCACCGTTAAAGCCGTCAATATAAGCACCTGTGTCGATGCTAACGATATCGCCGTCCTGAATTATCTCAGTTTTTGAAGGGATACCGTGAATCACCTTGTTATTTATCGAAATGCAGGCGGAACCGGGGAAACCCCCGTAGCCCAGAAAGTTGGGCTTTGCGCCGTTCTTTACAATATAATCGTGAATGATCTTATCAAGCTCATAGGTTGACATACCGACACGAATGGACTGCCCACCGTAGTGGAGAGCGTTAGCCGAGATCTGACCGGCTAAACGCATCTTTTCCAATTCGGATTTTGATTTAATAGTTATCATTTCAGCGCCTTTTCCGTGAATCAGCCGTTAACTGCTTCAAGAACCAGCTTGGAGGTATCAGCTACCTCGCTCTGACCGATAACGGTGGAGAGCTTGCCCTTGCCCTTGTAGAAATCAACGAGAGGAGCAGTTGCTTCATGATAAGTCTTGAGTCTGTCGATAACAGTTTCGGGAGCGTCGTCCTTACGCTGAACAGCATTGCCGCCGCACTTATCGCACTTGCCCTCAGTCTTGGGAGGGTTGAACTCGATGTGGTAGGTAGCGCCGCAGGATTCGCAGACTCTTCTGCCGCCCAGACGAGCCTTGATGTCCTCATCGGGAACAGAGATTTCGATAACCTTGTCGATCTGAACGCCCATAGCTTCGAGAGCCTCAGCCTGGGGAACAGTTCTGGGGAAACCGTCGAGAATGAAGCCGTTCTTGCAGTCGTCCTCAGCGATTCTATCCTTGAGAATACCGATTACAACTTCATCGGGAACGAGAGCGCCTGCGTCCATAAAGCTCTTAGCCTTAAGACCGCACTCAGTACCGTTTTTAACGGCAGCTCTGAGAATATTTCCTGTAGATATCTGGGGAATGTTGAGGGTGCTGCTGATAACCTCAGCCTGAGTACCCTTGCCTGCGCCGGGAGCGCCGAGAAGAATAAGATTCATTGACAATTCCACCTTTCTGAGCGGTGCATCATTCAAGGAAGCCCTTGTGGTGACGCATCATCATCTGGGATTCGAGAGTTCTGACGGTTTCAAGAGCAACGCTTACGATGATAAGTATTGAGGTACCGCCCATAGAAATGTTCATAGCAGGAACTGCCATATGGAACAGTATGGGGAATACAGCAATAATACCGAGGCAAACAGCTCCGATAAGAGTGATCTTTGAAAGCACTCTTGAAATGAAATCGCTTGTAGGCTTACCGGGTCTGATACCGGGGATACCACCGTTGTTCTGACGGAGATTATTGGCGATTTCTATGGGATTATACTGCATTGAAACATAGAAGTAGTTGAATGCAATAATAAGAACGAAATAAATAAGAGCATACCAGCCGCCCGAGTAATTGAAGAAATCGAGGAAGCCCACATAGAACTTCTGCCAGAAGCCTTCAGGATTTGCGGGACGCTTGATGAACATTTCAAGGGTCTGGGGGATAGACATAAAAGCCATTGCGAAGATGATAGGCATAACGCCGCTCATTGCGATCTTAACGGGAATATGTGTGTTCTGTCCGCCATACTGCTTTCTGCCCACAACACGCTTGGCATACTGAATGGGGATACGTCTCTCTGCATTGTTCATCAGAACGATGAATGCGATCATTGCGACGTAGATGAAAAGTACGAGAATAGCAAGTCCGAGATACTTCTGCTTGTCGGTCATAGCGACCTTGAACATATTGATGATATCCGAAGGGAATCTTGCTACAATACCTGCAAAAAGAATAATGGAAATACCGTTGCCGATACCGTTTTCGTTGACAAGGTTGCCAAGGAATACGATAAGATTCGAGCCTGCTGTGAATACCGAAATAATTACTATCGCAGTAAACACGCCTTCAAAGCCGCTTGTGTACTGAACAGCGCCCTGACTTCTCATAGTGAGGTAATACGCATAGGACATGACCAGTGAAATGGCAAGAGCAACGAAGCTTGTTATCTTCTGTAGCTTTTTTCTGCCCTCCTCACCTTCCTTCTGGAGATTTTCCAGAGGGGGAAGAGCGTATGTCAGAAGCTGAACGATAATTGAAGCGTTGATATAGGGCTGAATCGAAAGAGCGAAAACAGTACCCTTAGATAATGCACCGCCCGACAGCATATCGAGATAACCGAAAATGTTGCCATCCTGAACCATATTGGACAAAGCCGAAGGGATCAGGAAGGGAACGGGAACAGCGCATCCTAGACGGAAAATCAGAATAATGAGTAATGTGTATAAGAGCTTTTTTCTCAGCTCAGGTGTTTTCCAAGCGTTTCGCAAGGTCTGAAACACATTACATCACCTCAGCCTTCCCGCCTGCCTTCTCAATTTTTTCCTTAGCGGAAGCGGAGAATGCCTGAGCCTTAACAGTAAGGTTCTTGGAAAGCTCGCCGTTGCCGAGGATTTTGATGCCGCCGTTAGCAGTTTTCTTAACGAGACCGCTTGCCTTGAGGAGCTCAGCGTCAACAACAGTACCGTCTACGAAGTTTTCGAGATCGGAAACGTTAACTGTAGAATACTTTACAGCGAAGATATTGTTGAATCCTCTCTTGGGGATTCTTCTGGACATAGGCATCTGACCGCCCTCAAAGCCGGGTCTTACGCCGCCGCCTGAACGTGCATTCTGTCCCTTGTGACCCTTGCCGGCAGTCTTGCCGTTGCCTGAGCCGTGACCTCTGCCTACTCTCTTAACATCCTTAACGGAGCCGGCAGCGGGAGAAAGTTCATATAACTTCATACTAATCGCACCTCCCTGCAATTTAAGCGTTTGTTACATTTATGAGGTGGGAAATCTTTCTGATTTTACCCTGAACAGCAGCGTTATCCTGCTGAGTAGTAGTGTCGCCGATTTTCTTAAGACCGAGAGAATGAGCTGTAGCGATCTGGTCTTTCTTGCAGCTGTTAAGACTCTTTACAAGCTTGATAGTAACCATTTCTGTCATCCTCCTTAGCCTAAAATTTCCTTAACGGACTTGCCTCTAACCGCAGCAACTTCCTTAGCGCTTCTGAGGCTTGTAAGACCCTGAAGGGTAGCTCTTACAACGTTGCAAGCGTTGTTGGAACGGAGAGACTTGGTTCTGATATCCTTGATACCTGCAACCTCAATTACCGCACGAACGGGACCGCCTGCGATAACACCTGTACCGGGAGCAGCGGGCTTCATAAGAACTCTGCCTGCGCCGAATTCGCCGATAACCTCGTGAGGAATAGTAGAACCTCTGAGTGCGATTTTAGTTAAATTCTTCTTAGCGTCCTCGATACCCTTGCGGATAGCGTCGGGAACTTCGCCTGACTTACCGATACCGAAGCCAACAGTGCCGTTGCCGTCGCCGACAACAACGAGAGCGGCAAACTTGAAGATACGGCCGCCCTTAACAGTCTTGGAAACTCTGTTAATAGCAACCACCTTTTCGGTAAGCTCAAGGTTTGTAGCATCTATCTTAGCCAAAAGTAAAACCTCCTTAAAAAGTGTATCCGATCACAAGGGATCAGAAGTTAAGACCGCCCTGTCTTGCGCCGTCAGCAAGCTGAGCAACTCTGCCGTGGTAAAGGTAGCCTGCTCTGTCGAAAACAACATCGGTGATACCCTTAGCCTTAGCTGCAGCAGCGATAGCCTCGCCAACCTTGAAAGCGCCTTCCTTGTTGCCGCCGTTGCCCTCAAAGCCCTTGTCCATAGAGGAAGCGCTTGCGAGAGTTACACCTGCAACATCATCAATAAGCTGAGCGTAGATATGCTTGGAGCTGCGGAAAACATTGAGTCTGGGACGAGCAGCAGTTCCGCTGATCTTATAGCGAACTCTTCTCTGTCTCTTAGCTCTTGCAGCCTTTCTGTCCATCTGCTTAACCATTATAATTCAACTCCTTTTCAAACTGGAGAATAGTAGTGCGATACTGTCCCATTCTCTTTCGTATTGAATGAATAAAACGAAGAAAGAAATTACTTCTTACCCTTACCGGCTTTACCTTCCTTACGGATGATACGCTCGCCTGTGTAACGGATACCCTTGCCCTTATAAGGCTCGGGAGGTCTCTTCTCTCTGATCTCTGCTGCGATCTGACCAACGACCTGCTTGTCGATACCGTTAACGATGATCTTAGTAGCAGCGGGAACATCAATTGTGATGCCGTCGATCTCAGGAACGATAACCTGGTGAGAATAACCGAGGTTCATAACAAGGTTCTTACCCTGCTTCTGAGCTCTGTAACCGATACCCTCGATGTCGAGAGACTTGGAGAAGCCGTTTGTAACGCCCTCAACCATATTGGAAACGAGAGTTCTTGTAAGTCCGTGAAGGGACTTGTGCATTTTATTTTCGGAAGGACGCTCAACGATGAGCTCTGCGCCCTCCTGCTTGATGATCATATCCTTGTGGAAGGACTTTGTGAGTGTGCCCTTGGGACCCTTAACAGTAAGTGTAGTACCGTCGATCTTAACATCAACGCCTGCGGGAACAGCAATGGGCTTTCTGCCTATTCTTGACATAGCTTTAGTTCCTCCTTACCATACAAATGCAAGGACTTCGCCGCCGACATTGAGCTCTCTTGCCTTCTTGTCAGTCATAACTCCCTTGGAAGTTGACACAATGGCAATACCGAGACCCTTCATAACCTTGGGCATATCCTCACAGCTGGAGTAAATGCGAAGGCCGGGCTTGGAAACTCTGCGCAGACCGGTGATGACCTGAGATTTATTTTCGCCGTACTTGAGGGTGATTCTGATAATACCCTGCTTGCCGTCGTCGATTATCTGATAGCTCTTGATATAACCTTCATCAACGAGAATCTGAGTGATAGCCTTCTTCATGTTGGAAGCGGGCACATCAACAGTAGCGTGCTTAGCAGTGTTAGCGTTACGGATTCTCGTAAGGATATCAGCAATTGAATCGGTAATTTGCATACCTTTGACCTCCTTAAAAAATAGCGTAATAGATACAAGTAAAGCTTCTGATTACCAGCTTGCCTTCTTCACGCCGGGGATCTGACCCTTGTGAGCAAGCTCTCTGAAGCAGATACGGCAAATGCCGAACTTTCTGAGATAAGCGTGGGGTCTGCCGCAGATCTTGCATCTGTTGTAAGCTCTGGTAGAGTACTTAGGAGTTCTCTGCTGCTTGATCTTCATTGAAGTTTTAGCCATTTAATTAACCCTCCCAATTACTTAGCAAAGGGAGCGCCCATAAGCTCGAGCAGCTCTTTTGCTTCTTCGTCGGTATTAGCGGTTGTGATGATGTTGATATCCATACCGCGAACCTTATCAATCTTATCGTACTCGATCTCGGGGAAGATGAGCTGCTCCTTGATACCTGTGGAGTAGTTTCCTCTTCCGTCGAAAGAGTTTCCGTTGATTCCTCTGAAGTCACGAACACGGGGGAACGCAACATTGAAAAGTCTGTCGAGGAACTCGTACATTTTCTCGCCTCTGAGAGTAACCTTAACGCCGATAGGCATACCCTCACGGAGCTTGAAGTTTGCAACCGACTTCTTAGCACGGCATACAACAGGCTTCTGACCTGTGATGAGAGCGAGGTCGTTCATGATAGCGTCGATAACCTTGGAGTTGTCCTTAGCCTCGCCTGCGCCGACGTTGATAACGACCTTGTCGATCTTGGGGATCTGCATAACGCTCTTGTAGCTGAACTTCTTCATAAGTGAGGGAGCTACTGTGCTGACATATAATTCCTTAAGATTTGCTGCCATGGTAGGTAACTCCTTTCATTAGTATGATTTGCCGCAGCCTGCGTGCTTGCAGACTCTGGTCTTAGTGCCGTCAGCCTCGATCTTGTGGCCGAGTCTTGTGGGCTTGCCGCAGTTGGGGCAAACTGCCATAACCTTGCATGCATAGAGGGGAGCTTCGCACTTTACAATGCCGCCCTGCTGACCCATCTGACGGGGCTTAACGTGCTTGGTAACGATATTAAGGCCTTCAACGATAACCTTCTGCTCCTTGGGAGAAACCTCAAGAACCTTACCCTGCTTGCCCTTATCCTTACCGGAAAGAATAACAACAGTGTCGCCTGTTTTAACGTGTAACTTCTTATTCATTGTGCGGCACCTCCATTAAAGAACCTCGGGAGCGAGGGAAAGGATCTTCATATAATCCTTGTCACGGAGCTCTCTTGCAACAGGTCCAAAAATACGTGTTCCTCTGGGGTTCTTGTCCTCCTTGATGATAACTGCTGCGTTCTCATCGAAACGGATGTAAGTACCATCCTCTCTGCGGAGACCCTTAGCGGAACGAACGATAACTGCCTTAACAACGTCGCCCTTCTTAACAACGCCGCCTGGTGTTGCTTTTTTAACCGAAGCAACAACAACATCGCCGATATTAGCATATCTTCTGCGAGTACCACCGAGAACTCTGATGCACATAAGCTCCTTGGCACCTGTGTTATCAGCGACCTTTAAATAAGTCTGCATCTGTATCACAGCGCATTAACTCCTTCCTTAACAGCGAAATACGGCATTAGGCAGGAATACACCTGCCTGATACCGAATATCACATTTAAATTGATTTGACATCTCAACGTTGCCGGGTGTATCGAGCATAACCTCACACTCAACCTGACATCAGCAACATTTTGATTATACCACACCGAAACTCATTTGTCAATACCTTTTAGGAAATTTTCTCAAAAAAGTTTCGGTGAAAGCTCCATATCGGAAAAGAACTGATTACTTAGCCTTTTCGATAACCTCAACAAGTCTCCATCTCTTGTCCTTGGAAAGAGGACGAGTTTCCATGATCTCAACTCTGTCGCCGATGTTGCAGATGTTCTGCTCATCGTGAGCCTTGAGTCTGATGGTTCTCTTGATGATCTTCTTGTAAAGGGGGTGCTTTACATTATCCTGAATAGCAACAACGATAGTCTTATCCATCTTATTGGAAACTACCTTGCCGACTCTTGTTTTTCTGAGATTTCTTTCAGCCATTATAATGTCCTCCCTTACTTAGCGTTGGACTGCTCACGCTGGATAGTCTTGATGCGAGCGATGTCCTTCTTAACAGCCTTTAAACGTGCAGGATTGTCAAGCTGATTAACAGTGTGCTGGAAGCGGAGAGCAAAAAGCTCTTTCTTAAGATCAACGAGCTTATTCTCCAGCTCCTGTGCAGTCATATCTCTGATTTCCGAAGCCTTCATTAGTTGCTCGCCTCCTCTTCCTTAGTAATAAACTTGCACTTGATGGGGAGCTTGTGCATTGCGAGACGCATAGCCTCTCTTGCAGTCTCCTCGGGAACGCCGGCGATCTCAAAAAGAACTCTGCCGGGCTTAACAACAGCTACCCAGTACTCGGGAGAACCCTTACCGGAACCCATTCGTGTTTCAGCGGGCTTCTCTGTGATGGGCTTGTCGGGGAAAATCTTGATCCAAACCTGACCGCCACGCTTGATGTAACGTGTCATAGCGATACGGGCAGCCTCGATCTGATTGGAGGTGATCCAAGCGGGCTCAAGAGCCTGCAGACCGAAATCACCGTTGGAAACCTTGTTTCCTCTGAGTGCCTTACCGGTAAGTCTACCTCTCTGAACTCTTCTGTATTTAACTCTCTTGGGAAGCAGCATTATGCGTTACCTCCTTCGCTCTTATTTGCACGGGGTCTGTTACCGCCCTCACGTCTTCTGTTGTCGTTGTTACGACGCTTTCTCTCAGGCTTTTCTGCGGGAGCCTTGTTTACTCTTGCAGCAGAAGCCTCGCCCTTAAGGATTTCACCCTTGTAGATCCAAACCTTGATACCGAGACGGCCGTAGGTTGTGTGAGCCTCAGCAAAGCCGTAGTCGATGTCAGCTCTGATGGTCTGAAGGGGAATAGTACCCTCGTGATAAGTCTCGCTTCTTGCGATTTCAGCGCCTGCAAGACGACCGCCGACTCTGACCTTGATACCCTTAGCACCGAGCTTCATAGCACGGCCGATAGCCTGCTTCATAGCACGTCTGTAGGATACACGGTTTTCGAGCTGAGCAGCAATGTTCTCAGCAACGAGAGTAGAATCGAGATCGGGCTGCTTAACCTCAACGATGTTGATGTAAACAGACTTGCCCATCATCTTCTCAACAGACTGACGGAGCTTCTCGATATTTTCACCGCCGCGACCGATAACAATACCGGGCTTAGCGCAGTAAACGTGAATTCTAACCTTGCCTGCGAATCTTTCGATTTCAACCTTGGGAACGCCTGCGTCCTTAAGGCTCTTCTTAATGAAATTACGAACGTTATAGTCCTCAACAAGAGTATCGCCGAAAGTAGCCTTATTTGCAAACCAACGGGAATCCCAGTCCTTGATAACGCCTACACGCAGACCGTGGGGATTAACTTTCTGTCCCATAATTTACCTCCTCTTTCGACTTATTCTTTTTCAGCTACAACGAGAGTAACGTTGGAAGTTCTCTTGTTGATGCGGAAAGCTCTGCCCTGTGCACGAGGCATGATACGCTTCATAATAGGTCCGGGGCAAACGAAGCATTCGGAAACGATAAGGTTTTCCTTATTCATACCGTAATTGTTCTCAGCGTTTGCGATCGCAGACTTCAGAAGCTTCTCCAGGTATTCACAAGCAGACTTGGGTGTGTACTTTAAGATCGCCATAGCAGTTTCAACGTCCTTGCCTCTGATAAGGTCGAGAACGATCTGAACCTTTCTGGGTGCGATGCGAGCATTAGTAAGATGTGCTCTTGCTTCCATTAAAATCTTCTCCTCTCTGCCTTACTTGCCGTTGTTGGATGTCTTGGAGCCTGCGTGGCCCTTATAAGTTCTTGTAGGTGCAAACTCACCGAGCTTGTGTCCTACCATATCCTCTGTAACATATACAGGAACGTGCTTTCTGCCGTCGTGAACAGCGAAAGTGTGACCTACGAAATCAGGGAAAATTGTTGAGGATCTGCTCCAGGTCTTGAGAACCTTCTTCTCACCTGCTTCATTCATAGCAATAACTCTCTTTAAGAGAACCTCCTGAACGTAAGGTCCCTTCTTGATACTTCTGCTCATTGGTTTTCCTCCCCTCTCAGATTTTAGAGGCAAGATTGTGCTGACTTCATCACGAGGATGAAATCAGCAATTCTCCTCTTTACGAATCCTATGAGTATAATAAAATATTTTGAAGTTTGGTTAAGTGACGGAAAATTACTTGCCGTTTCTTCTCTTAACGATGAACTTATCGGAACGGTTGTGGGTAGCTCTTGTCTTGTAACCGAGAGCGGGCTTGCCCCAAGGAGTAACAGGTCCGGGACGTCCAACGGGAGATTTACCCTCACCACCGCCGTGGGGGTGATCGCAGGGGTTCATTACAGAACCTCTGACTGTAGGTCTGATGCCCTTGTGACGGGTACGTCCTGCCTTACCGAGGTTAACGTTCTCGTGGTCGATATTGCCGACCTGACCGATAGTAGCCATGCAGCCGATAGCGATCTTTCTCATCTCGCCGGAAGGAAGTCTTACGAGAGCGTAATCCTCTTCCTTACCCATAAGCTGAGCCATGTTGCCTGCGGATCTAACAAGCTGAGCGCCCTTGCCGGGATAAAGCTCAAGATTGTGAATGAAAGTACCAACGGGAATGTCGCCGAGCTTGAGAGCGTTGCCGGGCTTGATGTCAGCGTCAGCGCCTGCTCTTACAACGTCGCCTACCTTAAGACCGTAGGGAGCGATGATATATCTCTTCTCACCGTCCTCGTACTGAACGAGAGCGATGAATGCGCTTCTGTTGGGATCGTACTCAAGAGTCATAACAGTAGCGTTCATGCCCTGCTTGTCTCTCTTGAAATCGATGATTCTGTATTTTCTTCTGTTTCCGCCGCCTCTGTGACGAACAGTGATACGACCGTAGCTGTTTCTACCGGACTTCTTGGAAAGAGGAGCGAGAAGGCTCTTCTCAGGCTCTACCTTAGAAAGAACGCTGTAGTCAGTAACAGTCATCTGACGTCTTGAAGGGGTCGTAGGCTTATATGTTTTAATAGCCATTTTCGATTCAACTCCTTAAAGTGGTTTTGCGAAGGATAAATATCCTCCATACATTCCGTTTCGGAAAACGGTTATCCGAAGACTCGGATTACATCATACCATCAAAGAATTCGATGGTCTTGGAGCCTTCCTTGAGAGTAACGATAGCCTTTTTCCAGGAAGGAGTAGTTCCTCTGTTCATGCCGACTCTCTTAGCACGGCCTCTCACGTTCATGGTGTTAACGCTTGCGACCTGAACGCCGAAGAGCTCTTCAACAGCCTTAGCGATCTCGATCTTGTTAGCGCATTTAGCAACCTTGAAAGTGTACTTGTTTTCCTGCAGACCGCCCATGCTCTTTTCAGTGATGATGGGCTTGATTACGATGTCCTGTGCAGTCATTATGCATACACCTCCTCAATTTTTGCAACTGCGTCCTTAACAACAACGAACTTGTCGTAGTTGAGGATGTCGTAAACGTTGATTGTGTTTACGAGAGCAGTCTTAACGCCGGGGATATTTGCAGCACTCTTGATAACCTTGGAATCAACCTCGGGCATAACAATGAGAGCCTTGCCCTGAGCGCCTACAGCGCCGAGCATCTTAACCATATCCTTGGTCTTGTACTCGTTCATGGTGATGCTGTCGAGAACGATCATATCGCCTGACAGAACCTTGGAAGAAAGAGCAGACTTGATAGCAAGTCTTCTCAGCTTCTTGTTAACAGTGAAACGGTAAGATCTGGGCTTGGGGCCGAGAGCAACGCCGCCGTGTGTCCACTGGGGAGCTCTTGTTGAACCCTGTCTTGCATGACCTGTACCCTTCTGTCTCCAGGGCTTTCTTCCGCCGCCGCTTACCTCAGTACGGGTAAGAGTGGACTGTGTGCCCTGTCTCTGGTTAGCAAGGTAATTTACAACCATTGTGTGCATAGCGGAAACATTGGGTGTAATACCGAAAATTGCATCTGACAGCTCAATGGTGGAAACCTCATTACCTGTCATATCCATAACCTTAATATTAGGCATTATCGCTTCCTCCTTCCATTAAGCCTTCTTAACGCAGTCAACGATAGTAACGATACCGTTCTTGGGACCGGGGATAGCGCCCTTTACTGCGATAAGATTGTTTTCAACGTCGATCTTAACGATCTCAAGGTTCTGAACGGTAACTCTCTCAGCGCCCATATGTCCGGGAAGTGCCTTGCCCTTGAAGATTCTGGAGGGTGAGGAGCATGCGCCCATGGAACCTGCATGTCTGTGAACAGGTCCTGTACCGTGAGTTTCCTTAAGTCTTGCGTTATTGTTTCTCTTGATAGTACCCTGGAAGCCCTTACCCTTGGAAGTACCGCAAACATCAACGATGTCGCCTACCTCGAAAGTATCAGCCTTGAGTACATCACCCACATTGAGGGACTCTGCATTGTCGAGTCTGAACTCCTTGAGTGTTCTCTTGAGAGCAACGTCAGCCTTTGCAAAGTGACCCTTTACAGGCTTGTTAACGAGCTTCTCTCTGATGTCGCCGAAACCGCACTGAACTGCGCTGTAACCGTCGTTCTCAACAGTCTTCTTCTGAACGACAACGCAGGGGCCGGCTTCAACAACGGTAACAGGAATAACCTTTCCTGCCTCATCGAAAATCTGTGTCATACCGATTTTCTTACCGATGATTGCCTTTGTCATAATTTTTCCTCCCTTTAGGTTATTGGTTGACCTTTACGTCAACATTGACCCCACATTTCTGACATCTTTGCAGTAATGCTCTGCGGGAAATCGGATTACTTGATTTCCATTACGATGTCAACGCCTGCGGGAAGCTCAAGACCCTGAAGAGCCTCTGTGGTCTTTGCAGTGGGTCTGAGAACGTCGATAAGTCTCTTGTGTGTTCTCATCTCGAACTGCTCACGGCTATCCTTGTACTTGTGCACAGCACGGAGGATTGTAACGATCTCCTTGTCTGTGGGAAGGGGGATAGGGCCGGAAACCTTAGCTCCGCTGCGCTTAGCAGCCTCTACGATCTTAGCGGTTGCTGCATCTACAACAGCGTGATCATAGCCCTTGACCTTGATTCTGATTTTTTCATTGACTGCCATTAAAATCGCCTCCTGAAAAATTTGTTGGGGGACGAGTTTGCAACACCCAATATTTATCTGTATCCACGCCGCCGCCGATGTTTTTACTCACACGCCGCCGTGCGTTTCGTGATAAACGACATAAAAAATCCCAAAAACATCTTAAATAATGCTTTCGGGTGCCGTGCATACACAAAGCGCTCACCTTCAGACAGAATCCGCCTGTGGTTTGAGACACTAACTGTGTTCGGTATTACAGCCGCCCGGTTTAAAATCGGACATACTCTGCGGAAATTCCCTTACAAACCGTAAGCAACCTTCCGCTTCATCGCATATCATTCGCAGTCACGCAAGAAGTATTATAACATACTTTTCCCTGAATTGCAAGCATTTTGCAAAATAAC